>JAQBQB010000007.1 GCA_028287235.1 Gemmatimonadota bacterium | reverse complement strand
GAGAGAGAGCTTCCCTGTCGGCGTGCGCAACCATCAGGACTCTTCCCGTCGCTGCGTCCTGCGCGACGACGACTACGGTTCCCGTGTCGACGGCGAATTTGACGTCGTCGAGATTCAGTGATGTCATGAGCTTGTCGATTTCGAGTCAGCCGTCGCGGGCGAGACGAGAATCTCTCGAACCGCGTCGGCCAACAGAGAGTTCGTGGCGATCGCGTCGCCGCCGAAAGCGGTCGTCCTTCCCTTCCAGTCCGTAAAGGCGCCGCCCGCCTCGGTGATCACCGGCAACAGCGCCGCCAGGTCCCACGCCGAGACCACGTCGTCAACCATCACGTCGGCGCGACCGGTGGCGACAAGCAGATACCCGTAACAATCTCCCCACGTGCGCATAGCCAGCGCGCCGTTTTGGAGTTCCAGCCAACGCTCGCGCCGCGATGGATCCCGTTTGAACCGCGCGTCGGTGGTGACGAGTCGCGCTGACTTGAGCTCCGCAACTTTCGACACTGTGGTGCGCGAGCCGTTCCACCAGGCGCCTTTGCCCGGCGCGGCCACAAGCGTCTCCTCGAGCGCCGGGAAGTACGCGGCTCCCGCGATCACGCGCTCTCCTTCGACCACGGCGACGAGCGTTCCCCACAGCGGCACGCGCTGAAGGAAAGTGAAAGTGCCGTCGATGGGATCGATGATCCACCGGCGCCTCGCGGATTCGCGAGTGGTGGGCAGCTCTTCGCCGATGATTCCGTCCGCCGGAAAGTTCTTCTCGACCCACGCGCGTGCCGACCGCTCGGCGTCGTAGTCCGCGGCGCTGACGAGCGAGCCATCGTTCTTCAGGTGAGCCTCGGGGTTTTTCCCGTAGTAGCGCAGGGCCACATTCCCGGCGACCGCGGCAACTTCGGCCACTGCATTCATATAGCTGTCGGTCTCGTTTCCGCTCATGCTGCCATCCTCACCGAGATCCCGTCGGCGCGCAGAGCCTTCTTGATACTCCCGATGTCCGTGACTCCGGAGTGAAGCAGTCCCGCCAGCAGTGCCGCGTCGGCTCCGCCGCGGATGAACGCGTCGCAGATGTCTGCCGCCGAGCCGGCGCCGCCCGATGCGATCACCGGCACCGTCGACACCCCTGCGACGCGAGACAACAGCTCGAGATCGTAGCCAGTCCGCGCGCCGTCGCGATCGATGCTTGTGAGAAGGATCTCGCCGGCGCCGAGTGCCGTGCACCGTGAGGCCCATTCGATCGCATCAAGGCCTGTGGGCTCGCGTCCGCCGTTCACGTACACCTCCCAGGTGTCGCCTGTTTTCTGGGCGTCGATGCTCGCAACCACGCACTGCGATCCGAACCGCGTCGCGGCGTCGGTAAATAATGCCGGCCGCCGAACACCTGCTGAATTGATCGCGATCTTGTCCGCGCCTGCGCGCAGCGCCGCCGCGATGTCGTCCACGGATCGCATCCCCCCACCCACCGTGAGCGGAATGAACAACCGCTCCGCGGTGCGTCGCACGAGATCGAGCAACGTCGAGCGTCCTTCATTCGTTGCCGAGATGTCCAGATACACTATCTCGTCGGCCGCCTGCGCTTCGTAACGCTCGGCCAGCACCACCGGATCGCCCTCGTCGCGGAGGTTCACGAACCCCACTCCCTTGACGACGCGCCCGTCTTTCACGTCGAGGCACGCGATCACTCTGTTCATCAGTGTCATTCCACCCTCACCGACACTCGGCCCTTGGTGCTCATCGTCGCGCCCGTATCCACCAGCGCGTCGCGCAGCGCGAAGCCGAGCGCCTTGAATGCGGCCTCGATGATGTGGTGCTTGTCTGTTCCGCGCAGGACGACGATGTGGATCGTCGCGCGCGCCTCGTCGCTGAACGAGCGCATCCAGTGATCGTAGAGCTTGTTTGGAAGCGGTCCCTGGTAGTAGGGCCGGCCGCCGATGTCGACGGTTGCCTGGACGAGCGCGTCGTCCATCGGCACGGTACGCGAGCCGTATCGCGCGGCGCCGGCGGGAACGCTGTCCTTGAAGGCGCGGCCGAGTGTGAGCGCGACATCCTCGATGAGGTGGTGGCGGAGGTCACCGCGGGCCGAGACGTCGAGATCGAGTCCGGAGTAGCGGGCAAACGCGGTGAGCATGTGGTCGAGAAATGGGACTCCCGTCTCGATAGTGCCCGCACCCGAGCCGGGCCTCAGCTCGACGCGGACGGAGGTTTCGGTGGTCTCTCGCATCGTCACGGTCATGCTGGGAATTCCTCGATGATGGCGCTCGCCTGGAGCGCGCCTGTGTAGAGTGCCATTCCAACGATTGTTGCTGAAACGCCGGCGGCGGCGAGATCGCGAAGATCGTCGAGCGTGCCGACGCCGCCCGAGGCTTGCAGCGGGAGTCGAGACACAGATGCCAGCTCGCGCATGAGACCGATGTCTGGGCCTTTCATCTGGCCTTCACCTTCGATCGCGGTCACGAGAATCGCGGCGAGCGGCAGCCGATTCAGATCCTTCACAAATGTCGCGACGTCTAGCGAGCTGGTTTCCGACCAGCCACGTGTCGCGACGTTGCGCCCTTTGGCGTCGGCGGCGACGATGAGTCTGTTCGGGTAATGCGCTGCTGCTTTCTCGAGCCAGCCGCGATCCTCGATTGCCTTGGTGCCGAGCACGACTTCGGATGCGCCGGCTACGAGCAGGTCGTCGATGGAGTCGAGGTCGCGCACTCCCCCGCCGCATTGCATAGTCACGCCGTTCGCTGCGAGGAGTTGTCTCACGGTCTTGCGGTTCGTACCGCGGCCCGTCGCTGCATCGAGATCCACCACGTGTATTCGCTTGAATCCGGCGTTTGCCCACCCGGCCGCGACGCCGACCGGATCGGCGATGCGAACGCGCTCATCCGCGTACGAGCCGCCGACCAGCTGCACGCAGGCGCCGTCGCGCAGGTCGATCGCGGGGATCACTTGCATTGCGCGAGCTGGTCGATGACGCCGTTGACGAAGCTCCG
>JAQBQB010000002.1 GCA_028287235.1 Gemmatimonadota bacterium | reverse complement strand
CCGCTGCACAGACGCCACACCGCTCCAGTTGATAACGCCCAGAACATCAGTAGGGGTGGGAGCATTGCCCCCATGCTGACTATCAGGGCACCCTCCATATAGACCCGTGCAAACAAGACGTCGAATGGCCCCAAGTGACCACCCAACGCCTCGCGCAGGAGCATGACGATGGCGGCAAATCCCATGAAGGAAATGCCAAGGAGGGCTATCGTGTAGAGGTAGGATATTTCCGGCGATTCCATAGTGCCCCGCATGAAATGCTTCAGAGCTTCGAACCGCCATGGACTCGGACGGTATCCCCCGTATTCCAGCGCACATCGTCGGAGGCGAGGAATGCAATGAGACCGCCAGTGTCGTCCGGTTGGGCGAACCGAACGCCCGCTGCGTTCACGAACTGTGTCGGTGCGGTCTGATGGGTGTGTTGGGCCACGGGAATCGTGTCCCTCCGCGCCTGGAGAGATTCAGTCAGCACTGTGGCCTCCGTCGACGTTGAGGATGTGCCCGGTGATGAATGAGGCTGCGTCCGATGCGATGAAGACGATGCCGTCGGCGATCTCCTCCGGCAGACCGAGTCGACCGAGTGGAACACCCTTCACCAAAGCCGCCTTGTTTTTCGGCGTGCCGGTAAAGCGAGTGAGCATGCCGGTGTCCGTTGGGCCAGGCGCAACGGCGTTCACGCGAATCCCAGACTTCGCCACTTCGAGCGCCACCGACTTGGTGATGCCTTCAACGGCGTGCTTGGCGCCGACGTAAATCGAGGCGCCGGCCGCCCCCTCGTGTCCGTAGGTCGAGGAAATATTGATGATGCTGCCACTCCCCTGGGCCTGCATGGCACGCACTTCGTGCTTCATGCTCAGGACTACGCCGAGAACGTTGGTGTCGAACGTCGCGGCAAAGCTTTCCGCGGTCTGATCCGTGATCGGGCCGACCTGACCTTCGGTGGCGGCGTTGTTCACCGCGACGTCGAGGTGCCCGAACCGTGCGATGGTCTTGTCGACCATGGCGCGAACGTCATCCTCATTGCGAACGTCTGCGTTGACGAATTCAGCCTCGGAACCGAAGGACCGGAGCTCGTCGACTAGCTGCATGCCAGCTTCGTCGCGCCGGCCAGCGACAACAACCTTCGCCCCCTTCTTGGCGAAGGCGACAGCGGTGGCGCGTCCAATGCCGGTCAGTCCGCCCGTTATCAAAACCACCTGAGCGCTCATAGATCCAGTCCTCCAGGATATGGCCCCCTCGAGGCAGAAGATTGACGCGCGAAGGGAAAACCACTTGGCATAGTCGCAACCTGGATCGTCCTGGCGCCGCGGAAAAATACTTTGTAGGTTGGCCCCCATGCCTTGGAGGCATGGGACGATAATGGAACTGAGGCACCTTCGTTATTTCATCGCGGTCGCCGAGGAGGGAAGCCTCACGCTGGCGGCCGAAAAAAGGCTGCGTACGGCGCAGCCTTCCCTCAGTCGCCAAATCCGAGATCTCGAGCGCGAGGTTGGAGCCGAGTTGATGACGCGCAGTGTGCACGGCATCGAATTGACCCCTTCGGGCAAAGCCTTTCTCGACCACGCCCGGCTGGCGCTTGCACAAGTCGATGCCGCGGTGGAAGTGGCGCGAAGGGCCGCTCAGCTCGGAAAAAAGACTTTCGCTATCGGCTTCCAATCGGGTCACGAGATGAGCTGGCTGCCGCGGGCGATGCATGTGCTCCGCGACGAGCTGAAGAATATTCAGGTGACGATCACGAGCGACTATTCGCCGGACCTCGCCGAGGCGCTTGTCCGGGGCCGGCTCGACGTCGCCTTCCTTCGCGTCGACCCGGCCTTCGATCTGAGCTACGAGGTGGTGGACCACGAGCCGCTGATTGTCCTGATGCCGAGCAACCATCGCCTCACTCGGCGCAAGGCGATTCATCCGCGGGAATTCCTCGGCGAGATCTTCATCGGCGGTTCGAAAAAAGCGACAGTGCTGCGCGCCGTCACCGAGGACTACATACGCCGCTCAGGTCTCGCCATCAAAATGGATCATGGCGTGGACAACATTGCGATGGCCGAGTCGCTGGTTGTGTCCACTCGCGGATTGGCGCTCATGCCCGCCTATGCGAAGAACCTGTTGCCACCGTCCGTGGTCAGCCGGCCGCTGGAAGGGGAAGCGCCAACGATTGATTTGGCCGTGGGTTACAGCAAGACAAACACGTCGCCGATTCTGAAGCTGTTCCTGTCAAGAATGGACGAACTGATCGGATTTGCCACGCCTCGCCTCCACGTCCCGTCGGGCACGAGCAAGCGGGCTGGGACCAAGGGGCGTGCTGGCGCTCGAAGCTAGGAGTATTCAGGCGGTGGCAGCGACCAACGAGCGTCTCTGAAACCAATCGTTGCTGTCGATTGCTGTCGATTGCTGTCGATTTAGCCCGGCATTACCCGGCAGACCCAAAACCAACTGCGGCAGATCGCGCTGTCCGTCAACGACTTACGGTTAACTTGCCGGACTGCGTACTTGCTTTGGGTCGCCTGATAAGCGTGAGGTCAGAGGTTCAACTCCTCTCAGGCCCATAAAAACTGATTGAAACAAGCTGTTGCCTCGTTGAGCGTTACGCGCTTGGCGAGGCAATAGCGTTTCTGGAGCCGCGCGTGGTGTGCCCGTTCCGTGTGCCCATTCATGCCGGATTTGACCTCGTGGAGACGGTAGTTCTTTCCAGGGCGGTCCGCTGCGCATCCTCGTCTGGCTGCAAGTAGACCGCGACCATGGTCTGCTCGGTCTTCCAGCCTCCCAGATCCTTCACGGTAGAATCGCCCGACTTCGTTTCGTCCTCCGAATCCGGCGGCGTCAAGTAGAGCGCCGGACATCGCATCGAGGTTACCCAAGTCGTCCAGCCCATCACTGTACTCGGCGATCTTGAGCTTCACTCTACTGTTCCGGGTTACGTGTGGCTCGACTGCTGGATTGAACCCCGCGCAACTGACGATCTGAAGCTCGGAATGAACGGCAAGCTCTCCATCGCAGGGCTCGAGGCGGTCGCTCGAGATCTCTTCGCCGTTTGGCGTTGTTCTGCGGGGCCGTCGCGTTCATAACGGCGTGCCAAGAGAACAGTGCAGAGCCGATCGCTGTGCGGTCGGCGTTCGACCCATTGAAGTCACCCCTGTCACGATCGCCGATCGAAGGAACCGCGCTGTCGGCGGACGTATCTCTCTCGGTGGACGGAATCGACACGAGCGGGGACTGGCGGCACATCGATGTTCCGTCTCAACATCTGAGAGGCCGTGTGTCGCACGGCACAGGATACGTGCGGCTGGGCGCCTTTGACGCTCTGCGTGCTGGGAACCAAACCGTCCCGGTATTCGAAACGGACTTTGGCCGAGCTCATGGCAAACGCGCGGTGCATGGCCGAACGATTCCTGGCGCCGGGCACAGCATCGACCTCGCCGTAGATCCGGGCATTGGTTCCGGACCGTCATCCGCCGTGCGAATCTCTATGGATGGCGCTCTCGTGTATGCTGCGGTCCCGGAATGGAAGCGCGCTGACGGCGGCTGGGAATTGCGCCGTCTCACCATGAACGAGTTCCGAAACGGCGTGCTCACACGTCGAACCGTAGCAACATTCGACGTTAGCCATGAGCAGGCTCGCCTTGGGCTGACCGCTGGCAAGGCGGAAGCAACGTTGGCCGCTGCGCGCTTGATCCATCGTATTCAGGTCGTCGCGTCCGACGTGCTACTGCCTCGGATGCTCGAGGCCCAGGTTGGCGTGGACACGTTGAAAGACGGCAGTCCGTCGGTCTTTGGATGGATCGTCAAGGGCGCCGCTGGCCTCGGGGGCATCGCGGCAAGTGCCGGTAGCTTGATCGGCGACGCCGCTCTGGCGGCCCTCGGCGGCGTAATCGGAGCGTTCGGTATCGGCTTCGATTTGGGGGTGTTCGTCTCTCAGCAATTCCCGGCTGGGCCGAGCGGCGGAGACCAGGCTTGTATCGACTACCTGGATTCGGTGCAAGGCGATCCACAAGCCGACGATCCAGTGATGGACGCCGCGTGCGGCGGGTGATGTCAGCGTGACAGCCATGACGGTTCTGCCATTCGTTGCTGGCGTAATCGCGCTCGTTCTCGCCGTTCAGGGCGCCGTTACGCTCCGCAGCACGTCGTCCTCACGTTCTCGAGGATGGGGTTTGCTGATGTTTGGATGTGCGGTTGGGATCATGTCGTTTGGCCCGATCTCCGCGCCGAACGTTCACGTCGTCGCCGATGTCGCCGCGCTGGCGTTTCTGGTCGCTGGCACCGTGTTGTTGCAGCGATCCCGGAGCTGACCGACTGGGCACATGAGGAGGAGGTCTTGCCTCCTCATGTGTCGCTAGCGCCCCGGTGGGAGAAAATGCGTCGCCAACGGTTGCGAGATCCATGCTTCTATCGCGGCCGCAACGACCAACGCCGCACCCAGGAGGTACACGGTCCGCCGCCCGGCTGCGCGGTGCGGCCGTCCTGTCTCGCGCGTGGCACCGAAGGCGACGGTAAGGGCTTGGAAGCCGCCTAGTCCAAACGCACCAGCGATGAGGAGTACGGGCACCTCGATGATTCCATGCGGTCCAAGCATCATCATGATTCCAGCGGCCGTCACGCCGCTCGTGTGCAGTAGGCGAGTCAAACGGGCGATTTTGACGCCGTTGACCATGAGGCCCGCCGCGGCGCTCACCCCCGCTGTCCAGCGGCCGGCGAGAAGGATCGCCACGGCGATCAGGTTATTCGCTGCAATGCGGAGGAACAGGTCGCCGCCAGACGCGCGACCCATGACCGCGCCGCCCGATTCCTGGCTATGAGGCGTCGTGATTATGCCAAGCGCAAGCCCGGTTCCCAGCCACAGCACCGCGGCGGCGCATGCGGACGACCTCGGCAGCGAGAGCTCTCTCAACGGCGCACTCTGATCGAAACGACGCTGTGGCTCTTGCAGGCCTCCGACCACGATGATCACCTCGGTTTGGCGAAGCTCGAAGCAGAAACGCTATAGGAACCGTGCGGCACTGGTTATGGTGTTGTCACCATCGCCAGACGCTACCCCGGGCCTCTAGCGTTCGGTTCCAACCCGTCCACGGGCGTCAGCGCCGCGCTGTGACACGCCATCTCGTTACTCCGGCACATGCGTAGAATTCGGAGAAGGCGTTCGCCACGCTCGATGATCTGCCGGCCACTCTCAATGAGCGCTAACGCGCGTGCCGCAGCGCGGTCGTACGCATCAGGTGATTGCACAGCCAGAGTGTAACGCCATTGCGTCATGGCAGCGTCATATCAGGCGAGGTCGCGAGTGGGATCTAGTAGTCCCTTTCACGTATCTGCTTGGCGCCAAGTTGCCCGTCACGCCGATTCGCCTGCCGCGCGGCGGCGACATCGATCCCGTCGATCCGGGCCATCGTGAAGAGTTCGTCCGCCGACGCATAGCCACGCAGGTATCGAACGGGGGTCGCGGCGCCTTCGCGACCCCACCCGGCTGTCTCGAGCAGTTGGGTAAGTAAGGCGAGGCAGTTTGGGTGGGCATCGTGGCACGGCTCGCGCTCGGTGAAGACGTACGTGATCACCGTATCGTACGGATCGGCGGCCGTGTTGAAATATTCGTTGAAGAGCTGGATGCAGCGCTGCTCCGAGTGTGCGCCACCCATGCCCGCATTGCGAGCGAAGATCACGTATCGGTTCGCCGCATTGTCGTAAATGACCGCTGTCTCGCCGCCGACGGTGCCACCACGCAACCGGGTTGTCCTCGGTCCGATGCCGCGCCGGCACTCAATCCGGAAGAACGCGATGTTTCCACCGCGGCGCCCTTCAAACTGCTGATAGTGATGGCGGACAAGCTCGATCGTAGAGCTTACAAATCGCAGGGGGCGGCAATTGCTCAAAGCCATGGCGATGCGTATGGCGCTGATAGAGTATGACCGGCATCGTGGATTCCGGAGGCCATGCGAAAATTGACGTTCACGATTGTGAATTGCCAGGGGTGGTGCGTTGCGATTCGTCCTACCGGAGCTCGCTAAGGGCCGCGAGACGTACCCGCGCGTCCCGCGGTCCGTTGCATGGCAATACGAGCTGCGGGAGGTTCAAATGTGGCTGGAGAGCTGGGGTGCCTTTACGTAGCGCCACCGCTGATGAGGATGGGCTCGTGGCCCCCGCAGGCCGCGACGTCGAATATCGAGGAGCGTGGTCGCTGATTTGTTTCGACATGTGTAATTGGCGACGGCGCGCTTGTGTTGAACGGCCGCCCACTTCGGCGTGATGACCGCGCTTCTCAGTTGAACGTAAGTGGAGGTCGCTGGAACGATTTGGACGGCCCCACGGCGGCGGTGAACGCGTATCGTCCGCACATGGCCACGGCGCGTTCACCGCGTCACTTGACTCGATTCGTTTGTGACCTGCGCATCACGACAGCGCACGGCACTCGAACATCCGATAAGTCGGTCCAGGCGACGGCACGTGCGAGATGGCGTGGACGGTGTGCGGCCGCGTTCAGCCGGGTCGCGCCTCGAACATCCGCCACCTGGGTTCGGATAACCAAGCACATATCGGAGACGCCCGTTCATGCTCCACCAACGCTGCGGTGCGCTACTTGGACAATTTGGCGCGCGCCCGCCAATGAGACTTGTCAGGCCACGCAGTGGAACCCTGAAAGCACTCCTGGCCGGCAGTCCCTGGCTGTCAACGGACCCTTCGGGATTCGGCTCTCAACGAGACGGTCGTTCCGTTGACGTTCGGGCGCGTTCGAGCGAACATCGGCTATGAACTTCGAGCCAAGAGAAGTCCTCGAGGCGGCAAAGGGCGCGAGCTCGCGGCATTTCGCAGCGCTTGGCTGATTCGCGCGGTCTGGATCCAGCACGGCGCGAAGCAACGACCGCGCGCGGATCGACGGACAGCGGAGCCAGATTGCGTTGACGCGCACCTGCCGAATCGCGTCCACCATCCTTCTGAACGCGACGTCGCGCGGCTTCGGCTGATGCACCGGTGGCGTCCGGTACCTCGGGCCGGTCCTCATTGGCACTCGACGAGTCGACGAGAGCCAGTGGTATTGGCCCCGGTTTTCCTAGTGTGCCCGTTGTTGTGCCCATTGATGGGCGAAACTCCGGCATCGAACCGGGGCGAATGTCGGCAAAACGTCGCCCTGTCGGTGGTAAAGTCCGATAAGTTGCCGGAGTTTGGAACGGTGCAACAACGCCTGATAAGCGTGAGGTCAGAGGTTCAACTCCTCTCAGGCCCATAAACACAGAAGTCATTACCCCGCCCACGGCATCGCTGTGGGCGGGGTTTCTGTATCGGTCTCGGGAAATTCCCCTCAGGGGCACGGTTCGCTCTACACCACTGTGCTGAACTACGGGCCGTCATTACTGTCCGGTATGCGTCGGACCGCCTGGAGCCGTTTCATCGGACTATGCACGATGGTCTTCATGGCCCACTTGAGCCTCGTGGGCACTGACCTCGTGTGCGCGTCGCACACGGGTTCACATTCGGCGATGACGCAAGGCACATCCGGCATGTCTGCCGCGAGCATGGACGCGATGGATTCCGGCGGAGCGCCGGAAACGGGAACGGCCAGCCAGCCTGCCATGGCCTCGGCGGCGGCGCGAGCGGCGACGGACGATGCACCCTGTCAAGTTCCGTCGACCGACCACTGTTGCGACGCCATGGCCGGCTGCGCTCTAACGCTTGCCGTGACCGACGTCGCCGGCGCGTCGCCCATTCCCGGAACCGATGAAGGCGTAGCCATCACCAGTACGCTCGCGCCTCTGTCTCGCCTTACCGCGCCGGAACCGCCCCCTCCGAAAGCGTAACCCTCACAACTCGGTATTCGTGAGCCGCTGATTCGCCGCATGGCGCATCGGCGGGATTGATGCGCGACGATTGGCCCGGCCAATCGCACGCATCCGGCTTTCACTTCGGACGACAGATGCACTCCAACAAGCTTTCTCGGTCTATCGGCTGTGCCGCGCTTGCCGCGGTCGTCGGCCTCATTTTCAGTTTCACTTCCACAACGAGTCTCGGCGCACAGCAAACACCAAAGCAACGCCGCGATTCAATCGCCCGTGCCGACTCGGTGAAGCGCGCGATGCCCGCGATGTCCGCGATGCCGGGCATGAGCGGAATGAAAACGCCGTCGAAGGTTCCGGCGAAACGATCAGCGTCTTCCGCAATGTCCGGCATGAAGATGCCCGCGCGCGATTCGACCAAGGGCGGCAAGCGCTCGACCGCACGTTCGCAACGCCGCATCCCGGTGAAAAAAGACGCTACGGGAATGACCGGCATGCCAGGGATGGGCGCGTCCGGCGCCGCTCACCCCGGTGAGAAAAGGATGCCCATGCGAGACACGATGAGCATGGGCAAGAGCGCGACACCCGGAATGCCCGGCATGCCCAGAGTGCGCGACACGTCCGCAATGAAGGACATGCCTGAGATGCCCGGTATGCGCGACACGGCTGGCCAAAAGCCGATGGCGAACATGCCGGGCATGGGTGCCCGCTCAGACACGACGCACATGGCCACGATGTCGATGGTGCCAGATCCCCTCGGCGTCTCGATGGAGCGGATGGGCTCCGGCACGACATGGATTCCCGACGCCGTCTCGCTTCCCTCACGCCGGTTCAAGGCAGGGCAGTGGGATTTGATGCTCCATGCGTTCGCGTTCGGACAGTACGACAAGCAGAACGGACCGCGCGGCGACGCGCAGTTCGGATCGCTGAATTGGGCGATGATCATGGCGAGCCACGAGTTGGCCGGCGGTCGTTTCCAGGCGCGCACCATGCTCAGTCTCGACGCGGCGACGGTTACGCCGCGTGGATATCCGCTCCTGTTGCAAACGGGCGAGAGCTATCACGGCGATCCGCTGCACGATCGCCAGCATCCGCACGATTTCTGGATGGAGCTCGGCGCGATGTACGAGCGCCCGGTCACGCAGAACGCCGGCATCTCGCTCTACGCCGCGCCCTCGGGTGAGCCGGCCCTCGGACCGGTGGCGTTCATGCATCGGCCGTCGGCGACGGACAACCCGTTCGCACCGATCGGCCATCACTGGCAGGACGCGACGCACGTCTCGTTCGGTGTGCTCACGGCGGGCGTGTTCACGCACGAATGGAAGCTCGAAGGATCGGTGTTCAACGGCCGCGAGCCGGATGAGAACCGTTGGAATTTCGATCCGCTGAAGTTCGACTCGTACTCTGGACGGCTGTCCTTCAATCCGAACACCGATTGGGCACTCTCGGCCGGCTACGGTTATCTGGCGCATCCGGAGATTCTGTCTCCGGCCGAGTCGATGCATCGCGTCACGGCGTCGGCGATCTACGGCACGTCGCTCGGTACGGATGGGCAATGGGCGACGACGTTCGTGTGGGGCGCGAACAAGCATTCCACCCATCCCGGCCTCTCGCACAGCCTCCTCGCCGAATCCGAAGCGAATCTCGACCGATCGAACACGGTACTGGCACGCGCCGAGTTCGTTCAGAAGACCGCGGGAGACCTGGTGCTTGATACCCCGCAATTCGGCTTCGCGACGGACCGGAGCTTCAACGTGTCGGCGTTCTCGCTCGGCTACATCCGCGAGGTTGGCGGATTGTGGCGTGCGTCGCTCGGCCTCGGCGCGATGGGCACCGTCAACGTTGTTCCGAGTGCGTTGACCACTGCGTACGGGTCGCGGACGCCGGCGGGCGGGATGGTGTTTCTGCGGCTCCGCGCCGCTCGAATGCCCGATGCTGCCACGAGCGGAATGAGTGGCATGCAGTCGACGGGCAACGCCCCATGAGCAAACACTCGAAATGCGCGCGCTGTGTCGCCATCGTGGCGTGCCGTGATCGCCGACGGGTAGCTCGCGCTGTCCGTCAACGACTCACGGACAACTTGCCGGACTTCGTGCCACTGCCATAGCGGAAACGATCGCCCGTTCACAGCAGCGCTGTGAACGGGTGTCTGTATCGGTCCCTGAACGGTCACGCAGCGGCGGTCGACGGCGCCGACTCTGACGAACTGTCCGCGCCCGTTACGGATTGGAACGCCGCGGCGACGGCCGCCTCGAGACTGCCGCCCGCATGCCGGTGATGATGCGGGTGCGCGCCCTGCGTTTGGCCATTGGCCGGCGGGGGCGAGGCATCCTGGGTCGCGGCGGACGCAATATCCGACTTGAGACTCGCGAGCGACGACTGCGCGCCGGTGATGTCTCCGGCCTGCACGGCCTTGAACAGCGCGTCGAGATCGGGCTGCGACGACGATGCGCTCGAACTGGGCGAGTAGCCGGCGGTCGATGCCTTCACGTCGGCCTTGAGCGTGGCGAGCGCCGACTGGGCGGTGGTGATGTCGCCGGCCTGCACCGCCTTGAGCAGCGAAGCGAAGTCGCTGCGAAACGTGTCGCGCTTGGAGCGGGTGGTGCCGACCGATGTGACGCTGCCGTCCGCGTCAGTCTGAGTCGTGGAGCTGACGCCGCTCACGCCGGAGAGCTGGCTGAATGGACTGATACTGCTGACGCCACTGATAGTCACGAGGCCACCTTGGGAGAAGGAATGAATGGGCGAACTCCATCCGGCGGGGTGGCGTCGGGGTTGTGGGGCAGTGTTCGCTGCGATGAGTATCGGCGCGTCTGGGAAAAACTTTAGCGAGTGGAACGAATCGAGCGAGTCGGCCTCCCAAGTGCGGAAGACCGGCCCGCCGTAGGTTTTCCCGCCCGTCGTATCAAGTCGTCGTCGCGACGGCCGAGACTTGAAGCACCGGGCTACCCTTCCTTGCGCGGTGGACGCTTCCCGCCAATATCATCGAATGCCCATCTCGACGAGTTACGACGTTCGGCTCGTCGCGCTCTCGGTTCTCATCGCCTCGCTGGCGTCGTACGTTGCCCTCGATGTTGCCGGGCGCACCACGGCGGCTCACCCGCGCGCCCGGCTCGCCTGGTTGGCGGGCGGATCGTGCGTGATGGGCGTCGGCATTTGGAGCATGCACTTCATCGGTATGCTCGCCTTTGGGCTCCGAACCGGCACGCATCAACTCCCCATCGGGTATCACGGCTCCGAGTTGATCGGCAGCGTGGTGGTGGCGATCGCGGCGTCCGCGCTCGCGCTGGGCGTCGCCAGCCGCCCACGGCTGAAGACGGCCAACCTGCTCGGCGCCGGGGTGCTGATGGGCGGCGCGATCGCCGGCATGCACTACCTGGGCATGGCCGCCATGCGCATGCCGGCCGATCTGTCGTATTCATCTCCGCTCGTGATCACCTCGATCGGAATCGCGGTCGCGGCGTCGATCGTCGCGCTCACGTTGGCTCGACGCCTTGGCGAGACGCGGAGCGTTCGCGAGCGCTGGGCGAAGCGTGTGGCGGCGGGCGTCATGGGGCTCGCCATCGCGGGCATGCACTATACGGCCATGGCGGCAGCCCGCTTCATGCCTCCGACAGTCGACATGCCGATGGGTACCGATGCCGTGCTCGCGACTTCCGGCCTGGCGATCGCGGTCACTATCGCGGCCATCGTGCTGCTCACCGTCGGCTTGCTGGGCGCCGCACTCGATCGGCAGCATGGACGTCACCTCGCCGAGCGCGTGGAGGCCGGCGAGGCGCGATATCGATCGCTCACGGAATCCGCGACCGACGCCATCGTGTCGGCCAACGTGGATGGCAAAATTGTTTTCTGGAACGCGGCGGCACAGGACACCTTCGACTACACCGCGGCGGAAGTACTCGGTCAGCCGCTGTGCATGCTGACGCCCACCGACCTCGTCTCGCGATCGCTCGACAGTCTGCGGCCCCGCGCCGCCGATGATCGGTCACGCCGCGGCATGGGATCGGTGGAGCTCGAGGGCGTGCGCCGCGACCATACAGTGTTCCCGATGGAAGTGTCCGTCAGCGAATGGACGGATGGATCAGAGCGGCTGTTCACGGCGATCATTCGCGACGTGAGTCGGCGTAAGCTCACCGAGGCGGCGCTGCGCGAAAGCGAGCGGCGATTCCGTGACGTCGTGGAACAATCCCCGGAAGCGATCCTGCTCCATGCGGGCGGCCGCGTTCTCTACGGAAACCCGGCGGCGGCCAATCTGATCGGCATTCCCGCCGCATCCACGCTCGTCGGCCGCACCTTGGCGGGTCTCATGCATTCGGCGTCGGTGGATCACGTCGGAACGAGCGAGGCTTCCGCCGCCGAACGGTCCGGGGTCGCGCAGTGCCGAATGCCGCACAGCGACGGACGCATGCTCGACGTCGAGACCAGATCCGTCTCCACCTCGTTCAACGGCCAGCCTGCGGTTCAAACACATCTGCGCGACGTCACGGAGCAACAGCGGCTGGAGACGCAACTCGCACATCAGGCGTTTCACGACGCGCTCACCGATCTGGCCAATCGCGCGCTGTTCAGGGATCGCGTCGGCCATGCGCTGGCACGATCCGCCCGCGGGCGCGCGCGGCCCGCGGTCTTGTTTCTCGATCTCGACAACTTCAAGTCGGTCAACGACGGTCTCGGTCACTCGGCCGGGGACGAGTTGCTGCGGCTCATCGCACAGCGACTCGATGCGCTCATGCGACCGTCGGACACGTGCGCCCGACTGGGCGGCGACGAATTCGCGATTCTGATCGAGGAGCCGTCGGCCGGGGACGTGGCCTCGATGGCCGCACACATGGCCGCGCGAGTGATCGAGGCATTCACGCGTCCCTGCGTCGTCGGGGGAATCGAGATCGTCGTGACGGTCAGCGTGGGCATCGCCGTCGCCACCGAGCAGGAGACCGCTGAGGATCTGCTGCGGAACGCCGATGTCGCGATGTACCGCGCCAAGAGCCGCGGCAAGGGCCGCTATGAAGTCTTCGAGCCGGCGATGCACGAGCTGGTGCGCAAGCGTCTCGAGCTCGAGGCGGAACTGCGGCGCGCTGTCGAGCTGTGTGAATCGCGCGATTCGGTCGAGTCGCGAGAATCGGGGAGTCGCGGCGAGCCGCCGTTCATTCTGCATTTCCAACCGATCGCATCGTTGCGCACCGGCGAGATCCATGGATTCGAGGCACTGGTGCGGTGGCAGCATCCGCAACGCGGCGTGGTCTCGCCGCTGGATTTCATCCCAATCGCCGAAGAAACCGGGCTGATAATCCCGCTTGGGCGATGGATCATGAGAGAAGCCTGCGCGCGGGCGGCGGCGTGGCAGCTCGCCGGACTGGCGGGGGTCGAGACGCCCGACGTCGGCGTGACGGTGAATCTCTCGGCGCGACAACTCCTGCAACCCGAGCTGCCGCAGGATGTCGCGCACGCGCTCGCGACCACGGGCCTTTGTCCGGAACACCTGACAATCGAGGTGACCGAAAGCATGCTCGTCGACGACAGCGAGACGACGCTGGACCGATTGCGCGCGCTCAAGGCGCTGGGTGTCCGCTTGGCGATCGACGACTTCGGGACCGGATATTCCTCGCTCGGCTACCTGGAACGCTTCCCCGTGGATTTGCTCAAGATCGATCGCTCATTCGTTCACCGGGTGGGTCACGGCGATTCAGAATCGCCACTCGCGCGAGCGATTCTCGGCCTCGGCAAGGAGCTCGGGATGCAGGTTGTCGCCGAGGGCATCGAGACCGAAGCGCAGTGGAATCGACTCCAAGAGCTCGGATGCGAGCTGGGGCAGGGGTATTACATCGCGCCACCCAAGCCGGTGTCGGAGCTGCACGGCGCCAATCGGAATGGCCGCCGCAGCGTCCGGTAGGTCGACCCGCGGGCTTCGATTGTAAGGTCGCGGACTTGACAGCCACTCCTGTCGATATATCATTCAGATATGAATGATCCATGTGTTATCGGAATGGATCATCTGCCGAGTTTGCTAGAAGGCGTGGGCCGCTCGACCCGACATCGAGCAGGTTTCTTGGACATGTAGTTCATATCTGAACTATACAGTTATTTACAGACTGACTGCCAATCGCATCCTCTTCACCCTTGAACGGACGCCGCACCGATGACGCACAGAGCATTCGAACCCGCCACACTTGGCTCGCTCACCCTCGCCAACCACATCGTGATGGCGCCGATGACGCGCAGTCGCGCGCTCGGCAACGTGCCGAACGAGATGATCGCCGAGTACTACCGTCAGCGCGCGACGGCGGGACTCATCGTGACGGAGGGGACCGCGCCGGCTCCAGAGGGACTGGGCTACTCACGGATTCCCGGGCTCTTCAACGAGACGCAGGTCGCCGAGTGGAAGCGCGTCACCAGCGCGGTGCACGAAGCGGGAGGTCGCATCTTCGTCCAACTGATGCACACCGGGCGCATCTTTCACCCGCTCAACCTGCCCGCGGATGCCGCGGGCGTAGCGCCGTCGGCGATTCCCGCGCAGGGATTGATGTGGACCGATCAGGAGCAGATGCAGCCGAACGGCACGCCGCGCGAGCTTGGCGCCGCTGAGTTGGAGGGCGTGCGCGATGCGTTCGTGCGCAGCGCCGAGCTGGCGGTGGAAGCGGGCTTCGACGGCGTGGAGCTTCACGGAGCGAATGGCTACCTGCTCGAGCAATTTCTCAATCCCGCCGTCAACCAGCGGAAGGATCAATACGGCGGCAGCGTCGAGAATCGTGCGCGCTTCGTGCTCGAAGTGACGCGCGGTGTCGCTCAGGCGATCGGCGCGGAGCGCACCGCGATTCGGCTATCGCCATGGAACATGCACGGCGACATGCCGCACTATCCCGAGATCCACGAGACGTACACGTACCTCGCGGCGGAGCTGCAGAAGATCGGCGTGGTCTACGTGCACCTCGTCAAGCAGGAGAGCATGGGCGCGCCCGGCGTGTCCGTCGACACGCTGCATGCCATTCGCAAGATCTTCTCGAACACGATCATTTTGAACGGTGGGTTCCACACCATCGACGTGATCGACGCCGTGTTGGCGAGCGGCGATGCCGACCTCGTATCGATCGGCCGGCCGTTCATCTCGAACCCGGATCTGGTGGAGCGCCTGAAGCGCGGCGCGCCGTTGGCCGAGCCCAACCAGGCCACGTGGTTCGCGCCGGGGGCGGGTGGGTTCGCCGACGGATTCATCGACTATCCAGACGCCGCCGCTGCATAGTCCACGCGACGCCTGATAGTTCCGTGGGGCGGCTTGCCACCAGGTGCAAGCCGCCGCATCCTCCGGCAGAGTTTGTCGTCCTACCACTCCGCCGATACGCCGCGATGAAAATCCTGGTTGCACTCCTCTTCGTTCTCCCCACAATTGCCGCCGCGCAGCAGCCCGATCCCGCGCTGCTGTCGGCGATCCGTGCCATCCGCGCGATCGACAATCACTCGCACCCGCCGGCGCTCGTCGCCGCGGGGCAGAATGACGACGAGTTCGACGCCCTGCCGTGCGACCCGCTCGAGCCGACCAACCCGACGATGACCGGGCGGCCGGAGAATCCGCGCTTCATCGCGGCATGGAAGGCGCTCTTCGGCTACAAGCACGAGGACGCTTCGCCGGCCCATGTGCGCGATCTGCTCGCCGCCAAGCAGCGGATCAAACGGGAACAGGGCGACAGCTATCCGGCGTGGGTGCTCGACCATCTCGGCATCGAGAGCGAGCTCGCCAACCGTGAGTTCATGGGACGCGGCCTCACATCGCCGCGCTTCCGCTGGGTGCCGTTCGACGACGCGCTCCTTTTTCCGCTCGACAACACGAATGTTGCCGCGGTAACGCCCGACCGAAAGATCTTCTTCGTTCGCGAGCGGCAGCTGCTCGACCGGTATCTGAGAACGCTCAACAAGAGCCAGCTGCCGCCGTCGCTCGACGATTATCTGTCGCAGGTGGTGACGGCGTCCCTGGAGCGTCAACGGCAGCAGGGCGCCGTCGCGGTGAAGTTCGAGGCGGCCTATCTCCGCTCGCTCGACTTCACGCGCGGAGATCAAGCCACCGCTCGGCGCACGTACGCGCGTTACGTGACCGGCGGCGTTCCGAGCGACGCCGACTACACGGCGCTGCAGGACTACATCTTCCATCACATCGCCGCCGAGGCGGGGCGTCTCGGGCTGCCGGTGCACATTCACACGGGCTATGGCTGCGGTGGCTACTTCGCGCTCGCCGGCGCGAACCCGCTGCTTCTCGAGCCCGTGTTGAACGACGCCACGCTGCGCGGCACGAGCTTCGTCCTGCTGCACGGCGGAGCAGGGCCGTTCTCGAGCGCCGTCGCTCCGCTGCTCATGAAGCCCAACGTCTACACGGACTTCTCGGAGCAGACGTGGCTCCTGCCGCCGCGCGAGCTGGCGAGAACGCTCCGCTACTGGCTGGAGTGGTATCCGGAGAAGGTCCTGTTCGGGACCGACCTCTCGCCGGGTACGCCGCAGATCGACTGGGAGGAGATCGGCTGGCAGACCACGAGCGTGGGGCGCGACGCGCTCGCCCTGGCGCTCACCGGAATGATGGACGACGGCGAGATCACCCGCGCCCGCGCGCTCGAGATCGCGCGCATGGTGCTGCGCGGGAATGCGGCGAAGCTGTACGGGTTAGGGAATCCGTAACGGCGCTTGACGTCGGTGCGTTTGTCCATTACCTATCGGTTATGAAACCCCGAGGTTATGGATGATCGCCACTCACGCCACCGACGAAGCCCTCAACGCCACGTTCGCCGCGCTGGCCGACCCCACGCGGCGCGCCATTCTCGCCCGCCTCGCCGCGGGCGACGCCTCGGTCGCCGAGTTGGCCGAGCCGTTCGCCATGAGCCAGCCCGCGATCTCCAAGCACCTCAAGGTGCTGGAGCGCGCCGGTCTGATCACGCGCGGACATGACGCGCAGCGGCGTCCGCGGCGGCTCGAGGCGAAGCCGCTCGCCGAGGCCGACGAATGGCTCGAGCGCTACCGCCGGTACTGGGAGCGCTCGTTCCAGAATCTCGACGCCCTGCTCGGCGAGATGCAGGCCAAGCAGAAGAAACGTGCACGCACGAAACGCTAACGGAGATCGAACCATGATGATGAACCCCGGTGGGCTGCGGATCACGACGCCGAGCGACGTCGAGATCGCAATGACGCGCGTGTTCGACGCCTCGCGCGCGATGGTCTAAGACGCCTTCACCAAGCCGGAGCTCCTCAAGCGCTGGCTCGGCGTGTTCGGCGGGTGGACGCTGGACGAGTGCGAGGTCGAGCTGCGGGTCGGCGGCGCCTATCGCTACCTCTGGCACGGTCCCGACAACGCGGCAATGGGCATGCGCGGTGTGTATCGCGAGATCGTGCCCGGCGAGCGGATCGTGAACACCCAGACGTTCGACGATCCCTGGTACGAGAGCGAAGCGGTGGGCACGCTGGTGCTCACCGAGCAAGACGGCAAGACCACCGCCACGAACACGGTGCGCTATGCGTCGAAGGACATTCGCGACGCGGTCCTCAAGTCGCCGATGGAGCACGGTGTAGCGGCCGGTTACAACGCGCTCGACGATCTGTTGGCTCACCTCCAAATACGATAGGGAGCTCCACATGCAAAACATCACGCCATTCCTCTGGTTCAACGACAATGCCGAAGAGGCGATGAACTTCTACGTCTCCATATTCAAAAACTCGAAGGTTGGGAGGGTCTCGCGCTCCGGCGGGGCGGGGCCCGGGGACAAGGGACCGGTCGTGTCCGTGACGTTCAACCTGAACGGACAGGAGTTCTTCGCGCTCAACGGCGGACCGCATTTCACGTTCACGCCGGCCGTTTCCTTCTTCGTGAACTGCGAAACGCAAGCCGAGGTCGACGACCTGTGGGGCAAGCTTACCGCCGGCGGCGAGGAGAGCCGCTGCGGCTGGCTGAAGGACAAGTTTGGTCTCTCGTGGCAGGTCGTCCCCTCGCTGCTCGGCAAGCTGCTCGGCGACCCGAATCCGAAGAAGTCGGCGAGCGTCATGCAGGCGATGATGAAGATGGGCAAGATCGACATGCGGGCGTTGCAGGAGGCGTACGACCAGGCGTAGCGCGTTGCCGGCTCATGCCGTGTAAGCACCGGCCTTCCGGGGAGCATCCAATCGGGTGCGGACAATCACACCCGGGAGGTCTCGATGCGCACTCGGTTCCTGCAGCTCGCCGCACTTACACTCGCCGGCCTGGCGCTCACGGCGTTCGCGTTCGGAGGCTGGGCGGTCATCACCGTAGATGAATTGCCGGCGGGGCTCGTCGTCGGTCAGCCGGTCAAGATTGGATTCACGGTTCGGCAGCACGGCATGAAGCTTCTGGACCAGCTCGCGCCCACGCTGGTCGCGGTCGATGAGGAGGGTGGGGCGCCCCAGGTGAGATCATCGGCGCCCGCGAGTGGAAGCCCCGGCCACTATCGCGCGACCCTGACGGTGCCTCGGGCTGGCGACTGGACCATCACGATCGCCAGCGGCTTCCTCGGTAGTCACGTCACGCTCTATCCGATCGCGGCGGTAGCCGCCGGAACGCGCCCGCGTACGCCGGAAGCTCCCGCGCAGGTGGGTAGGCGCCTCTTCGTCGCGAAGGGATGCGTGACCTGTCACGTGCATGACGGGGTGAGCGGGAACATGAGCGTCCGAGTCGGCCCGGATCTTACGCCGCGGCGCTATCAAGCCGACTATCTCGCCCGGCTGCTCGCCGATCCATCGATCGCGCGGAAGCCGGGGCAGCAGTTCACGATGCCCGCTCTCGGGCTCCAGCGCTCCGAGATCGACGCCCTGATCGCGTTCATTAACGCCGAGGGCCGGTGACGGGTGGCGTCATTCTGCGTGCGGTGAGAGATTCCAGCGCATGCATAAACTACCGGTTAGTGCCGCCGGCGCCCTCGGGGCACGTCGGACATGATCACCGTGGCCATTGTCGAGGACAATCGCCTCGTTCGGGAAGGGATTACGGACATGCTCAACGAGCTGCCCGACGTCGAGGTGGTCCTCGCCGCGAGCGGGCTCGAGACCGCGAGGTTGAAGGCGGCGCAGGCCCGGGTGGTACTGCTCGACATCGGCCTGCCCGACGCGAATTGCCTGCGCTTGGCGGAAAGCATGCAGAAGGAAGCCGCGAAGTCGCACATCATCGTCATGGACCTGCTTCCGGCCCACGAAGAGATCGCGCAGTTCGTGAACGCCGGCGTCGCCGGCTTCATTCTCAAGGACGCGACGTTCGAGGACTTCGTGGGCACCATCCGCTCCGTGGCGCAGGGAGAGCGCGTGCTACCGCCGCGCATGACCAGCACGCTCTTCTCGCAGATCGCCGAGGCGGCCGTGCGGGAGCGTGGGGAGGCCGCGTTGGAGGAGGTCCGGATGACGCGACGGGAGCGCGAGGTCATCGCGCTCATCGCCGAGGGGATGAGCAACAAGGAGATCGCGCAGCGTCTCACCATCGCCACGGACACGGTGAAGAGCCACGTGCGAAACGTGATGGACAAGCTGGCGCTGCACACCCGCTTGCAGATCGCCGCCTACGCCCACGGTCTGGGCGAATAGCGCGCGCGATCGCCTGGACGATCGGTCCTCTTCCACCAAAAGGACTACGTCTTCGCTCACCCATTTTGGCGATACGTGCGTGAAATGACGTGCACTAACGTCATTCATGCACAAAATACTCATTGGCGGACTGTTCGCGTCCGTCCTCCTCGCCTGCTCGGGTAGCGGCAGCGGGGATTCTGCCAGCCGCGCGGCCGCCGGCGGCACCGCCGGCGCCGCGCCGGCCGAGCGCACCCTGTCGATCGGCACCACGGTGCTGGCGACCATTCAGGACTCCATCTCGTCGCGCAGCAGCAAGGCCGGCGCGCGCGTGAACGCAATCGTGAGTCGCAACGTGATGGACGACGGTGGGCACGTCGTCATTGCCGGCGGCTCGACCGTCGTGCTCACCATCGCGCGCCTTGCGCCGGCCACGGGAACGGCCGCCGACGGCGTGCTCGCGCTCGACGTCACGTCGATGACCGCCGGCGGTGCCGCGTACAAACCGGGCGCCAACGTATCGCCCATCCCGCACGCCCTGTTGGGCCGCGCCGCGGCGCCCGGTGACCGCGACGTCGTGGTCACGCCCGGCACGCCAATCACGATCACGCTCACACAGCCGCTGAAGATCTCCGCGATTTAGGGCGCGTCCGCGCCAATTCGCGTTCACATGCATCAGGTCAGGAGAGTTTGATGACAAGTTTGATGAAAGGCCGCGTCGGAAAGGCGCTGGCGCCACGCGCGCGGATCGCACGCGTCATCGTGGCGGCCGCGTGCGCCGGGCTGTTCACGACGGCATGCGACGTCCACGGAATCAGTGATCCCGGGACGTTGTCGGCAATCGTCATTTCGCCCAACCCGCAGACGCTTGCGGTGAATGCAACGCAGCAGTTCACGGCGGTCGGCACCGATTTCTCCGGCGCCAAGGTGGCAATCTCGCCGGTCTGGACGATCGCCACGGGCGGCGGTACGATCGGCACGTCGGGCATGTTCACCGCGGGCACGGCGACCGGCACGTTCACCGCGACCGTCACGGCGACGAGCGGTGGCCGCACGGCCACGGCGACCGTCATCGTGACTCCGGGTCCGTTGGCGACGATCGTCGTCACGCCGAACCCGGCGACATTGGCGATCGGCGCTGCGCAGCAGTACGTCGCCGTCGGAAAGGATGCCGGCGGAAACGTCGTACCGTTCACCCCCACGTGGTCGGTGGTGGCCAACGGCGGCACGATCAGCGCTGCGGGTCTCTTCACCGCGGGCTCGGTGGCGGGCACGTTCGCCAACACGGTTCAGGCGAGCAGCTTGGGCATCAAGGGCACCGCGACGGTCACCGTGACGCCGGGTGCGCTGGCGACGATCGCCGTCACGCCGAATCCGATCGCGCTCAACGTCGGCCTGGCGCAGCAGTTCACGGCCGTCGGCAAGGACGCGAACGGCAACGTTGTGGCGCTCACTCCGGTCTGGTCGGTTGCGGCCGGCGGCGGCGCGATTGCCACCAGCGGCGTGTTCACCGCGGGCACGGTCCCAGGGACTTATACGAACACGGTCGTCGCAACGAGCGGCGGCATCTCCGGCAGCGCAACGGTTGTCGTGACCGCCGGCGCGCTGGCGACGATCACCGTGTCGCCGAACCCGGTGTCGCTGCAGGTTGGTGCAGCGCAGCAGTTCACCGCCGTGGGCACTGATGCGGCGGGCAACATCATCCCCATCACGCCGGTGTGGGCCGCCGTCGCGAGCGGTGGCTCGATCGACCTCTCCAGTGGTGTGTTCACGGCGGGCAATACGCCGGGCACGTATACGAATACCGTTCGCGCCAGTGTCGGAACGGTCGCGGGATTCGCGACGGTCAGCGTGACGCCTGGCGGCGTGTCGTCGCTCACTGTGACGCCGAATCCGGCCACCGTGCAGACTGCCGGCACAGTGACGTTCAGCGCAACGGCTAAGGACGCCGGCGGAAACGTCGTCCCGAGCACGCCGGTTTGGGCGGTCGTGAACGGCGGAGGCACGATCAACGCGAATTCCGGTGCCTTCGTCGCGGGAACCACCGCGGGCACCTTCGCCAATACCATCAAGGCGACGGCCAACGGCATCTCGAGCTTTGCGACCGTTGTCGTCACGCCGGTACTCACGACGATCGTCGTGGCGCCGAACCCGGTCATCGTGCTCGCCAACGGCACGCAGCAATTCGCCGCGACGGGCCGGGACGCGAGCGGCAATACGTTCTCGATCACGCCGGTATGGGCGGTCGTGAACGGAGGCGGCACCATCGACCCAAACACCGGTCTATTCACAGCCGGCAACACGCCGGGAACGTTCACCGGAACGGTGAGAGCGACGAGTGGGTCGACCGCGGGCTTTGCCACGGTTACGGTGACGAACGTGGTGCCGACGCTGGCCACCATTACCGTTACGCCAAATCCGGCATCGCTGGCGATCAACACCACGCAGCAGTTCAACGCGGTGGGACGCGATGGAAACGGCAACATCTTCGTGATCACGCCGGTGTGGTCGGTGGTGAACGCCGCCGCCGGTACCATCAACCCGGCAACGGGGCTGTTCACCGCCGGCGGCGCCGCCGGGTCATATCCGGCCACCGTCAAGGCGACGGTCGGGCTGATCTCGGGTACTGCGGACGTGACTGAGACGGCGGTTGCCGTCGCACCGCTGATCGATCTCGGCCAGGCGGCGCTCAACGGTATCATGGCCGCCACCGCGGTCACATGCGCCGGGCCGCTCGGCACCATCAACGCGAACGTCAGCATCAGCCCGGGGGGCGCGCTCAGCGGATTCCCACCGTGCGTGATCACCGGCGCGCAGCATCTGGCCGACGCGACAGCCGCGAACGACCAGATTGCGCTCACCAGCGCATACAACCAGCTGGCGGCGCAGCCGTGCGGCACCACCATCACCGCCGATCTTGGCGGAACAACGGTACTGCCGGGCGTCTACTGTGCCGGCACGACCATTGGCGTCACGGGAACGCTCACGCTGAACGGCAACGGCAACTCGAACGCGAACTTCGTGTTCAAGGCGGGCACCGGACTCACGACGGCTGGAAACGTCGTGCTGATCAATGGGGCGCAGGCAAAGAACGTGTACTGGCTGGTGGGCAGCTCCGCGACGCTTGGAACGGGCTCGCAGTTCCAGGGCAACATCATCACGCTGACCAGCATCACCATGGTCGACAACGCCACGCTGATCGGACGCGCCTTGGCGCGTCAGGGCGCCGTGACGCTGGGCACCGGGAACGTCATCACTCTGCCATAACGCCGGCGAGCGCGGGAGCCGGACGACCGTCCGGCTTCCGCACCGCCTCGGCCACGAAGTCTTCAAGGAGATTCAATGTCATTCAGAGCATATACGCTTGGTCTCGCCGCGCTCGTGTGCGCGGTGCCGGCCGCGGCGCAGCAACGCGGGACCATCGAGTTCGGCGCGTTCGGGAGCGCCGCGTCGTTCGACAACGCGCTCAGTCTCAAGACCGGGTACGGCGGCGGCGGCCGGGTGGGAATGTTTCTGGACCCGCGCTGGGCGCTCGAGTTCGAGGACGCCGAGATGCGCGGCACCCGTCCGAACGGTCTGCGCGACGTCAACGTGGGAATCCTCTCCGGTCGGCTCGTCGCCGTTCCGATCAAGTCAGGGGCGCTGTCGATTCTCGTCGGAGCCGGCGGCGGCGTCTCGACGGAAACGAACTTCATGCACAGCTACGGCCTCGACGCGCTGGTGGGCGCGAAGTTCGCGCTGCGTGAGAACGTCGCGCTGCGTGTGGACGGCGTGTACGACTGGCTCGCCAACCAGAATTGGAAGACGTACAAGAGCGTGCGCGTCGGCCTGAGCGTGTATCGCCGCCCGTCGCGCGAGACGCGCACGGTGACGGTGATGGCACAGGCCGCGCCTGCCCCGGCGCCGATGATGATGCAGCACGACGATTCCGTGAGCGCCGCCGAGACCCGCCGTCTGCGCGACCGCGACGACGCACTTCGGGCGCTTCGCGACTCCTTGCGCAACACGCCCGTACGCACGCAGACCGTCAACATGGTCGCCCCGACTCGCGCGACGATGGCGACGATGGAAGCGTCGATCCACTTCGCCTTCAACAAGTCGCTGCTCACGGACTCGGCGAAGATCATTCTCGACGAGAAGGTCGTGGAGTTCCGCGCCAACCCGCCGCTCACGATCGCGATTCTCGGGTATACCGACGTCAAGGGAACCGACGCCTACAACATGGCGCTGGGCGAACGACGCGCGCAGGCGGCGAAGACCTACATCGTCTCGAAGGGGATCGCCGAAAGTCGCATCATCATCGAATCTCGTGGGGAGCGCCATCAGTTGCCCAACTCCGCCGGAGCACAGGGTGAGGCGCCCAACCGCCGGGCCATTTTTCGCCTGCTGATCGCGCCCGACGTCATCGCCAAGCCGTAGGGCCGACAGTACTCGGGGAAGGAGGACCGCATGGATGCGACCAAGCAAGTTCAGTGAAGGCCAGATCGTGGAGTCGCTTCGGCAGGTGAGAGCTGGAGCGCCGGCTGTGGATGTTTGCCGGAAGCTGGGCATCACGCAGACGACATTTTACCGCTGGCGAAAAAAGTATGACGCGGCCGCGGTGAACGAGAAGCGCGAGGTGCGCACGCTGCGGGAGGAGAACCACAAGCTCAAGGAGATGGTGGCGAATCTCCTGCTCGGCAAGCTGCCGTAAGCCGGAGCTCGCGTCCCAGATCGACGACCCCGTGGGTGGCGAATGCCACCCACGGGGTCGTCGTCTTGACGAATCGCGCCCGTGATTGTATTTAACCATCGAGCTATTTAATCTGACGGTTAATCACGGAATGTATAACGACCATTTGAGCAGCACCTTCGCCGCCCTGGCCGATCCCACGCGGCGCGCCATCCTGTCGCGTCTGGCCTCCGGCGAGGCCTCGGTCACGGAGCTCGCCCAGCCGTTCGAGATGAGCATGCCGGCCATCTCCAAGCACCTCAAGGTGTTACAGAAGGCCGGGCTCATCACCCAGGGGCGGGAAGCACAGTGGCGGCCCTGCCGCCTGGCGCCGGCTCCTCTCGAGGAGGTGGCCAACTGGGTGGACGCGTACCGGCGCCACTGGGAGGCGCGCTTCGACCGCCTGGACGCATGTCTCCAGGATGTTCAGGCAAAGGAGACGAAGCGCGCGCGAAAGAAGTAGCGGAGTCGATGTCGAAATAGTCCTGCGCCGCTCGTCGCTATAGCATAGAGTCTCGTACGACCGCCCGATCGTTTGCCCCCCCCCGCAACGCATCCCACGGCAGGAATCCAATGTTCATCCCCGACATCCGCTTCGCCCTTCGCAGCCTGTCTCGCGCCCGCGGCTTCACCACGGCCGTCGTGTTGACACTCGGGCTGGGCATCGGCGCGAACACCGCGATCTTCAGCGTGGTGCGCGGCGTGATGCTCCGGCCGCTGCCGCACAAAGATGGCAGCCGGTTGATGTACCTGCAGCAATCCGCGCAGGGCCCGGGCCGGGAGAACGTTGCGTTCTCGGTTCCGGAGATCAACGACTTCCGGAACGCGTCGAAGACGCTGGGTGGAATCGCCGAGTATTCGCCGGTGACGTTCACGCTCCAGGGGAAGAGCGACGCGGTGCGCATCGACGTGGGCCTGGTCACCGGGAACTACTTCTCGGTGATGGGGTTGTCGCCGGTGCTCGGACGCAGCTTCGGGCCGAGCGACGACGGCAAGGGCGCGGCGCCCGTCATGATGCTGACCCACGACTACTGGCAGAAGCGCTTCGGCGGCGATCCGCGCGTCGTGGGGCAGATTCTTCGCATCGGCGGAAAGGCGGTCACGGTGGTCGGTGTGCTGCAGCCGGCGCCGTACTTCCCGGCGCGCATCGACGCGCTGATGAACATGGTGAACAGCGAGCATCATCTGAGCGCCATGATGGTCACCGGACGCACGCACCGGATGACGCAGATGATCGCGCGCCTCGCGCCGGGCGCCACGGTCGACGGAGCGCGCAGCGAAGTGGCCGGGATCACGGCGCGAGAGCACAAGGACTTTCCGGAGGCATACGACGCGGCGTCGGAATACAAGGTGACACTCACGCCGTTCCAGGAGATTCTCGGACAGAAGGCCAAGCTCACGCTCTGGCTGCTGATGGGCGCCGCGGCGTTCGTGCTGATCATCGCCTGCGCGAACGTCGCCAACCTCACGCTGATGCGCGGCGTACGGCGCGAGCACGAGCTCGTGGTGCGCGCCGCGCTCGGTGCCGGCACGGCACGTCTTCGCCAGCTGTTGCTCGCCGAGAATCTCGTGCTCGCATTCCTCGGCAGCGCGCTGGGGTTGGTGCTGGCCTTCGGCGGCGTGCAAATGCTCATCGCGTTCGCGGCGCGCTACAGCCCGCGCGCCGATGAGATTCGCATCGACGGCGCGGTGTTGGCCTTCACGATCGGCCTCGCCGTGGTCGTCGCGGTGTTGCTCTCCTTCGCGCCGAAGCTCGCGCGCGAGAACACGCTCAGCGCGTCGCTGGCGGCGGGCGGCAAGCGGTCGACGGGCGGCGTGCGCCGGCAGCGACTGCAGCAAACGCTCGTCGTTGCGCAGATCGCCGTGTCGGTGATGCTGCTGACCGGCGCGGGGCTGCTGACGCGCACGATGCAACAGCTCGCCGTGGTCGACAGCGGCGTCAAGGGCGACAACGTGCTCACGATGGAAGTGCCTCGCGACTTCGGCGCACAGGACAACGCCGCGGTGGTCGCGCAGTACGAGCGCATGCGGAGCCAGCTTGCCGCGCTGCCCGGCGTGAGCCAAGTCGGCGTGGGTTCCACGATGCCGCTACGTGCGGCGGGGATCATGCTCGACGTCAAGGCAGAGAGCCATCCGCCCGCCCCGGGCGAGCCCATTCCGCAGTCGGATTACCGCACCGCGGACCTCGACTATTTCCGCGCCTCGGGCATTCCGCTGCTGAAGGGACGCGAGTTCATCTCGACCGACGACGCGAAGGCGCCGCGCGTGGTCGTGATCAACAAGACGCTCGCCGACCGCTTGTTCGGCGCCGAGGATCCAATCGGCAAGCACGTGGCGTGGACGGGCGAGGTGCTCAAGTTCATCGGCGTGTCGGGCGACTGGCGCACGGTCGTGGGCGTGGTGGGGAACACAAAGGACGGCGGCCTCGATGCACAGGCGCTGCCCGTGATGTTCATGCCTTTCTCGCAGGGCGACTTTCCGTCGGGAGGACTGGTGATCCGCTCGCGCGGCGACGCCGCGTCCCTCGCACCGGCCGCGACGCGCATCATTCGGGAGATCGCTCCGCAGCTGCCCATCGAGCACGTGCTCACCGTCGATCAGATCCGTGACGAGAGCGTCGCGCCGCGCAGGCTCAACGCGATGCTCGTTGGGTCGTTCGGCATCCTCGCGCTGATCGTGGCGGCGGTGGGCATCGCGGCGGTGTTGGCCTTCTCGGTGAGCGCCCGTACGAACGAGATCGGCATTCGCATGAGCCTCGGCGCCGATTCGGGTCGAGTGCAGCGCATGATCCTGTCCGAGGGCGGCCTGCTCGTGATCCTGGGGCTCGGGCTCGGCGTGATCGGTGCGCTTTCGCTGTCGCGGCTCATGCAGGGCCTGCTCTTCGGCGTGGCCCCGCACGATCCGGTGACGCTGTCCGGCGTGACGGCGTTGATGGCGGCGGTGGGCATCGCGGCGTGCTGGATTCCCGCGCTCCGGGCGTCGCGCATCGATCCGGCGACGGCGATTCGCGGACAGTAGCAGGTCGGACCGGTTAGGTCCGTTGCACAGCCCGGGCCCGCTCGAGCAGCAGATCACGCTCGCGGGTATTTCGTGTGAGCGAGGCCGCGCGCTCGAACTCGGCGCGGGCTTCGTCGTGGCGGCCCAGCTTCGCGAGCAGGTCGCCGCGCACGCCCGGGAGCAGATGATAGTTCTTTAATGTCGGTTCGGAGCGGAGCGCGTCGACGATCGCGAGGCCGTGCTCCGGGCCTGATGCCATCGCCACCGCGACGCCACGATTGAGCTCGACGATAGGCGAGGGAGCGACCTGTGAGAGCGCGGCGTACAACGACGCGATGCGCTCCCAGTCGGTGTCCGGTGCCGCGGCGGCTCGTGCATGGCAGGCCGCGATCGCCGCCTGCAACGCATACGGGCCTCGCGCACCGCCGAGCTCCTCAGCGCGTTTGAGCGCGGCCAATCCGCGACGGATGAGCAGACGGTCCCACCGCGTGCGGTCCTGCTCGAGCAGCAGGATTGGCCGCCCAGTGGGATCCACGCGCGCCGAAGCCCGCGACGCCTGGACCTCCATGAGCGCGACGAGACCGTGCACCTCGGACTCGCTCGGAACGAGACCCACGAGGATGCGGCCGAGGCGGAGCGCATCCTCGCACAGTGCGGGGCGGAGCCAGTCGTCGCCCGCGGTGGCCGAGTAGCCTTCGTTGAACACCAGATAGATGACCTGGAGCACCGACGACAGGCGGCTGGTGAACTCCGCGCCGCGCGGAACCTCGAACGGTACGCCCGCGTCGGCGAGGGTGCGTTTGGCGCGAACGATTCGTTGCGCGATCGTCGACTCGGGAACGAGAAAGGCGCGCGCGATTTCGTCCGTCGTGAGGCCGCCGAGCAGGCGGAGCGTGAGCGCGACGCGCGCCTCGGTGGAGAGCACCGGGTGACAGGCGGTGAACACGAGGCGCAGCAGGTCGTCGCCGATCTCGTCGTCGAGTGCCTCGACGAGATCGGGCACCGCGCGCTCCTGTAGTGCCTCGAGCTCGTGCCCGAGCTGTTCGTGCTTGCGCTCGAGCAGTGCGGTTCTACGGTGCATGTCGATGGCTCGATGCTTCGCGGTGGCCATGAGCCAGGCGCCCGGGTTGTCGGGCACGCCGGTCTCCGGCCATTTCTCGAGCGCGGCGACGAGCGCGTCCTGCGCGAGGTCCTCCGCCAGCCCCACGTCGCGCACGATCCGCGCGAGGCCGGCGATGAGCTTTGCCGACTCGATCCTCCAGACTGCGTCGATGGCGCGGTGCGTGTCTGTAGCCGTCACGGCTAGCAATCACACCATCTTTCTCCGGCGATGCAAGTCCGCGCCGAGCGCGGTCATCTCAACGGCGGCACGGTTTCGAGCGGAAGGAGCGTGCGCACGCGCCGGTCGCGCAGGTACAGGCCACCCCAAATGAGCGCGGCGACGTTGAGCGGAAAGAGGACGTGCGAAAAGAGCGGATCGCCGACTCGCAGATGCGTCGAGATGGCGCCGCCGAGGTAGCCCGTCAACAGGATTGCGCCGAGGATCGACGTGCGCGGAACGACATACACGGTGAGGCAGACGAGCTCGATCGCGCCGATCACGGGCGCGAGCCGCACCGGATACCCCAGCTGATTCATCGAGTCCGCGACCACGGACAGGTTCAGGAGCTTGATGCTGCTGTCGAACAGCAGGAACAGCACGGCGATGCCGCTGAGAGTTCGCCCAGCCCAGCGTCTGCCGTTGGAAACGTCGGATGGATGCGTGTACGATGGCATGGCGATGCTCCTAGGTGTTGGTGCGCATGCGGAAATCCTTCTCGGCGTCGAGCAGCGAGCGGCCTTCGGGGGAATCGACGAGTTGGGGTTCGAAGTCCGACGCGTCGAACACCTGGCGAACCTCGATCTCTGCTTCGCCGGTACCCATGGGGTTTGGGCAGCGCTTGACCCATTCGATCGCCTCGGCCTTGGACTTCACCTGGATGATCCAGTAGCCGGCGATGAGCTCTTTCGTCTCGGAGAAGGGACCGTCGACCACGGTGCGCTGGTTGCCCGAGAACTTCACGCGGGCGCCCTTCGAGCTGGCCTGGAGCCCGTCGGCGGCGAGCAGGACGCCGGATTTCACCAATTCTTCATTGAACTTGCCCATCTCGATGAGCAGGTCGGCGCTGGGCATGACGCCCGCCTCGGAGTCCTTGCTCGCCTTGACCATCAGCATGAACCGCATTGTCGTATCTCCTGGGTACGGGTTGGAATCGGGTGGCCGCGGCGGCGGCGGCTGAACCTAGGCTCTACTGACACGTCGAACGAGGAGGCGCTGGATCGACATGCCGGACGACACGGCGGAAGCAGGGGTCCGGGATGCTCAAACCTTTGTTTGTGCTAGGGGCGCGAATCATGCAACGAAATGGGTGGAATACGTGCGCCCTTTTCCCACCTCGCCACCCTGACCATGGCCTACCGCGAATTTGTCGACGTCGACGGCCGATCCTGGGAGGCATGGGAGGTTCGGCCGGGCACGATCGAGCGCCGCCTCAATGACGACCGCCGGGAGCTGCCGCGCTTTTCGGACGACCGCCGGCGCAGCGAGTTCCAGTTCCGAATGCACGAGAGCGTTCGCGAGGGGTGGCTCACCTTTCAGTGCGGCGACGAGAAGCGTCGGATCATGCCCATCCCGGAAGGATGGGGCACGCTCCCCGACTCGGCGCTTCGAGGATTGCTCCTACGCGCGACGCGGGTCCGAACCTCGGGATCAGGTTCGGCCCACAGCACGCAGCCGGCGGGAGAGGCAATCGCTCCGCTGCCGGACCAATCGGATTCAGTTTCGTAGTCGGGGGGCGCGTCGCGTCACTCGTCCGCGTCGCTGCTCCAGCCGATGAGCAGAATGAGCGCCTCGGGATCAACCTGGCGCCAGTTCGGCGGAAAGCTCGTGGTTTGGCGGTATACGCCGTTCGTCTCGAAGGTGAGACGAGTGGGTAAATCTGGAGAGACGGGACTCTTGAATTCGAAGACGCGCCACGCGGAACCGTCGATGACGAACTCGCGCATCGCCCCGAGAATCCCGGTTCCGTCGTCGGAAGCCGGTGCAGGGATGTCCATACCTGCATCTTCGGCCCGTGGACAAGCGAAGTCCAGGTCAAGGGCCAAAACATTACTCGAAAGGTTCGCGAATGTGATGACGCTCAGCGTCGTTCGGTGTTCTGTGTGAGCGCCATCACCGAATACGCCGTCGCGGCGTCGCTCATGAACTTTCCGACGTCGCTCGACGGGTCGCGCGTCTTGTTCAATGACGAGGCGGCCCACATGCCGGTCGCGCTGTCCTGGTGGCGAACGAGCCACTCGAGCCCTTTGCTGACGCGCGCATCCGTGCGCGCCACGCCGCCGCGCTGCAGCGCGAGCAACACGAGCCCGGTCGCGTAGCCGTCGCTCTTGGCGTCGAGCGGCGTTCCGTCGGCGCGTTTCCAGGGGCCGAGTGTGGCCGTGGACCAACCGCCGTCGTTCTGCTGCTGCGCGGCGGCGGCATCGACGATGGATTGGCGCTGCGCGGAGGTGAGCAGCGACGGCAATTGTCCGGAGGCCCAAAGCACCATGACGCGATTGAGCAGGTGGACGGAGTCGGCGCCGCGCCGCAGGTAGTCCTCCAGTGACGTCAATCGTTCCTGAATGTCGGGTGTCGACGCATAGCTGCCCGGTGCGCCGCCAACGGCGATCGCGGCCAGCGCGGCGCCGAAGTACGGAGAGTTGCTCGCCTCCCACGGCTCGTAATGGAAGTTCAGCCAGGCCCACGCCCCCTTCTGATCACCGTTCCTGAATTGCAGGGCCCACATGTTGGCGAACGCCTGTCGCGTGTCGTCGCTCAACGTGCCGCTCTCGGCGTCGCGGCCGGAGAGGATGAGCGCATTGAGCACCGCTTCGGTGCCGCGCGACTCGCTGGTCTTCGGGAGGCCGCGCGTCTGATCCGGGTAGAAGGGGTCCACGTCCTTCCAGAGCCAAACGCGCTTGATGACGTTGTCGACGAGCTTGCGCTCAGGATCGGGCTGGTTCGGCTCGCCGAGTGCCGCGCGAAGGGCCGGTCGCGCCAGCGCGTAGGGAACCGCGGTGTGACAGGACACGCAGGCGGTGCCGTGGTCACGTGCGGCGGTGGGCCAGCTCAGCCACCAGCTCATGCGCTTGTCGAGGTACGTGGCGGCGCCACGGGCGTTCCAGGCCGGCGGGGCGATGGTCGCAGGCTGGAGCCGCGAGGCATATCGAGTGGCGGCGATGCACACCACGGCGGCAACCAGTCCGAGTCTCAGAGACGTCATCACTTGAAGCTGCGGGCGCGGCGCCGGCGGCGTCAAGCAAACAAGATGCTGTCTATTTGGTATACCACTCTGCATATTCGGGCTCTCCCCGTTCCCAAGAGGCTCCCGTGCTTCGTCGCATCGCCGCACTTCTGCTGCTCGCCTCGCCGCTCGCCGCCCAAAACGCGCCGCTGACGGGGTTCGACGGATATGTCACCCAGGCCATGCGCGACTGGAAGGTTCCCGGTCTCGCGATCGCCATCGTGAGGAGTGATTCGATCGTGCTCATGAAAGGATATGGCACGCGCACGATGGACAAGAACGAGCCCGTGGACGAGCACACCATGTTCGCGATCGGCTCGGCGTCGAAGGCGTTCACGTCGACGCTCGTTGCAATGATGGTCGACGCCGGCAAGATGCGCTGGGACGACCCCGCGACGAAATACCTGCCCGACCTCCAGATGTTCGACCCGTACGTGTCGAAAGAGCTGACCGTGCGCGACATGCTGACGCACCGCAGCGGATTGTCGCGCGGCGACCTCGTGTGGTTCGCTGGTGGCTACGACCGCGACGAAATCCTTCGGCGGGTGCGCTTTCTCAAGCCGTCCTGGAGTGTGCGGTCGCAGTTCGGCTACCAGAACATCATGTATCTCGCCGCCGGCCAGGCCGCGGCCCGTGCATCCGGTAAGACCTGGGACGATCTCGTGCGCGACCGGATCTTCGCGCCGCTCGGCATGAACGAGACGAACAGCTCGACGCGCGCGCTCGCGGGAAAGACCAACGTTGCAACGCCGCATCTCGAGGTGAACGACACGCTGCACGTGGTGCCCTATCACAACATCGACAACATCGGACCGGCGGGCTCGATCAACTCGAACGCGTCCGACATGATCAAGTGGGTGCGCTTCCAGCTCGACGGCGGCAAGGTGAACGGCAAGACGCTCGTCGCGGCCGGCCCGCTCGCCGAGACGCACACGGCGCAGATGGTGATTCCCGTTCCCGCGGCGGCACGAACCCTGAACCCGTTCACGCACCTGGAAGCGTACGGAATGGGCTGGTTCCTCCAGGACTATCGCGGCCGCGAGCTCGACCAGCACGGCGGCAACATCGACGGCATGAGCGCAATGGTCGCCGTGATGCCCGAGGAAAAAGTGGGCATGGTGATTCTCACGAACGCGAACGGCTCGCCGCTGCCCACACTCGTGCTCTATCGCGCGCTCGATGCGCTGCTCGGCGCGGCGCCGCGCGACTGGAGCGGCGAGCAGCTGAAGGCGCGCGAGAAGGCGCGACCGATGCAGAAGGAAGCCCTCGCGAAGATCCTCGCCGCGCGCGTGCCGAACACGAAGCCGTCGCTGGCGGTCGAGAAGTACGCCGGTGAGTACGGCGACAGCCTCTACGGCGACGTCGTGTTCAAGGCGAACGGCGGCAAGCTCACGATGACTTACGGCAACGGAATCGACGCGACGCTGGAGCACTGGCACTACGACACCTTTCAGGCCACGGCCACGCAGCTCTCGGTCGGCAAGCTGATGGTGACGTTCGCGCTGGACGCCGACGCGAAAGTGAAGAGCGTCGACGTCGCCGGGTTCGGCACCTTTGGCCGACGGCCGGAAAAGGTGGACACGACGAAGAAGGTGGTGCTCGCGGGCTCGGCCGCGACGAATCTCACGGGCACGTTCACGTCGGCGGCGTCGGGGCTGACGGTCGAGGTCACGGCGGCGGACGGCGTGCTGCGATTGTCGGTACCGGGGCAGCCGGTGTACACACTCTACGCCGATTCGCCGACGCGCTTCCGCATGGGCGGGCCGCCGGGATTCCCGGCGGGATTTTTCGTGGACTACTCGATTGAGAACGGCGTGGTGAAATCGCTGACGCTCACGCAGCCCTCGCCGCAGCCGACGCTGGTGTTCACGAAGAAATAGTCTCGGATTCGAGCGCGGCAACGATCGCGGCGATCACCTCGTCGATGTCTCCCTCCGTCATCCGGTGTACGTGCGTGCACAGACGGAGGGAGAAGCGACCGCGGAGCTTGGTGGAAGACATCAGAAAGCGTCCGGAGCCGTTCACACGTGCGTTGATTCGCTCGTTGAGCGCGTCGAGCTCCGCGGCATCGTCCACGCCGGCGGGACGTGCGCGAAAGCAGAGCACTCCAAACTGTGCCGGCGAGAGGATCTCGAAGTCCGCTCGTGCGCGCAACGTGCGCTCCGCGTATTCGGCGCGCTCGACGCCGCGCGCCAGCGCCTCGCGAATCGCGTCGAGACCGAAGTAGCGAACGGAAAGCCACACCTTGAGCGCGTGCGACGATCGCGTGAGCTGTTCGCCGTGATCGGCGAAGTTCACTTCATGCTCGCGGGCGCGCACGTCGGTCAGGTACTCGGGGTGGACGCTGAACGCCTCCTCGAGCTTGCGTGGGTCGCGCGCCAGAATGCAGCCGCACTCGAAGGGCACGAACAACCATTTGTGCGGATCAAGGGTGACCGAATCGGCGCGCTCGATTCCGCGGAGCTTCTTCGCGCCATCGGGTGTCAGCGCGGCGAAACCGCCGTACGCGGCGTCGACGTGCATCCAGAGTGACTCGCGGGAGCAGACCTCGGCGATCTCGTCTAGCGGATCGACCGCTCCGGTGTTGGTCGTTCCGGCGCTGGCGCCCACGAGAAAGGGAATGAGGCCCGCCGCGCGATCGGCTTCGACGGCCGATCGCAGGGCGTCGACGCGCATTCGATAATCGCCGTCGGTCTCGATAGCGCGAAGGTTGGTGCGTGGAACTCCGGCGATCCACGCTGCTCGTTGCAGCGACGAGTGTGCCTGGTCGGAGGTGTACACCACGAGGCGCGACAACAGGTCGCCGTTGACGTCCCTCGCGTGTCGCGCCGCGACGACAGCGGTGAGCGTCGCCGCCGACCCCCCTGAGGTGAGCAGGCCGCTCGTTCCTTCGGGCATGCCGAGCCACTGCCGGAACCAATCGAGCACGACGAGCTCGATCTCGTTGGGCCCTGATGCCACGGTCCACACGCCGGCGAAGAAGTTGTAGCCGGTCGCGAGCCAGTCGCCGAGGATGGCAGGAAACGTCGGCGAGCTGGGGATGTAGCCCATGAAGTGCGGATGCGGCTCGCGGGCATGATACGGAAACACGCGCTCCTGGAGAAATCTGAGCAGCTCTTCGAAGTCGGTGCCGTGGGCGAGCGGAGGTCCGGCGATCAGACGCTTCGTGTCGGCGCGGTCGAGCGACCGCTGCGCCGGTTGGTCCCTGAGCGTGGCGATGTGTTCGGCGACGACGTCGGTGATCCGATGTCCCAGTCGCCGCATCGTCTCCTGGTCGAGCTCCAGATTGGATGCGGTATGCGTGTGTCGTGGCATGCGCGGAAAGGTAGCGGCGGCCTTGCAGCCCCGGGCGCGCCTCGCTCAATTCGGGCAACCCTTCCTGCAACCCTTCCAGGAGCAAACAATCCTCACGCTTTCCCACGAGCTCAGCGAGCTCTCTGCGACCCCTTTCGTCTCGCTCATGGCAGGTCCCACACCGGTCGACGAGATGCCGCGCTTGCGCGCAGCGATCGGCGGTGGGCCGCGACTGCTCGTGAAGCGAGACGACGCGATTCCCTTCGCCTTTGGCGGCAACAAGGTACGGAAGCTCGAGTACGTTGCTGCCGAGGCGGTGGCCGCCGGGGCGGATATCCTAATAACAGTGGGTGGCGTGCAATCGAACCATGCGCGCGTGACGGCCGCCGTGGCGGCGCGATTGGGCGTCCGCTGTCTGCTCATCACGAACGGCAGCCCGCCCGCCCGTCCGACGGCGAACGCGCTGATCAATGGATTGCTCGGCGCCGAGATCGAGTACATCCCGTCGCGAGACGAGCGAGCGGGTGCAGTGGTGGCGGCCGTGGAGCGGCTGCAGCAAGAAGGGAGGAGACCCTACTTCATTCCATTGGGCGCGTCGACGCCGCTCGGGGCGCTCGGGTTTGCGCGCGCGGTGGGAGAGCTCGTCGCGCAGCTCAATGAGCCGCCGGACGTCATCGTGCACGCGGGCTCGTCGGGCGGAACGCAGGCGGGCTTGGTGGCGGGAACGATTCTACACGGATTGCCGACCAGAGTGATTGGCATTAGCGGCGACGATCCCGCGTCGGCGATCGCGAGCAAGGTCGGACAGGTGGTCATGGGCGTCGGGCAGCTGCTCGGTTCTCCCGGAGATGCGTTCGCGTCGGCTTCTCCGATCGAAGTGGATGCCGGCTTCGTCGGGGACGGCTATGGAATTCCAACCGATCAGTCGCGGGAAGCACAGCAGCTCGCGGCGCGCACGGAGGCACTGTTCGTCGATCACACGTATTCGGCGAAGGCGCTCGCTGCGCTGATCGCGTACGTGCGCGCGGGCCGCTTTGGCGACGACGAGACGGTGTTGTTCTGGCACACCGGCGGCCAGGTTGGCCTCTTCGCATGACATTCGCCTGACGTTCGCATGGCGCATGACCAGCGATTCAGATCATGACGTCGAACGGCGCGAAGATCCTGGGGTTCGACAAATGGGTCGGCACGGTAGCGCCGGGGATGCAGGCGGACCTCGTGGTGCTCGCCGGCGATCCGGTGCGGACGCCGGGCGACATTCGGAACGTCGAGACCGTATTCCGAAAGGGAGTCGGTTTCGATTCGGCCAAGTTGTGCGCGTCGGTCAAGGGATTGGTGGGACTGCGATGATCGCGCGACGCGTCGCGTTCGCTTCGTGATGAAGGTGGGTAGCGCCGTGCGCAGCGGCGCGGTGTCGGGGAAATAGCGACAGCTCGAGGCGTCGCTCGACAACGTCGCTCGACAACGTCGCTTGACAACCTCGCTTGGCGCGACGATGCTCTTCTCGCGCGGTATACCATTTCGGCCGCGCAGATCGGTAGGGACGTTACGTATGCACGAATCGATCGCCTCGCGGCGCCGCCCGACGTCGATCCATGCGTACGACCCGTGTCGAGTCGCCAGCTCTCCCAGGGCCGAGCCCCCACCTCGTGCCTCAACGCAGCGAACCATCACGCTGCGCCGCGTCAGGGACGACGTTGTCGTCGCCCCTGCTCGATACCCTGCCTGGGAGGGGATCCATGCGACTAGCCGCTCCGCGCACGCGCGCCATTGGCCTCGGCGCTCTCATTCCGATCGTGTTGGCGCTCACCACTCATCGCGCGCTCGCGCAGACCGCCAGCATTGCGGGCAGGGTGACCGCTCTCGAATCTGGCCTTCCGCTCGCAGACGCGCGTGTCAGCGTCGTCGGCGCCATGATCGCAACGAACACCGACGCGCAAGGCCGGTACACGCTGCGCGCGGTCGCGAACGGCCGCGCCGAAGTTCGCGTGCAGCACGTGGGCTACGCGGAGCAGGTCCGCGCCGTCACCGTCGGCGCAAGCGGCGCGATAACGCAGGACTTCGAGCTCAAGCACGTCATCGTGCAGCTGCAAGACGTCGTCACGACCGCCACCGGCGTGCAGCGCAAAGTCGAGCTGGGGAACGCCGTCGCCACGCTCGGCGACGTGAGCAAGCGGGTGGGGGAGACGTCGGTCACCAACGCGGCCGACCTGCTCGTCGCAAAGACGCCCGGCATGACTGTGATCTCGGGGAACAATACCGGCGCACCGCCGATGATCCGCATTCGCGGATTGAACTCGTTGTCGCTGAACAACGCGCCGATCTTCGTGATCGACGGCGTGCGCATGAACGTCGGCGCGAACGGCACGGGAACGACGAGCGCGGCGACGAGCTACCTCACGGGGCTCGACCCCACGGAAGTCGAAGACATCGAGATCGTCAAGGGACCGTCGGCCGCGACGCTGTACGGCACCGACGCCGCGAATGGCGTGGTCGTGATCACCACCAAGCGTGGTAAAGCCGGCAACACCAGGTGGGCATGGAATGCGGAGGCCGGCGTCGTCGACGACCGCAACCAATATCTCACCGCGTATGCGCTGCTCGGGCACACCGCCTCGGCGTCGAGCGCGCGCTGTCTGTTGATTCAGGTGGCCGCCAAGTCGTGCGCGGTCGACAGCTCCACGTCGCTGAACATCATGAACACCGATTCGCTCTCGCCGCTGTCCTACGGCCATCGCAACCAGTATGGGATGCAGGTGAGCGGGGGCAACGACGCGGTGCGCTACTTCATCAGTGGCGACATGCAGAACGAGATCGGTCCATACAAGATGCCCGGCTTCTCCGTGTCGCGCCTGGACTCGATCGGCGTCGGCATCCGCGACGAATGGATGTATCCGGAAGCGCTGCAACAGCAGAATCTGCGCGCCAACATCACGGCGACGCTGACACCGAAGTTCGATCTCACCGCGACGGCGGGCTACGTAAAGACGGACGAACGCGTGCCTGGAGCGAACAACGGCTTTTTCAGCGTCGAGTACCAGTCGATGACGAGCCCTGGCTTCACGCATCCGGGGCCGGGGTACACGGCGCGCGGCCAGCTCGGCGAGGACCTGCACGGCTACAACGGCTACGTGCCCTCGGAGATGAACCAGCTCCTGACCCAGTACGGCGTGCAGCGGCTCATCGGAAGCTTCAACGCCAACTGGCGGCCGACGTCGTGGATGGAGAACCAGGGAACGATGGGCGTCGACGCGGCCGGTCGGTCCGATCTCAGCCTGTGTCGGTACGGTGAATGTCCGGTGCAGGGCACGATCCGGCAGGGCCGCTCGTCCGTGTCGCACACCAACGACCGGCAATTCTCGGCGAAGATCGTGAGCACGTCGACCTGGCAGGCCAGGCCGTGGGCGGCGCTCAAGACGACGTTCGGCAGCGATTACATCAATGCCGAGAACGACGCATCGGTCGCGACGGGCGACATCCTTCCGCCCGGAGCCACGGTGCCGCAGGCCGGCGCGATTCCCACCGTGAACGGCACGCTGGCCACCGCGGTGAAGACGCTCGGGGTATATGCGCAGGAGCAGGTAGGTTTGCGCGACCGGCTCTTCCTCATCGCCGCGGTGCGGTCCGATCAGAACAGCGCGTTCGGCTCGAACTTCCAGCGCGTGTTGTATCCGAAGCTCAGCCTCTCGTGGCTGATCTCCGACGAGGCGTTCTTTCCAAAACTCTCATTCCTCGACCAGTTCCGCGTGCGCAGCGCATACGGCGCATCGGGCGTGCAGCCGGGCTCCACGTCGTCGCTCGTGACGTACCGTACGCTCACCGTGAACACGACGAACAACCTCACGTCGACGTCGGGCACGGATACACCGGGGTTGCGCGCCAACTCGCTGGGCAACGCCAACCTCAAGCCCGAAACGTCGGCGGAATGGGAAGTCGGCATCGATACGCGCGGGCTGTCGAGTCGCGTAAATCTCGAGCTGACCTATTTCAGCAAGCAAACGCACGACGCATTGATCCAACAGCCGATCGCGCCGTCCGCGGCGCCGTCGAACACCACGGTGCTGAAGAACCTGGGCTCGATCAAGAACGCCGGCATCGAAGCCGTGCTGACGGCAAACGTCTTCGACCGCCGCGATCTGGCATGGGACGCCACGATCGCCGCGTCGCATCTCGGGAACCGCATCGTGAGCCTCGGCAACGACGCGACGGGCCAGCCGAACAAGACGGTGGGGACGGGAGCAAACCGCGATTCGATCGGCCAGTCGGTGAACGGGTGGTTCTATCGCCCGTACACCTACGCCGACGTGAATGGCGACGGCGTGTTGTCCACCGACGAGGTACAGGTCGCGGCGACCTTCGCGTACTGGGGCTACTCGATTCCGCGCGACATCATCTCGGTCCAGAACGGCATCGAGGTGTTGCGGCGGAAGGTGCGCTTCAACTTCCTGTTCGACTACCGCGGCGGATTTTCGGTGTTGAACCAGACGGCGAACATCCAGTGCGCTCAGTCGAACTCCTGTCCGGGCGCGTCGGATCCGCATGCGTCGCTGGCGCAGCAGGCGGCGAACATCGCCACACGCAACGCCAATCCGACGTCGGCGGCCGGCTTCCTCCAGAGCGGCCAGTTCTGGCGCTTCCGCGAGGCGTCGGCAACGGTGACGTTGCCGAACGCGATCGCCGGACGACTCCGGGCGCAGAACGCGCGAGTCACCTTCGCCGGCCGGAACCTGCACATCTGGACGCGCTATACCGGTCCCGATCCCGAGTCGAACTACGCGACCACGGGCGACGTGCAAAACACTTACTCGACGAGCGGGCTGCGCAGCTATTTCACGGCCCGCCTCAGTCTCAACTACTAGCCATGGAGGAGAAAGCCATGCGTCATCTGACCTTTCGCGCTCGCTCCGTGGTCGCCGCCGCCATCGCGGCCGCGTCGCTCGTTGCCGCCGCGGGCTGCAACGTCAAGGACGAGCTGTTGTCCCCGCAACAACCGGGCGTGATCGGCCCGGACAACGTGCAAGGCGCCGTGGGAGCTGAGGCGCTGCGCCTCGGCGCCCTGTCGGCGTTCCAGGGCGCGACCGGTGGAAACTCGGCCACGAGCATGTGGTCGTCGGCCGGCACGCTGGCCGACGAATGGAAGTCCGGCGACACCTTCTTCCAGACCGACGAGACCGACCGGCGTACCATCACGACGACTAACTCGCAGGTGCAGAGCCAGTACACTGCCGCCCAGCAGGCGCGCGGATTCATCTCGGCCGCGATCGCGGCGATTCGCCAGTATTCCCCCGAGAAGGCCGAGAACATGGCCGAGATGTATCTGACCCTCGGCTTCCTCGAGATGAACCTGAGCGAGAATTTCTGTAACGGCATTCCGTATGGATCCACGGTCGACGGCGCGCCGGTGTACGTGGCTTCGTCCACGAACAAGCAGGGGTTCACGCTCGCGCTCGCGCGGCTGGATTCCGGGTTGGCGCTGCTGCCGAGTGTGGCGGCGAGCAACGTCTTCGGTACGCAGGTGAAGAACGGCCTGCTCGTGACCAAGGCGCGCGCGTTGGTGGATCTCGATCGCGCCAACCTGACGCAGGCGGCCGCGCTGGTGACGGCGGTGCCAACGACCTTCGCGTGGAACCTGACGTATTCCACGTCGTCGGCCGACAACGGGCCCTGGTCGATGAACGGCATCGCGGCGTCGTCGCGGTACGTCGTGAGCGACAGCTTCGATTTCTTCAACGGACAGTTGAACGTCGTCAAGAACGCGCTGCCGTTCGGTTCGGCGAAGGATCCGCGGGTGCCGACGACCGGCGCGACCACGGGGACGATTCGGGCGATCGACGCCTACACGCCGTGGGTGGGCCAGTTGATCTGGGCCGGCCGCAGCGACCCGGTTCCGGTGGTGAGCGGCATCGACGCTCGGCTCATCGAAGCGGAGGCGAAGCTCAACGCGGGCGACATCGCGGGCATGATGACGACGCTCAACGCGCTGCGCACGGCGCCGCAGCAGATCGGCAATCTGAAGGTGGCGGCGATGTCCACGCTCGCGACGCCGGCGACGACGGACGCCGCCGTGTCACTGCTGTTCCGCGAGGCGGGGTTCTGGCAGTTCGGCCGCGGCATCCGGCTCGGCAGTCTCCGCCGGCTGATTCGCCAGTATGCACGGACCCAGGACCAGGTCTTTCCGGTGGGCAGCTACTACAAGAGTGGCACGTACGGCACCGACGTGAACCTGCCGGTGACGGACAACGAATACACCAATCCGAACTTTCACGGCTGTATCGACCGCAACGCGTGAGGACACGTACAATGCATCAGAGATTACTCATGGCTGTCCTCGCCGGCGGGTTGATCCCGCCGGCGCTGGGCGCGCAGCAGATCGTCGTTGGTCCCAACGTGCAGATCAGCGCCGGACGGGCGCGCGACGCGCACTCGGAGCCGGTGATCGCCTCCGATCCGAACCACGCCGACCGCCTGCTCGCCGCGGCGCACATCGCCTATCACGACACGGTCGGCACGAAGTCGATCGCCTACGTGTCGTTCGATACGGGCAAGACCTGGAGCGTGTCGCTGGAGCGGCGCGACTCGACGATCACCGCCGATGCCGCGGTCGCGTATGGCGTCGACGGATCGGCCTTCTTCGCCACGCTGGCGCGCTGGGGCATGTTCCGGTCGCGCGACGGCGGCCGCACCTGGGATCCGCCGACGAAGACGCCGCCCGCCTACGGGTGGGATCGCGAGTACATGGTCGCCGACTTCTCGCCCGGAAAGTATCACGGCCGTGTGTACATGAATTCCACGGTGAGCGTACCGTGGGTGTCCGACAGCAGCCCCGCGGGATTCGGCGGAACGCAAAAGGAGAATGCCGTCGCGCTGTTCACCTCGACCGACGGCGGCTCGACGTACGGCAATCCGATCGTGCGCCTCGCGCCGCGCCCCGAGGGAATCCTCGGCATGTCGAACAGCGTCGTGCTGTCCGACGGCACGCTGATGACACTCTATGGCCACCGCAAGCCGGCGGCGAACGCTGTCGGCGGCGGAGCGCGCGGCGGGCTCGCGGCGCGCACACCGTTGCCCGCGGCGAACTACTGGCTCGACGTCATCACATCGACCGACGGCGGCGAGACGTGGAATACAGCCAACCGCATCGGCGATTACTGGATGAATCGTCCACGTTCGGAAGCGGCCGTCATTCCGGACCTCGCCTCGGATCCCGGCTCGGTGCACTTCAAGGACCGCGTCTACGTCGTGTGGTCGGATTTCCGCAGCGGCCGGCTCGAGATCATGCTTTCGTATAGCAGCGACAAGGGGAAAACGTGGTCGCGCGAGCAGATCATCAACGACGATCGTGCGTCGGCCGATCCGCTCGTGAACGGACCGGACAACGTGACGCCAGTCGTCGCCGTGAACAAGGACGGCGTCGTGGCCGTCGCGTGGTACGATCGTCGCGACTTCGAGGACAACATCAGCTGGAACATCCGCATGCGCGCGTCGCTCGACGGTGGCGAGACGTGGACACCGAGCGTGAAGATCACCGACAAGCCGAGCCTGTTCGGTGGCATGAGCGAGACGTGGGTGGCAGCGGCCGGCGGAGGCGGTGGCGGCGGCGGGAGAGGGCGGGGAGGAGCGGATACGGCGCGCAGCGGCGGGGCAGTGGTGTCGCTTGCCGGCCGGCTGAGCTACGCGAACTTCACCTTCGCGCCGGGGCACAACGGCGCCTTCACGGCGGATGCCGCGGGCGCGTTTCATCCGGCGTGGATCGATTACAGAAATGGTATGGCCCAGCTCTGGACGGCGACGGTCCGCGTGACCGGAGCCGTGGCTGTCAACGGCGGCGGAGATCTCGCGGGATTGAGCAATCTGTCGTCGCGCGTGGCGCTCGAGACCATCTCGACGAGCTACGATCGCCAGGCCAATCGCGTCACCTTCCGGACGGTGTTGCGCAATCTGTCGAAGACGGACACGGTGCGCGGCCCGCTCAAGACGCGCGTGCTGGTGCTGACGTCTGAGAACGCGAAGACGATCGAGATCGCGAACCCGGACAACCAGCTGCGCGGTGTGGGCGCGGTATGGGACTTCACTCCGCAGCTCACGGGCGGCATGATACTCCCGGATGCCCTGTCGGCGCCGAAGGATCTGGTCTTCCAGCTCGGAGGCATGTCGCGCTTCCGCGAGGGAACCGACTTGAGGCTCGGGTTCGTCACGATGGACGCAAAGGTGCTCGGTCCGCCCATTCGCGGCCGGCCAGGCGGCCGAGCTGTGTCGAGCGGCGATGGTACGGACGGCAAACGACCGTAGGGAAGGGCAGGCGAGAAGGAGCGAAATCGCGGACGACCGCTGACGCAGCGCGCCCGTTGGCGCCATAATTGTCGTTCACTGTTCTGGAACGACGATGCGATCTATTCGGTTTGGTACCGCCACGCTCCTTCTCGTCGGCCTCGGGCTCGCCGGCGTCATGCCGGCGAGCGCGAAGGCGCAACGCAACCTGCCGCCCGCCGCGGTGCACGACATCGATGCCATCTTCGCCGCGTACAACAGGACCGTCGTGCCGGGCGCGAGCGTCATCGTCATCAAGAACGGCACGGTGGTGGCGAGCCGCGCGTACGGCATGGCCGACCTCGAGGCACACGTGCCGGCGACCGAGCGGACGAATTATCGCCTGGCGTCGGTGACGAAGCAGTTCACCGCGACGGCGATCCTGCTGCTCGTCAAGGACGGCAAGCTGCATCTCGACGACCGCGTCGCGGACCTGTTGCCCGGATTGCCGACGCACGGACAGCCGATCACCGTACGGCATCTGTTGACGCACACCGCGGGACTATGGGCGTACGAGGACTTCGTGCCGGACACGCAGAAGGTCCAGGTGAAGGACCGGGAGATCCCGGCGCTCCTTCGCCGCGCCGACAGCAGCTACTTCGCGCCCGGTTCAGCGTATCGATACAGCAACACGGGCTACGTCTTGTTGGCGCTGATCGTCGAAGCGGTGTCGCACCAGCCGTTCGCGTCGTTTCTGCACGACCGCATTTTCGCGCCGCTCCACATGGATTCGACGGTGGCGTACGAGGCGGGCGTGTCCGCGATTCCGCAGAGGGCCTTCGGTTACTCGAAGACGGCGTCCGGCATTCGGCGCGCCGACCAGAGCAGCACGAGCGCGACCCTTGGCGACGGCGGCATCTACACGTCGACGCACGATCTCGTGGCGTGGAACCGCGCGCTCGACGAGCACACACTGCTCGGCGCCGATCTCCAGCAGCAGGCATGGACGCCGTACACGCTGAGCAAGGGCGCGGTGTCGCACTACGGATTCGGATGGAACACCGAGCGCGGCGCGCGCGGGTTGCACGTCTGGCACACCGGCGAGACGCGCGGGTTCACGAACGCCGTCGTCAAATACCCGGACGAGGGACTGACGGTCATCGTGCTCACGAACCGGATCGGCGGCGAGCCGCTGTCGCTGGCCGAGAAGGTGGCGGCGATGCCGGCGTTGGTGGCCTGGCGCTAGCGCGGGTTCGCCCAGCGCTGGTTACACGACCGAAACGGCAGATCCCGAGTTTTGCTTTGCTCACGCGGGATGAAAGGTGGTCGCTACGCCCGCTCAGGATGACTGCGTGACGGAGCCCTCCGACCGGCCCAACAGTTCGCGAGCCGCGTTCAAGTCGTCGACGCCATTCGCGGGCGGGAACTTCTCGTAGACGTCCGCCACCATGTCTCGCCCCTCGTCGGCGCGGCCCTGCGCCTCGCGCAGGCGCGCCAGGCCGAGCGCGGCGCGGAGCTCGAACGTGAGCGTGCCGCGCGTCCGCGCATCGTCGATCGCGTCGAGATACGCGCGTTCCGCGAGGGCGACGCTCGTGTCGATGTCGCTCTCCGTCGACGCTCCTTCGGCAACGCGCATGAGCAACAGGTCGCCGCGAATGCGAAGGATGTTCGCGTCCCAGAGATGCTCGCTCGTATCGGCTGCGATCGCCAAGCCCTGGTCGACGGCGCTCAACGCCTCGTCGAACCTGCCGAGCGCGGCGAGCGACTCGGCGCGATAACCGCAGAATTCCGGCACCGTTACCAGTCCTCTGATGGCGAGCAGCACGTTGAGCGCTCCCTCGATCTCGGCGAGCCCGCGTTCGGCCTGTCCGAGATGGCGCAGCGCGGCGCCGTGGTAGCTGAGATTCCAGAGGCGCTCCGACGCGATGCCGTATTCCTCGCACAACGCGATGGCTTCGGCGGCGATGCGCTCCGCTTCCGCGAAGTTGCCAATCTCGAGCTGCAACTCGGCGGCGAACAGACCGGCGAATGCGCGATCGCGCGGATCGAGGGTGATGCGCGCCAGCTCGATGGTGCGCTCGCTCATCCGCCGCGCCTCGTCGAACCGCCCCATGGGCCACAGATCGCGCACGGCCTCACAGGCCGCCATGAGGTACGGATCCGAATGGAAGCGCTCGCGGTCGGTCATGCGGCGCGCGGGATCGAAGAATTCCGTGGCGCGTCGAAAATGGTCGAGCGACTCCTCGGGGCGGCCGAGGTGCGCGAGCGAGCCCGTCGCCGCGCAGTGCGCGATCATGCGGTGCGCCGCTTCACCCGTGCCTTCGGCCAATCGCAGCAACCGCTCGGCGTCGTCGTACCCTTCCTGCACGCGGTCGCTGGCGATGTGAAAGAGGCAGAGGCCGAACAACACCGGCGCCAGCGGCGGAATCTCGCCGAGCATGTGACAGATCTGGCGCGCCCGGTTCATGTGCTCCGCCGTCTCGGGGTGCGCGAAGCCCTTGCGTGTGAGATTCGTGAAGCCCAGCGAGAGACTCAATCCGAGCTCCAGGCCGATGCGCTCCGGCCCTTCGGGCAGAAGCGCGACCTGCGCCAGGCCGCGATGGCCGAGCGCCTCGGCTTCGTCGTAGGCGAAGACCTGCGAGGCCCGCTCGGCGGCGAGGGTATAGTACTGCGCCGCGCGGCCCGGTTCGCGCGCCGTCTCGCACAGCACCGCGATCTCCGAGGCCACGTCGCCGGCGCGCGCGCCGTAATGCCGTTCGAGCTCGGCGGCGACCTTGGCGCTGTAGCTCACGCGACGGCTCGCGGTGAGGGCGCCGTGCAACGCATTCTGATAAAGCACGTGCACGAACCGGTAGCGCACCGTGAGCGTGCGGTCGGGGAGCTCGATCTCCTCGACGCGATGCACGAACACGTACACGCGCTCGAGCGTGACGAGCTGGTCTTCGACGTCGGCGGCATCGAGGCCGAGCACCGCGGCAACGACGGCCGAGTCGAACTCGTAGCCTTGCACGCTGGCTACCGACAACAGCCGCCGGTCGCTCTCGCCGAGCTGCTCGATCTTGCGCTCGATCATGCTGCGCACCGACTGCGGCAGCTCGCGCACGATGTCCGGTACCGAGCGCGCGAGCCCCCAACTGCCATCTGTCTGCGCGATGACGCCGAGCGAGCCGAGGTAGCGAACGACGTCGACCATGAAGAGCGGGTTGCCCTCGGTCTTGTCGTGGATGGCGCGCGCGAAGTCGGCGGGGAAGTGGTTGTCGGGATACTGCAGCGCGAGGAACTCGACGACGTTCTCGCGCGACAGGAAGTCGAGCGCGATCTCGCTGGCGATGCCGCGCGCCTGCAGATCGAGCTGCACCGAGAGGAACGGATGCTTGGCGAGGCGCATCTCCGACGGCCGGTACGTCAGCACGATCAGTACGCGCAGCTCGGTGATGCGCGGCCCGAGGTAGGCGAGCAGATCGATGGTGGACGCGTCGGCCCAATGCAAGTCGTCGATGAACAGCACCACCGGCATGACGCGGCTCGCCTCGGTGAGCAGCACGGCGATCTCGCGCTTCATCTTCTCTTGCGACACCGCGCGCAGGTCGGTCGACTCCTCGACGACGCGTGCGGCCGACTCGGTGCGCACGTTGGCGTACCAGGTGGGGGCGACGCGCGCCATCACCTCGCGCACGGCACCGTCGCGGTCGTGATGAAGCACGCCGTCGAGCGCCTCGAGAATCGGCAGATACGCTTCGGTTCCCGCGAGGCGCTCCGAGCACCGGCCGCGCGCCAGGCTGCACGGATAGGAATCGGTCATGCGCACGAGGCAATCTTCGACGAGCGTCGTCTTGCCGATGCCCGGCTCGCCGGACAGCGAGAGCACGGATCCCGTGCCGAGCACCGCGTTCGCGTACGCGATGAGCATTCTCTCACGGTCGCGCTCGCGGCCCACGATCCAGGGGCGGTCGGGGGGGCGGGCGGCAGCGATGCGGCTGCGGTCGGTGTCACCACCGGCGGGCGCGGTCGCGTGGTCCGACCCGCCGGTTCGTCCTCCGGCGCGGTTGCCGATGCCGGCGTAGGCGCGCAGGGTGTCCGACACCTCGCGGGCCGTGGGGCGGGGCGCGGATTCTTTCGACAACATGTGCAGCACGAGCGTGTCGAGCGCCGGCGAGAGGCCGGCGCGATGCGTCGAGGGCGCCGCGGCGGGTCGGGACAGGATCGCGCCGAGCATCCCCATGGTGCTCGAGGCGGCGAACGGGTGGACGCCGGTGAGCAGCTCGTAGAGCACGACGCCCAGCGCGAAGACGTCAGTGGGGCTGCCGACGAGCTCACCACAGCCCTGCTCGGGCGAGAGGTAGCGAACGGTGCCGAGCACCATGCCTGCTTCGGTGATGTTGGTGCCCTCGCGCGTCGCTGCGCCGTCGGGCGCGCCGGGGTTGAGCAGTCGCGCCAGCCCGAAGTCGAGCACTTTGACGTAGCCGTCGTCGCGCACCATCACGTTCTCGGGCTTGATGTCGCGGTGCACGATGCCCGCCTCGTGCGCCACGGCCAGCGCTTCCGCGGCCTGCGCGATGACGTCGACCGCGGTCGCCTCCGCGCCGCCGGCCTTGATCAGCGTGGCGAGCGTGCGTCCCTTGATGAGCTCCATCGCGATGTAGCGTCCGAACGCCGACTCACCGATGTCGTAGATGGTGACGATGTTCGGATGGTTCAGCGCCGACGCGGCGCGCGCCTCGCGCGCGAAACGCTCTACCGCGCGCTCGTCGGCGACGGACGACGACGGCAGCAGCTTGAGCGCGACCTCGCGCTCGAGACGCGTGTCGTGGGCTCGAAATACTTCACCCATGCCGCCCGCACCGAGCGGCGCGACGATTTGGAAGGGGCCGATCGACGTTCCAGGCTGCATCGCCGCGGGAATGGAGAGGGGCTGCGGTGAGAGAGATCGCGCCTGTCTATGGTATCCTGCGGCAGTGCGGTTTACTAGATCTCGATCTGCGGGTAGCGGCGGCGCGTGTACGCCCGGGCCGCGGGAAAGAGCACGCGGTGCAGGGGATTGAGCCGGGAGATCGCGCGAAGCAGCGCGTGCGGACCGCCAAGCTTGAAGAGCGTCATGAGCACGGCGTACCGGCCATGCCGGAGATTCTCGAAGAGAAACCGGTTGACGACGCTCGCCCGCAACGCGCTCGAGAACTGCGCGTCAGCGTGCGCTTGCCAATCGCGGCCCTCGAGCACGCAGCCGGCGGCGCCAACGCCGGAGCGAATCGCGCTGCGAATGCCGAAGCCCCAGAGGAAATCCTGAAGCCCCGCCGCCTCGCCGACGTGGAGCGCGCTGCCCTTCTTGAACTCCGCACGCAGAGTGAAATGGCCCACCCCGCCGACCGGACGCGGATTGCGAACCGTGACGCCGTATCGCGATTCGAGCAGGCGGCGCGTATAGGCGAGCCGCTCGTGGATCGACGGAAAGTCTTCGAACAACATCGTCGCGAGGCAGCCGTAGCCCCCGCTCACGAGCAGATACGCGTAGCCCTTGGGCGCGGCCCGGTCGTCCATGAGCACCACGGCACAGTCGGGAGCGTCCGTGTCGAAGACGACGCCGCGATCGATCGCGAAGATCTTCCGTCCGCGTGGGCCGGTGGCGACGATGTCGGCGCGCTCGGGGTCGATCGATTCGCGAAAGTGCAGGCGAGCCCCCGCGGCGAGCGCCTGCCGCTTCAGCGATTGATCGAGCGTGTCGTGCGCCGCGCCGCGTTTGACGAGATAGAGGCCAGGGCGGGCGAAGGAAAGCGAGCTGTCGCGCACGCCGTTGGTCTGGATGGCATGTGAGATCGGCGCGCAGTGAAAGTCGACTGCGATGCCCGCGGCGCGCAGCTCCTCGAGGGCGTCGAGCGACGTCGACCAATTCTCGATGCCCTGTAGATCGCCGCCGAACCGGGCACCGCAGTCGCCGCGCCGTTCGTACACGTCGACGGCGTGTCCGGCCTTGGCGAGCGTAATTGCCGCGGCCAACCCCGAGGGGCCGGCGCCGAGTATGCGGTAGCTCATGAGAGTGGAGAATGGCGGGCGCGCGCGCGCAATGCTAGCTTCGCTTCGCCCGATGCCGGGCGGTGATCGTTCCTCGAGGACACGCCAATGACCCAGCCAGCGAGCACAGTGCCGACGACGCCGCTCACTCCGAATACCGCCACGACCGTAGCGGGCCGCGAGTCGACCGCGATGGCCGCGCACCTCGGCAAGTCGCGCTGGTCGGACGACGCGTTCCTCGACGGGCTTCGCCAGTTCGGCGACGAGGCAGCCGACCGCTGCGCCGTCGAGCTGTCCAAGGTCGACAACTGTGCGGCCGTCGTTCGCCGGGTGTTCACGCCCATGACGCAGAACGATCAGCGGTTGGCCGACGATGCGCCCGAGGCGTTGAAGCAGTTCTTCGCCGACACCTACGCGTGGTGCAACCACTGTCGGCAACCGCAACTCCCGGAGTGGGTCGATCGCGATCGCGTCATCCGCGGCCAGATCGTGTTCAACGAGCGGATGGTTCCGTCGGTGCTCGCGCTCCTGTGCAAGAGTCTCCCCGAGGGATACGCGGCGGCGGGAGCGACCAAGATTCTCAACATCTCGGGCGAGCTGCTGGCGCACACCTATCACCGGCTCATGGGAACGCTTCAGCTCCTCGTGAACGTGTCGAGCCCGCAGAGCTTCGAGCGGTCGGGCGTCGCGCTGCTCAACGCACAGCAGATGCGCTTGCTGCACGCCGGTGTGCGTTCGAACGTGGCGCCGAAGATCCTCGACCAGCGCGACAAGAACGGGGGCTACGCGGCTTATCGGGCGAAGTACGGCGTGCCGATCAACCAGGAAGATCTGCTCGCCACGATCATGGCGTTCTCGCTGCTCGTCGTGCGCGGATTACGCCAGCTGCACATCCCGCTCACGAACGCGGAAGCGGAGGATTTCTACTACGTGTGGCGGGTGTTTGCGCACCTCATGGGCATTCATCCGCCCGGCGACCCGAAGGACGAGAGCCACCTGCCGGAGAGCCTCGCCGAAGCGTCGGAGTTCTACGCCGCTTATTCACGCCGCCACTATGCCGGTGAAACGAAGTGGCGCGGCAACTGGTTCGAGAAATCGTGGGAAGAAAATCCGGACGGGTGCAAGCTGGCCGAACGTCACCTGGCAATGCTCGGGACGGTGCTTCCACAGGAGAAGTGGTGGTTCCTCCACCTCCCGACCGTGATGCATCTGTACGTCGAGATCCTGATCGGCGAGGCGGCCTGTGCGCGCGTGGGCATTCGGCGGCTCGAAGGACATGAAATTCTGCGTTGGTTCCTCACGCACCTGCCGCGCTGGTGGGCGAAAGCGTGGAACCGCGTCGACGGGGGCATTCACACGCGCATCAGCACATGGTTCCTTCGAACGCTGTTGCACGAGAGCTACAAGCGCGGGGTGGTGTTCACGGTGCCCTCGACGCTCGAGGACCTGAGGGCACTGGTGCATGACGGGGCCACCCCGCGCGGGTCGCTCGCGATCACAGAGCACGCATGATCGGCGAAGGTCCCACGGCGGCGGTGCGAGAATTCACCGACCGCGCCGGAGTGCTCTGGCGCGTGTCGGTCGTGCACGACACGCACGCAACGGACGCGGGGCCGCGCGAGCGTCGCGCGAACGCCCGGTCCGCCGTGCGCGATTCGCCCAAGGCCAAGCGCCTCGGCACCCGGCCGCTCGAGCTGCCGTGGCTCTGCTTCGAGTCGCGCACGGAGCGGCGCCGCGTGTCACCCGCACCGAGCGGCTGGGAAGAGCTCGCCGAGGACGAGCTCGAGGATTTGATGGGAAACTCGCAGCTGCTGTAGCCCGAGTTGCAATTGCTCGCCGGCTCGCGCGGCGTTCGCCGCACTTCTAGTCCCGAAGTCCCGGGCGCCGCGGCGCGATCTCCCCTTTCTCGCAGAGCAGGCACAGCTCGTCGTTCGACAGCAGGTGCCATCCTTCGGGAATTGGTGTAAGGCGGCGCGTCTCCATCCCCGAGTCGAACGCCAGCCATCCACGTTGAAAGGACGCCGGCAGCGGTGAACGCGCCCCCGTCGTGCGCGACGGATACACCGCGAACGCGACCCAGCGAACACCTTTGGCGTCCTCGATCTCTCGATGGTCGTCGGGGGATGGCGCGGCGACATCGGCCACCTCGTGCGCTCCGCGGCCCTTCACCGGCGCCTGGGATTCCGAGCGCTGACCCAAACGCCGGCGAACGGAGATCACTTCTTTCGCCGCTTCGTTCGCGATCGCCAACACCTCCTCGATGCGGATCAACTCACCGGTGTCCGCGTCGCTCAGGCTGGCGCTGCACGCATCTGTGAGAGCATCGATCAGGGTCTTTTGCGCCTGCTCGAGCTGCGGGCGAAGTGGTTCCGAGTTGTAAGGCATGGGCCGCCACCGGTCGAGTGATGTCGAATCGGGGCAACACACATGCCTACGGGTCCTCGGAGCTTCGACTGTCGGCTACGGTTGGGCAGGCGCCAGCACCCACCGCCGTTCCGCCGCCGCGTCCACGCGCGCGCGCGAATACGGCACGGGGAAATAGCGGTCGTTCGCCCAGAGCGCGAACAAGTCGCGATAGTGCGGGCTGTCCGGATCGCCCGACTGTCCGGGCGCGTTCGTGCCGACCGCCCGCTCCCAGTCGCCGACGTCGACGACGATGCGGAACGACGCGCCCGACGTCTGGTTGCCCCCGTTGCCCGTGGCGCCGACGGTGTTCGCGTCGCCGCCGCGCGGCGCCGGCCCCACGTCGAGCTTCCGGCGCATCTCGGCATTCACAGCGGTGCTGAGCGGGTGCGTGATCAGCGCGTAGTGATAACCCGGCTGTCCGTACACCCACTTCGATTCCTCCGCGCCGTAGCGCTCCGTGAGGTCGGCGACGGCTTCGCCCAAGCTGCGCACGAGCAGCGAGTCGCGCGCCAGCACGGGGTTCTTACCCAAGGCACCACTCGGCGAGACGACTTGCTCCACGACGCGCGACGCACCGAGCGCGCGAAAGTAGGGCCGGGCGTCGGCGGGAATCACGGCGCGTGAGACGTCGTCGGCGAGATGGCGGTACCACGCCTCGTAGAGGCCCGCGGCGATGGATTGTTTGTCGAGCACGAAATCCCACCCGAGCAGCGTCTGGCGTGCGCGCTCCGTTTCGACCGAGGGCGTTGCGACCGACACGTCGCGCAGCAGCGGCACCAACTGCCGCGCCATGACGGAGAAGTAGTCCGTTTGGAGGCGCATCATGTCGGGCACGGACTGTTTGCGGCCCGAGCCGAGGACCTCGGAGATGCGCGCCCAGCGGTAGGGATCGGTCCAGACGAATCCCACCGCGTTCATGTGCGGGTAGCCGATGGGAATGAGGTCGTTGTTCGCGGTGGCGATGAAACCTTCCGGCGGATTGAACGAATGTGGCTTCTCCTTGATCGGCAGAAAGCCTGCCCACTCGTAGCGGCCGTCGCCGGGCACGGCGACGAGACCGCTCCAGTTCGTGCGGATCGGCGCGATGCCGACCGACTGCCAACCGATGTTCCCGAGCTTGTCCGCCCAGACCATGTTCTCGCCGGGGATGTAGCTGAACGCGCAGGCGTCGCGGAACTCTTCCCAGGTCTTCGACTGGTCCATGCGCAGACTGGCGAGGTAGGGCGCGGAACCCGGCTCGAGCCATGCGGCACGCACTGCGTACGCGACGTGATGGACCGTGTCTTCGTATACCACCGGACCGTGGCGGGTGTAGCGGAGGACGGCGTCCGTCGGGGCGGCGCCCTTCACGGGGATGGACTCGCGCACCGTGCGCATCGGTTCCCACGCGCCGCGATAGCGGTACTCGTGCGGCCTGGCGGGATTCGTCTCGTAGACGTACAGGTCTTCGCCGTCGGTGGCGAAGATCGTCAGCCCCCATGCGCCGTACTCGTTGTGGCCCACGGAAACGCCGGGAATCTCCGGCTCGCCGCCGCCGATGACGTTCCACCCCGGCGCCACCAAGTGCACCCAGTAGCGAAGCGACGGCGCCGACTGCGCGCGATGCGGATCGTTCGCCAAGATCGCGCTGCTGTTGAACGCCAACCGCGGGCTCACGACCCAGTTGTTGCTGCCGATGTCGCGCCGCTGGTTGGTGATCAGGTCCTGATACGCGGAGTCGGCGACGCGCGACAGCTTTAGATAACTCTCATTGGTTCCGCGCGCCGCGGACGCGATGTCGCTCGGCTGAAAGCGGAGCGGGGCGCGGTAGGCCTGGTAGAGCGCGATGATCGGCGCGGCGAGCAGCGACTTGTCGATCTTGGGATCGAGCCGCATGTCGGGGCTGCCGGGATGAAAATTCTCGATCGCTTTGACTTTCTCGGGCCCGATCGCCGCGACGGCGCGCGTGAAATTCAGCTCCTCCGGCAGGTTGCCGAGCAAACCGCCGTGGCGGGAGATCACGACCTCGGGAGTCCAGCGGCCCGGTTTCGTGCCCAACAACCGAAACTCCACCGGAAGCTTGCTCGGATCGCGCTCCGTCTCGGCGACGTACGCATTGACGCCGTCAACGAAGGCGCCGACGATCGCCGGACCGTGCGGATGATAGCGGAGCAGCTCCGTCTGCATGTCGCCGCGGAACTTGAAGAGCCGCGCGCCGATGTCGCGCTGTACTTCGCGCGGCCCGAGCAGCTCGGCCACGGTGCCCGTGGCCTGACGCCGCCAAACCTCGAGCTGGAAGAGCCGGTCGGTCGCCGCCACGTAGCCCTGCGCGAAGAACAGGTCGTGCTCGTTCTGGGCGTAGATGTGGGAGATACCGGAGCCGTCGCGCACGATCTCGACGGGGCGGGTGAGCCCGGCGGCGCGCGGGGAGAGGCGGACCGTGTCCGGTGTTTGCGCGAAGGAGGACGCGGCGATCGAGGTCGAGAGCGAAACGAAGAGTCGGAACAGGCGCATGCCGAGAATATGCTGAGGTTTGTTCGTGAACTGCAGGTGCCAATGTCCGCCGCCATTCGAAAAACGTCAACGTGCGAGTAGACTACGGGACGAATGCCATTTTCCAAGTCCGATTCCGCGCGCCCACCTCGCGCCGACGCGATCGTCGTGCTCGGACGAGGCGTCAACGCCGACGGCACGCTGCCGTTCGGCGCGCGCTCGCGTGTCGAGCGCGCGGTCGCCCTCTATCACGCCGGCATCGCTCCGCGACTGATCGCCTCTGGGCGCAACAGCCTCATGGCCGACCAGCCGCCGGTGGTGACCGAGGCCGCCGCGATGGGCCGGTTCGCGCAGGAGCTTGGAGTTCCGGCCGACGCGATCCTGCTGGAAGACCAGTCGCGCGACACGATCGGCAATGCGTACTTCACGTCGCGGCGCTACCTCGAGCCGAACGGCTGGAACACGGTGCGCGTAGTGACATCGGATTACCACGTGCCGCGCACGTCGTGGATCTTCCAGAAGGTTCTCGGCGATTCCATAGACGTGTCGTTCTCGCCGGCGTCGTCGGAGCTGTTCGCCAACTCGGTGGCACAGCGAGCCCGAGAGGAGAGCGACATCGCGCGCTTTCTCATGGAATGGCTCGGGGACATTCCCGACGGCGATCGTGCGGCGGTCGATCGGTTCATCGGCGAGGCGCACCCGGCGTACGGCAGCGCGCCGATGATGACCGCCGAGGCGATCAACGACCGAGTCGCGGAGATCGCGCGGTCGCATCGGGATGCGGACCGGAAGAGCCGCGGCCACCGGATGCTACAGGAGCGGCTGGAAGGGCTGTAACGGAAGCCGGATTCTTGCATTCTCTGCTCCCCAGATGGCGACTCTGGGGAGAGCGGCATGATCGGCATTCTGCATGGCTATTTGCTCGACGGATCGGGGAGCAATCTCTGGACGCGGTGCGTCGTCGAGTCGCTGTGCATGCAGGGAATCGACGTGCAGCTCGTCTGCCAGGAACCGCATGCCGACAAGTTCGACTGCATCGCCTCGGCGCATCGCTACCGGCTCGATGGAACGGTAGACACGCTCTTCGAGCGCGCGACGCCATATCCGGGCAAGTGCGTGATGCATCAGCCGGAGCTGAGCGATGTGCTCCCGGTGTTCGTGTGGGACAAATACGAGCAGTTCTCCACCGTCGTGCCGATGGTGGATCTGCCCGACGCCGCGCTGCAGGCGTACGTCGAGCGGAACGTCGACGTCGTGCTCGAGGTGGTGCAGCGATACGGTGTGACGGCGCTGCACGCGAACCACGCCGCGCTCATCGCGCGCGTTGCGCAGCGGGTGAAGGAGGAGATGGGCATACCATATACTGTGATGCCGCACGGCAGCGAGCTCGAGTACGCACTCAAGCCTGATGTGCGTTTTCGCCGGATGGCCGACTCCGTGCTCGCCGACGCGTCGCGCGTGTTCGTACACGGCGAGGAGATGCGGAGGCGCGTGCAGGCGGCGCTCTCCAAGGATGTGCAGATCGGCGACGCGTTCGAGACGCTGCCCCTTGGCGTCCACACATCGCAGTTCCAGCCGGTGCCGCGCGAACGGCGGCGGGAGAAGCTCGGCCGCCTGTACGTCGCGCTCGACGACAAGCCGCGAGGCCGGCGCCCGGAACAGCTCGAGACGATGTTGAGCGAGGTTCACACCGCGGCCAGTGCGGCCGCGCTGCGCGAATGCTTTCAACGCGTGCGCTACGACAACAAGACGCCCGACGCCGATCTCGAGGACAAGCTCTCCGATATCGACTGGGAGCACGACGCGGTGCTGCTCTTCGTCGGGCGGTTGATCGCGGCGAAGGGCATTCAGACGGGACTCGCGGCGCTGCCGCTGCTATTGGCGCGTGATCCGGGTGTGCGGTTGATCGTCGTGGGGCATGGTCCGCTGCGCGAGCCCATGGAGGCGCTGCTCTGGGCGCTGCAGCGTGGAGATCGCGCGCTCGTGAATCGCGTCGTCGATCATGGACGCATGCTCGAGGGATCGCCCGACGGCACGGGGGGTGGCGAACAGCTCGAGGAGGTGCGCCGCTTTCTCGACGACCTCGACGCGCGCGGAGAGCTCGACGCGTATTACGCGCTGGCGTGCGAACACGTGCGGCCCGATCGCGTGATCTTCACCGGCTACCTGACCCACGCCGAGCTGCAGCATCTCTTTCCCTGTTGCGACGCGGGGTTGTTTCCGTCGCTCGTGAAGGAGGCGGGCCCGCTCGTCTTTCTCGAAGCGCTCGCGTCGGGATGCTTCCCGCTCGGCACCTACTTCGGCGGCATGCGCGCGAGCATCGACGGCATCGCCGATCTGCTGCCCGACTACGTGGTGAACGCGATGAAGCTCGATCCGCGCGATACGGTGACGGACATCGTGACGAACGTCGCCGGCGCGCTGCAGATGGGGGTACGGTACAAAGACGTCCTCGTTGGTGCGGCGCGGGCGCGGCACGACTGGACGAGCGTGGGGCGGACGTTGGCGAATGCGCTGGAGGAGATCGGCGCCGTCGCGCCATCAGGTCGTGTGGCCCATATTTGACGGGCCATCACACCGGAGCACATCGTGGCGCACCAAGGGTCGGATTTCTCACGCAGGGCGTTTCTCGTTCGCGCGGGGCAGGTGGGCGGAGCGCTGTCGATCGTTGCGCCGGGGCTGAGCCGCTTTCTCCGAGCGGCGTCGGGGCCCACCGAGCGTTTCGCGCCGGTCACGCCACTCGCGTCGGCCGGGGGCGAGGCGAGCGATCCGCTTTCCTCGGGACTCCACTGGAGGATGCTCGGGCCGTTTCGCGGCGGGCGCGTTGCCGCGGTGAGCGGCGTGCCCGGCCGACCGGCGGAGTTCTACTTCGGCGCCGTCAACGGCGGCGTGTGGAAGTCGATCGACGCCGGCCGCGTGTGGACGCCGATCTTCGACTCGCAGCCCGTGGCCTCGGTGGGCGCGATCGCCGTTGCGCCCTCGGCGCCCGATACGGTGTACGTCGGCAGCGGCGAGTCGACACTGCGCGACTCCATGGGCTTCGGCAATGGCATGTACAAGTCGACCGACGCCGGAAAGACCTGGTCGCATTTGGGGCTCGACGAAACGCACCACATCGGCAAGATCGCCGTCGATCCGAAGAACGCGAACATCGTGTTCGTCGCGGCCATCGGAAAGCTTTACGCGCCCAGCGCGGAGCGCGGCGTCTTCCGTACGAAGGACGGCGGCAAGACGTGGCAGAAAGTCTTATTCAAGAATGATGATGTCGGTGCGATCGAGGTCGTGATCGATCCGAGCAACTCCAAGATCGTCTACGCCGGGCTGTGGAATACCCGCCGGCCGCCCTGGTACACCTACGGACCGTCCACCGGTCCGGGCGGTGGCATCTACAAGTCGATCGACGGTGGCGACACGTGGAAGCAGCTCACGACCGGACTGCCGGCGTCGGGCATCGGCCGCACCGGCATTGCCGTTGCTCCGAGCAACTCGCGGCGCGTGTACGCCGTCGTGGACTGTCAGCTTCCCGATCCGACGGCGCCGGCACCACCAGCGGGCGGCGGACGCGGAGGCGCGCAGGGACCGCCGGGGCAGGGCGGCTTTTTCCGCTCCGACGACGCCGGCGCGACGTGGACGCGGTTGTCGTCCGATCAAGCGCTCTGGGGACGCGGTTGGTATTTCGAGAAGGTAACCGTCGATCCGAAGAATCCGGACGTGGTGTACGTGCCGAACGTCGCGGTGAACCGCTCGATGGACGGCGGCAAGACGTGGATCGCGCTGCGCGGCTCGCCGGGCGGCGACGACTACCATCAGGCATGGGTGTCGCCAGACGATACGAACGTCATGATCGTGGCCAGCGACCAGGGCGCGATCGTGACGCACAACGCGAAGACCGACGACGCGCGCGACGTCACCTGGAGCTCGTGGCTCAATCAGCCCACGGCGCAGATCTATCACCTCTCGGTGGACTACCGCTTCCCGTATTGGGTGACGGGCGCGCAGCAGGACAGCGGCGCGGTGGCCGTACGCTCGCGCGGCAAGTTCGCCGAAATCTCGATGCGCGACTGGGAGCCGATCGGTGCGGGCGGCGAGAGCGGATGCACGGCGGGCGATCCGATGCACCCCGGGATCGTCTTCGGCGGCATGGGTGCGCGCTTCGACCTCGAGGCGAATCGCGACCTGCCGACCAACCCGGCGCCGCGCGCGGCCGATGCGCGCACCGATTGGACGCAGCCGCTCGTCTTCTCCAAGGCCGATCCGCGCGCGCTCTACTATTCGAATCAGTACGTCTACAAGACCACCGACGGCGCGCAGACGTGGACGCAGATCAGTCCCGATCTCACGCGCCCCGATCCGGGTGTGCCGTCGACGCTCGACGCCGACGCCGCGGCCGACGTGGCGCCCGACCGGGCGAAGCGCGGCGTGGTCTACACCATCTCGCCCTCTCCGCTGCGCGCGCCGATGGTCTGGATCGGCACGGACGACGGCTTCATTCAGGTCACGACCGACGACGGCAAGTCATGGCAGAACGTGACACCGCCGGCGCTCACGTCATGGAGCCGCGTGACGACCGTCGAGGCGTCGCACTTCGATCCGAACGCCGCGTACGCCAGCGTGAGCCGGCACCAGCTACAAGACTTCGAGCCGTACATCTACCGCACGCGCGATGCAGGCAAGTCCTGGCAGAAAATCACGACGGGCCTGCCCGCCGGTGTCTACGTCCACGTGGTGAAGGAAGATCCCATGCGGCGCGGGCTGCTCGTGGCCGGCACGGAGCGCGGCGCGTTCGTCTCGCTCGACGACGGCGACAACTGGCAGCCACTGCAGCTCAACCTGCCGGTCACGTCGGTGCGCGATTTCGAGATCTATAACAACGATCTCATCGTGGCGACGCACGGCCGCGGCTTCTGGGTCATCGACGACATCAGTCCGCTGCGCCAGATCAGCCCCGCGGTGCTGCAGTCGGATGCGTATCTGTTCAAGCCGTCGGACGCGACCAACGTGCATCAGGGCGGCGACAACGGCACGCCGCTGCAGAAGGACGAGCCGCAGGCGCCGAATCCGGTGAACGGCGCCTACATCGACTACTACCTGAAGTCCGCCGCCACCGGCCCGGTGACGCTCGAGATTCTCGACGCGAGCGGTGCAAGCCTCCGGACCTTCTCGACCGAGGCCGGCGCGCAGCCCACGGTGCCGGCGGGTCGCGGCGGCCGAGCGGGCGGCATTCCGAACGTGTCGGCGCTCTGGCAGCCGACGCCCGAGCCGTTTTCGGCGTCGGCGGGCATGCATCGCGTCGTCTGGACGCCGGTGGCGCCGGGAGCGGGCGGAGGTCGAGGCCGCGGCGGCGGTGGTGGGGGAGGGCGGGGCGGCGGCGGCATTCCGCTCACCGGGACCTTCACCGCGAAGCTGACGGCGAATGGAAAAAGCTATACGCAAAGCTTTAGTGTGAAGGTGGATCCGCGCGGGTGATTTGCCGAATACCATGGGTCGCGGCACGATCACTCTAGGATACTGCTCCCTGTTCTGAGCGCTCAAAACAGGGAGCAGTATCCTAGAGTACCTGGCTCGCCAGCGATCGGTATTAGCAGAGAGGAGGCCGTTCGAGCCGCTCAGCGCGGAGCTTTTAGATAATCTTGTGCGGCCACGATCTGCCAAGCTCCCTTTCTTTCGAGCCAGGTATCGGTGAACCGATATCTGTGCTCGAACGGACCACCTTTGCCGCGACCTTTGACGATCAGCCACCCCGTGACCACGCCGGCCGGGGGGAACAGGTGGACGTCCATGCCTTCGTTATGTGCGGCCGTCACGGTGTCGGTGCCGGAGACGACGTCCTCGAGCACGGCGTCGCGCGACATGACGCGGTCGTCCTCAGTGTATACGAATCCGGGTGCAAGCAGCCGCTGAAAGGTTGCGCCGTCGCGCTTGACGAGCGCCGTGGCCCAGGAGTCTTCCAGCTTCAATAGAGTGCGGGCGGCCGAGGCCGACACCGCGCCGGGCTTTCCGCCGGTCGCCTGGGCGCCGGCCGACGTGGCGACGATCCCCACGAGCAGAATCGAGCAGACGAGACGAGCCATGGTTGGGCGTGCTCCAATGGGTTGAGTCGATCCTAGAGATTACCTTCTCGGCCTGGAAGCCGCCAACCCGCCCCGGGCGGTCAAAAAGTTCAAACGCATTGCCCTAGTTGGACGTAGTAAGTTCGTGAGTGACTCGCTCGGCCGTTGTTCAACCCGCCGAGCCCGCCGCCATGCGCGTCCACCCGCGCCGCTTCGTACTCAAACGCCGATTTCCTACCGATGACCGGATTGCGACTCGACGATCGTCGCGCATCGTTGTTGTTTTTGCCCGCCGCGCTCCTCGTTCCGATGTTCCTGAGTGGGTGCGCCAAGACGCAGGACAAGCCTCCCCGCCCGGTAGCCACCGTTTCGGTGGTGCAAGCCCGCCGCGCGAGCGTTCCCTACGTCATTGAAGCGAACGGTGTCGTGACGCCGCTACAGAGCGTCCTCGTTTCGCCGCAGGTCGACGGTATCATCACGTCCGTCGACTTCCAGGAAGGCCAGGAAGTTCGGCAGGGCCAGGCGCTCTTCCACATCGATCCGCGCCCCTACCAGAACGCGTACGAGCAGGCGCTCGCCGTGCTCCAGCGCGACAGCGTCAACGCCGCGAACGCGAAAGGCGAATACGATCGCTATCAAAAGCTGCTGGCGGCCAAGGTGATCACGCCGCAGGAAGGTGCGGCGCAGATGACCACCGCCGGCACCACCGAGGCGACGGTGCGCGCCGACCGCGCGAATGTTGCGCAAGCGCGATTCAATCTCGAGAACACGATCATTCGCGCGCCGATCGCCGGAAAGACCGGCGGCCTGCTCGTGCGGCGGGGCAACCTCGTGCGGTCGGGCGGCGTAGCGCCGCTCGTGATCATCAATCAGGTGCGCCCGATCCTCGTGCGCTTCTCCATTCCGTCGTCGCAGCTCGGCCTCATTCTGCAGTACGGCGCGCAGGGCGGCTTGCCGGTGTCCGCGGTTCCGGGCGGCGTCGCACCCGCGTCGCCGTCGATCGACTCCATGGCGGCCGCGGCGTCGGCGTCGGTGTCCGATCCCGCCGGCCAATCCGCCATGCGCGGCGTGCAGCAGCAGGGCGGCCTGTTCGGCGACCGCATGACCGGCAAGCTGTCGTTCATCGACAACGCGGTCGATACGGCGACGGGCACGGTGCAGCTCAAGGCGACGTTCGACAACGCGAACGGTCGCCTTTGGGCGGGCCAGTTCGCCACGACGTCACTGCACCTCTATGACGAAGACAGCGCGCTCGTGGTGCCCACGCAGGCGGTGGTCACCGGCCAGCGCGGCGCCTACGTCTATATCGTCGACAAGGCCGACACGGCGCGCCAGCGTCCGGTGACGGTCGAGCGCACGGCCGGCAATTTGTCGATCATCGCGACGGGCATTCACGAGGGCGATCGCGTGGTGCTCGACGGGCAGTCGCGTCTCGTGCCCGACGCACCGGTGAAGCTCAGAAGCGCCACCGACGCGGGCGGCGGCGGCGGTGGTGCCGGCCGACGCGGCCGTGGCGGGCGAGGAGCAGGACGGGGCGGCCAGCCCGGAGCGGCGGGTGCCGCTGGGGCGACTGCTGGAGCCGGCCGAGGCACATGAGCCTCACCGCGCTGTTCATTCGGCGGCCGGTCATGACCTGCCTGGTCATGATCGGCATTCTCGTGTTCGGGATCGCGTCCTACCAAAAGCTCGCGGTGAGCGACCTGCCCACGGTCGACTATCCCACGATCAGCGTCGACGCGAATCTGCCGGGCGCGAGCCCGGAAACGATGGCGGCAACGGTTGCCACGCCGCTCGAGAAGGCCTTCTCGGCCATCGCGGGCATCGACGAGATCACGTCGAGCAGCCGGTTGGGCAGCAGCAACATCACGCTCCAGTTCTCGCTCGACCGCGACGTGGAAGCGGCGGCGCAGGACGTCAACGCCGCGATCGGCAAGACGCTGGCGTTCCTTCCGTCCACGATCCTGCCGCCCAACTATCACAAGCAGAACCCGGCGGCGTCGCCGATTCTCAACATCGCGCTGACGTCGAACATTCTGCCGATGATCGCCGTCGACGAGTACGCCGAGACGACGATCGCGCAAAAGCTGTCGACCGTCGAAGGCGTCTCGCAGGTCGGCGTGTGGGGCTCGGCGAAGTACGCAGTGCGCGTGCAGCTCGACCCCGGCCAGCTGGCGAGCCGCAACGTGGGCGTCTCGCAGGTGGCGGCGGCGATCCGCAACAACAACGTGATGCTGCCCACGGGCGTCCTCTATGGCAAGGACAAGACGCTCACGGTGCAGGCGTCGGGGCAGATGAGCAACGCGGCGGAATTTCGCCGGCTGATCATCGCCTACAAGAACGGCGCGGCGGTCCGCCTCGGCGACGTGGCGAACGTGATGGACGACATCCAGAACAACAAGAGCGCCAGCTGGTACGACGACGAGCGGTCGATCAACCTGATGGTGATGCGCCAGCCCGGCACCAACACGGTGGAAGTGGCGCGCCGCGTGAAGGCGGCGCTGACGGAGATCGAGAAGGGGCTGCCGCCCACGCTCAAGGTGCGCATTCAGTACGACCGGTCGGTGACGATCAACAACGCCGTGGCCGACGTGAAGTTCTCGCTCATCGTCGCGCTGGTGCTGGTCGTGCTCGTGATCTTCTTCTTCCTGCGCAACCCGATTGCCACGCTCATCCCGAGCCTCACGTTGCCGATGGCGATCATCGGCACGTTCTCGGTGATGTACATCCTGAACTTCAGCATCGACAACCTCTCGCTCATGGCGCTCACGCTCGCCGTGGGCTTCGTGGTCGACGACGCCATCGTGATGCTCGAGAACATCATCCGCCACATCGAGATGGGAAAGACGCCGTTGCAGGCGTCGCTCGACGGCGCGGAAGAGGTCGGGTTCACCGTGCTCTCGATGATGCTCTCGCTGTCGGCGGTGTTCATTCCGCTCATGTTCATGGGCGGCATCATCGGACGGCTCTTCCGCGAGTTCGCGATCACGATCAGCGTGGCGATTCTCGTGTCGGGCATCGTGGCGCTCACGCTCACGCCGATGCTCTGCAGCCGCTTGCTCAAGGCGCGCGGGGAAGAGAAGCCGCACGGCCGCTTCTTCAATTTCACCGAGTCCATCTTTCAGACGGCGTTGAACGGTTACGAGCGCAGCCTCGGTTGGGTGATGCGCCATCGTCCGCTGACACTCGTCTTCTCGGCGCTGATTCTCGTGGCGACGGGCGCCCTCTGGACGGTGATCCCCAAGGGGCTGTTCCCGCCCGATGATACGGGCTCGCTGAACGCGACGGCCGAGGCGCCGCAAGGGACGTCGTTCCCTGAGATGTTGCGGCTCGCGCGGCTCGCGGCCGCCAAGCTCGCGACGGACACGAACGTGGCGTCGTTCACGAACAACGTGGGCAGCGGCGGCGGCAGCTCGAACCAGGCACAGTTCAACATCACGCTCAAGCCCGCCGGCACGCGTCCGCCGGCCGACGTGATGGTTCGCGAGCTCACGCGCGTGATGTCGGGCATTCCGTCACTGCAGATCTTCGTCTCGAATCCGCCGAGCATTCGCATCGGCGGTCGTGGGTCGAAGACGCAGTATCAGTACACGTTGCGCGGGCCCGACATTCAGCAGCTGTACGCCCAGGCCAACCGGCTGGTGACCAGGCTTCAGGACGAGCCGATGCTCTCCGGCGTGACGTCGGACCTGTTGAACACGAGCCCGATCATCAAGGTGAACATCGATCGCCAGCGCGCGCTGTCGATGGGCACGACGCCGTCCGGCATCGAGCAGGCGCTGGCGAACGCGTTCAACCAGCAGCAGGTCTCGACCATCTTCACGCCGACGAACGAGTATCTCGTCGTCATGGAGACGGTGCCGAGCGCGCAGGCCGACGCGTCGGCGCTGGAGCACTTCTACGTGCCGGCGTCGGGCGGCCGGCAGGTTCCGCTGTCCGACGTTGCGACCTTCGAGAAGACGATCGGTCCGTTGAGCATCGCGCACTCCGGCCAGCTGGCGTCGGTGACGATCTCGTTCAATCTCGCGGCGAACGTCTCGCTCGGCGCCGCGACGCAGCAGGTCCAGACCGTTGCGCATCAGGTGCTGCCGGCCACGATCACCGGGCAGTTCTCGGGCACGGCGCAGGCGTTCCAGGATTCGCAGGCGGGGATGGGGATCCTGCTGCTGATCACGATCTTCATCATCTACATCATTCTCGGGATTTTGTACGAGAGCTTCATCCATCCGGTCACGATCCTGACCGGGCTGCCGTTCGCCGCCTTCGGCGCGCTGCTCGCGCTCTACCTGACGCACCTCGAGCTGGGCGTGTACGGCTACGTCGGGATCATCATGTTGATCGGCATCGTCGAGAAGAACGCGATCATGATGATCGACTTCGCGCTCGAGCGGCAGCGGAAGGAGAACGTGTCGCCCGCGGTGGCGATCGTCGAAGCGGCGAGCGTGCGCTTCCGTCCGATCATGATGACCACGGTGTCGGCCATCGTCGGCACGCTGCCGATTGCCATCGGGATCGGCGCCAGCGCGGCCTCGCGCCGGCCGTTGGGTATCGCGGTGGTGGGCGGGCTCGCGTTCTCGCAGGTCGTCACGCTCTACGTGACGCCGGTGTTCTACACGTACTTCGACGAGCTGCAAGCGTGGCTCGGTCGCCGCGCCCATCGCGCCGCGCCGGTCGGCCAGCCGGCGCCGACGCCCGTCGCGGGAGATTGATCTGGCGGTGGGATGCCGAGCAATTGGTTCCCACCGGCAGTGAGACTTCATCGCGCGAGAGCAAATAAGAAAGAAAAATGGTTGCGTGGAGGTCGGCGTATCGAGCACCCACGGAGTCAACGTGCAGTCAATGTGCTGTTCTTGTTTTTCACGATTGTTCCAACTGTCCAGTCCACGCGTAGTCGGTAACCAGTAGCCCGTCGCCCAGAGTGAATTTCACTACGCTGTTCATCAAACGGCCCGTCATGACGACGCTCGTCATGATCGCCATTCTCGTCTTCGGCATCGTCGCGTACCGGCAGTTGCCCGTGAGCGATCTGCCGAACGTCGATTTCCCGACGATCACGGTGAGCGCGACGCTCCCCGGCACCAGCCCGCAGACGATGGCCGCCACCGTGGCGACGCCGCTCGAGAAGTCGTTCTCGACCATCGCCGGCATCGACAACATGACGTCGACGTCGAGCCTCGGCCTCACGCAGATCGTCATCCAGTTCGCGCTCGACCGGAACATCGACGCGGCGTCGCAGGACGTGCAGGCGTCGATCGCGCAGACCAGCCGCAGCCTGCCGCAGGGGATCATTCCGCCGTCGTACCAGAAGACGAATCCGGCCGACGCCCCAATCCTGACGCTCGCGCTCACCTCGAACGAGGTGCCGCTCTCCACGCTCGACGAGTTCGGCGAGACCACGCTGGCGCAACGGCTCTCGATGGTGAGCGGCGTGGCGCAGGTGCAGGTGTTCGGCGCGCAGAAGTACGCCGTGCGTCTCCAGCTCGATCCCGGCCAGCTCGCAACGCGCAACATCGCGCTCGAGGACATCGTGCAATCGGTGACGTCGCAGAACGTGAACATGCCCACGGGCGTGCTCTACGGACAGCGGACGGCGCTCACCATCCAGGCGACGGGGCAGCTCAACGACGCGAGCCAGTTCAGCGACATGATCGTCGCGTACCGCAACGGCGCGCCGGTCCACCTCGACGAGATCGGCAAGATCACCGACGACGTCCAGAACAACAAAACGGCGAGCTGGTTCAACGGCTCGCGGTCGATCGTGCTCGCCATCCAGCGCCAGCCGGGCACCAACACGGTGGACGTCGCGAACCGCGTGAAGGCGGCACTCGAGAAGCTGACGGCCGAGATTCCGCCGTCGATCAAGGTGTCGACGCTGTACGATCGCTCCACGACGATCAAGGCCTCGGTCGACGACGTGACGTTCACGCTCGAGCTCACGCTCCTGCTCGTGGTGCTCGTCATCTTCCTGTTCCTCCGCAACTTCTCGGCGACGATCATTCCGAGCCTGGCGCTGCCGATGTCGATCATCGGCACCTTCTCGGTGATGTACCTCCTGCACTACAGCCTGGACAACCTGTCGCTGATGGCGCTCACGCTCGCCGTGGGCTTCGTGGTCGACGACGCCATCGTGATGCTCGAGAACATCGTGCGCCACATGGAGATGGGAAAGCCGAAGATGCAGGCCGCGATCGACGGCGCGTCGGAGGTCGGCTTTACGATTCTCTCGATGACGTTCTCCCTCGCCGCCGTGTTCATCCCATTTCTGTTCATGGGCGGCATCATCGGCAAGCTGTTCCATGAATTCGCCGTGACGATCGGGGTCGCGATCCTCGTGTCCGGCTTCGTGTCGCTCACGTTGACGCCCATGCTGTCGAGCCGGTTCCTCAAGTCGGACCATGGCAAGCAGCACGGCCGCCTGTACAACGCCACCGAGCGTTTCTACGACGCGTGGCTCGGCGTGTACGAGCGCTCGCTCGCCTGGGTGATGGTGCGCCGGCCGCTCACGCTGATCTTCTCGGCCGTCATTCTCCTCGCGACGGCGTATCTGTTCTGGTCCACGCCCAAAGGGCTGTTCCCGACCGACGACACCGGCCAGCTGCTCGCGACTACCGAAGCCGCCGAAGGCGTGTCGTTCGACGCCCTCGTGAAGCACCAGCAGGAAGTGGCGGAAGTGGTGAAGCGCGATCCCGACGTTCGGTCGGTCACGTCGTCGGTGGGCACCACGGCGGCGGCGAACCAGGGTCAGCTCACGATCGACCTCAAGCCGATCGGCGAGCGGAAGCGCAGCGCCGACCAGATCTCGCGCGACCTCTCGCACGCCGTCGCGGGCATCCAGGACATCACGACGTACGTCCAGAACCCCCCGGCGATCTCGATCGGCGGTCTCGCGTCGAAGAGCTTGTACCAGTACACGCTGCAGAGCGGCGACATCACCGCGCTCAACACGGCGGCGCGCGAGCTCGAGACGCGCTTGCGAGCGCTCCCCGCGCTCGCCGACGTGACGAGCGATCTCCTCATCGAGAATCCGCAGGTCACGGTCGACATCGACCGCGAGCAGGCGGGCCAACTCGGCGTGTCGGCGAGCGAGATCGAGAACACGCTCTACGACGCCTTCGGTCAGCGGCAGGTGTCGACGATCTACACGTCGACGAACGAATATTGGGTGGTGATGGAGCTGCTCCCCGAGTTCCAGTCCGACGTGACCGCCCTCGGCAAGCTCTGGGTTCGGTCGACGCGCGGGCCGCTGGTGCCGCTCAGCACCGTCGCCAAGTTCCGGTACTCCGTGGGTCCGGTGACGGTGAATCACTCCGGTCAGCTCCCCTCGGTCACCGTGTCGTTCAACTTGGCGCCCGGTGTATCGCTCGGCACAGCGCTCAAGGAAGTGAAACAGATCTCGACGGAAGTGCTGCCCAGCACGGTCTCGGCGAGCTTCTCCGGCATCGCCGAGGCGTTCGTGAGCACCCAGGCGGGTCTGCTGTTGCTCATGCTGTTGGCGGTGTTCGTGATCTACGTGATCCTCGGCGTGTTGTACGAGAGCTTCATCCATCCGATCACGATTCTCACCGGACTACCGTTCGCGGCGTTCGGCGCGCTCGTCACGCTGATCATCTTCGGCCTCGACCTCGACATCTACGGGTTCGTCGGCATCATCATGCTCATCGGCATCGTGGAGAAGAACGCGATCATGATGATCGACTTCGCGATCGAGGCGCAACGCGACGGCAATCGAACGCCCACCGAGGCCATTCTCGAAGCAGCGAGCGTGCGGTTCCGTCCGATCATGATGACGACGATGGCTGCGCTCATGGGCGCGATTCCGATTGCCGTGGGCTGGGGCGCGGGCGCCTCTACCCGCCGCCCGCTCGGTGTCGCGGTGGTCGGCGGTCTCGCCTTCTCGCAGCTCGTCACGCTCTACGTGACGCCGGTCTTCTATACCTATCTCGACGAATGGCAACAGCGCTTCTCGAGGCGCCGCGCCACGGATGCGCAGTCGACTCGCGTTGCGCCGCCGTCCGATGCGCAGCTTCCGGGAACGCACCGGCCCGAGCACGCGCCGACGTGATGGTTCGCTGATCGCTCACGGCTCGACGAACGGAACGCGCGACGGCCCGGTATCTCCCCCTGATACCGGGCCGTCGTCCTGCGGTACTGCGGTACTGCGCGCTTCGCTCACCAACTAGACGCTGGCCTTGCGCCTTCCTAGCGTCCTCCGAGGGTCTTCCTACCTCCGGGAGAACGTCGCGGCACCGCGCGGATGAAGCCCGCTCACCTGCGCTCCGCACGGCAACACCGGGATGATCATTCGATCGATCGTGCATCCGCTCGGGGCCACCTGGACGTCGTACGCCTCCACCATCAGCTCGCCCGCGGACGTGAACTGGCCCGCGACCCAGATCTCGAGCCCGGCCGTCTGCACGGCCGCGGCGGCCATTGGTCCCACGAGCTTCACCGCGAGACCGCCATCGGTGATCAGGATGATGTCCGCCGCCGAGCTGTCGGCCGGGGCCTGAACGACGCCCCGCAGCGTGTCGGCGACCTGCGGCAGGGGTCGCACCGTTTGGTAGTCGCCAAAGCCCGAGCCGGTCGGCAGGTCCTTGGTGCAGCCGGCGGCGAGAACGAGCGCGATGGCGGCAGCGGCGTGGCGAAGCATGGCAACCTCCTCTGGTGTGCGGGTGTGTCGTGATTCCGGGAACAAGTCTACGAAGCGACTGTTCTCCCTCTGTTCCGCACCCGATACCGGAGCGATCTTGTTGCGTTCGTTTCGCGTTCCCTAGTCGTTCCTCGCCGTCCCTGTCTCGTCCCGGTGCCCGTGTGACTGACCTGGCGATCACGCTGGAGCTGCTCGGAGGGGTGGAGCTTCGCGGCGTGGACGCCGACGCGGCGGGCCGGGTGCTCGTGCAGCCCAAGCTGGTCGCGCTCCTCGCCTACCTGGCGATCGCCGGCACCGACGGCCGCTTCCAGCGGCGCGACCAGCTCGTCGCGCTCCTCTGGCCGGAGCTCGATCAGACGCACGCGCGAACCGCGCTTCGCAAGGCAGCGCACGCCATCCGCGCGTCGCTCGGTGCCGAGGTATTGGTCTCCCGCGGCGACGAGGAGCTCGCCCTTGCCGCGAGCGCCGTGGCGTGCGACGCGACCGGATTTCGCGACGACGTCGACGCCGGCCGGTTGGCGCGCGCCATGGAGCGGTATCGCGGCGACCTCATGCCCGGCTTCCATCTCACCGACTGCGCGGACTTCGAGCGCTGGCTGGAGAGCGAGCGCACGGAGCTACGCGAGCGGGCAGGGGCCGCGTCGCTCGCGCTCGCGCAGATGTTCGAGGACGACTCCTCGCTCACGATCGCCACGCGGTGGGCACGCCGCGCCGCACGCTTCTCGTGGGACGACGAGCGCACGCTGCGGCGCGCGCTCTCGCTGCTGGAGCGCGCCGGCGACCGCTCCGGCGCGCTCCAGCTCTACGACGAGTTCGCCGAGCGGCTCAAGGCCGATTTCAACGCAGAACCGTCGCCGGAGACGGCGGCTCTCGTTCGGCAGCTACGTTCCTGAGCGCCAGGCCGCATCAGGCCCGCGCGTCCGTCTCGCCGATCTGGCTGGCGATGTTCGCCCGCGGCCGCGAGCGGTTGTGCACCCCTTCGGCGAATTCTTCGATCATCTTTCGGTTGAAGGCCGGAATGTCATCGGGTTTGCGACTCGTCACGAGCCCCTGATCGGTCACGACTTCGCGATCGACCCAATCGCCGCCGGCGTTGCGAATGTCCGTCTGCAGCGACGGCCACGACGTCAGCGTTCGCCCCTTTACCACACCGGCCTCGACGAGCATCCAAGGGGCGTGGCAAATGGCCGCGATCGGCTTGCCAGCCGTGAAGAAGTCCTTCACGAACTGCACGGCCGTCTTGTCCATGCGCAGCTGGTCGGGATTCATTACCCCGCCCGGGAGCATGAGCGCCTCGAAGTCGTCGGCACGTGCTTCGCTCAACTTCATGTCGACGGGAATCTGGTCGCCCCAGTGGTCATGCTGCCACGCCTTGATCGAGCCGTCTTTCGGCGACACGACGATGGGATGCGCGCCCGCGTCCTTGAGTGCCTGCATCGGCTCCATCAACTCGACTTGCTCTACGCCATCCGTCGCCAGGATCGCGACGTGCAGTCCGCTAAGGTTGCTTGGTGTTGCCATGGATGAGCTCCGGTCAGAGACATGCAGTATGGGCGCAAGCTGCGTTCCGCGTGCGCGCTGCCGCGCCTGTCAGCGCCCTGACAGCTTTCTTCGCTAGACTCGACCGAACATCGGGACGTTTTTCATGGAGGTGTGGACATGACCATCAAGCTCGTATCGCTCCCGCTCGCGTTCGCCGCCGCAACCCTCTTGGCTCCGGCGATCGCGCAGGCGCAGACGCCGGCGTACAAGGTCGCGAAGACCATCACCGTGGGCGGCGACGGCGCGTGGGACTACGTCATCCCCGACACGGTCGGCCATCGGCTGTTCATCGGGCGGCAGAACCGCATCATGGTCGTGGACATGAGCAGCGGAAAGGTGCTGGGCGAGATCGGCGGGTTGAACGCGGCGCACGGCGTGGCGCTCGACTACGCGACCGGCCACGGCTTCGCGACGTCGGGCGCCGACAGCACCGTCGTGATGTTCGATTTGAAAACTCTCAAGCCTCTCGGCCGGACCACCGCGGCCGACGATGCCGACGCGATCATCTACGATCCGGCGTCGAAGCGCGTCTACACGTTCAACGGCGACGCCAACTCGGCGTCGATCATCGACCCCGTCACCGGCAAACGCGTCGGCACGATTCCGCTCGGCGGCAAGCCGGAGTACGGCGCGACCGATGGAGCGGGGAAGCTCTACGCCAACATCGCCGACAAGGGTGAGATCGCCGAGATCGATGCGGCGCAGGGCAAAGTCACGCACCGCTGGTCGGTGAAACCCTGCACCGAGCCCACGGGGATCGCCATCGACCTGGCGCATCACCGGCTGTTCAGCGGGTGCCGGAACAAGACGCTGGCGGTCTCCGATCTGACGAATCGCAAGCTCGTCACCACGCTGCCCATCGGCGGTACGGTCGACGGCAACGCCTTCGACCCGGCGACGCAGAACGTCTTCAGCTCGAACGGCGACGGCACGCTGACCGTGATCCACGAGGATTCACCGGACGCGTACCGCGTGGTGCAGACGCTGGCGACCGTGCCGAGCGCGAAGACGATGGGCTTCGATCCGCAGACGCATAAGCTCTATCTCGTGTCAGCCAAGTTCGGGCCGGTGCCCAAGGACTCGACCGCGGCGAACCCGCGGCGCCGTCCGCGCGTGCTTCCCGGCACGTTCACGCTGCTGGTGGTCGACCGTTGAGCGAGCCGCAGCGCACCATCGGGGCGCCGCCGCCGCCCGCCGGGCCGGTCGGCCGGTTTCGGCAGTTTCTGTCCGACCGTCTCGATCCAAAGGCCTCGCTCGGGCTGCAGCTCACCGTGGGCCTCGTCGTGGGCGCGCTCGGCATCTGGGCGTTCGGCGCGCTGCTCGACGCCGTGCTGGACAACCAGGTCCTCGTGCGGTTCGACATCGCCGCCGATGCCTGGATTCACGCGCACGTCACGCCTGGTGGATTAAACATATTCAATTGGATTTCTCGCATCGGGTCGCCGGTGTCGATGACGGTGATCGCCGTCATCGGTGCCGTGATCCTGTGGCGTGAAGGGCGCCGCATCATGCTCGTCGCGTGGATCGCGGCGTTCGCCGGCGGCGGGATCCTGGAATACGTGCTGAAGCTCATCGTGCATCGCCACCGTCCGACCTACGGCGCGGCGTACGTGAGCGCCCATTCCTTCAGCTTTCCGTCGGGGCACGCCATGATGTCGATGGTCGGCATGGCCATGCTGCTGTACGTGCTGGGCCTCTACTGGCATCCGCGGCGTATCTGGCGCGTGCTGTCGATTCTCGGCGCCATCGCCGTCGTCGTGCTCGTGGGTGTGAGCCGAATCTACCTGGGCGTCCACTATCCGAGTGACGTGCTCGGCGGTTGGGCGGGCGGGGCTGCGTGGGTTGCGGTCTGCGTGAGTGCCGCCGCCTACGCGCTGCACCTGCAGGGCCCGCCGGTGTAATCGCCATGACAGGTCAGAGCAATAGCTTCTACCGTACGTTTCTTTCATCAAGGGGGCATTCATGAAGTACGCATCAATTGTCGCCGCTCTGGCCGCAGTCGTTCTCGCCGTGCCGGCAGCGCATGCGCAAGCGACCTACAAGCGCGACGTTCCCGATTCGCTCGTCAAGAAGGCGAAGGTCACGGAAGCCGCGGCCGTCGCCAAGGCTCAGGCCGCGGTGCCCAAGGGCTCCATCGACGCGCTCGAGCTCGAGCACGAGAATGGCAAGCTGCTCTGGTCGTTCGACTTCAAGGTGCCAGGCAAGACGGGCATCGACGAAGTGCAGGTGAACGCGGTGACCGGCAAGGTCGGTAAGGTCGTGCACGAGTCGCCGGCCGCCGAGAAGAAGGAGGCCGCCGCCGACGCGAAGGCCGCCGCCAAGGCCAAGCCCAAGAAGCCGTAACGCTCGTGCAATTCGAGGTCTTGCAGATCGCCCTGTCGGCGCTGCGGGCCAACCTGCTGCGGTCCCTGCTCACGATGCTCGGCATCGTGATCGGGGTCGCGGCGGTGATCGCGATGATCGCCCTCGGGGACGGAGCGCAGCAGTCGGTACGCGATCGTATCGCGAATCTGGGAACGACGTTGTTGCAGATCGACGCGCAGCGGGTGGTGAGCGGGGGCGTGCAAACTCAGGTCACCAAGAAGATGACGATCGCCGACGTGCAGGCGATCGAGGAGCGCGCGCCGCACGTGGCGGCGGTCCAGGCGCAGCAGGACAAGAACCTGCAGCTCGTGTGGGGCAGCAAGAACACGAACATCACCATCAACGGCGTCTCGCCGAACTTTCTCGTCGTCCGAAAGTTCGAGATCGACCGCGGCACGATGTTCACGTCGGCCGACAACATCGGACGCCAGCGCGTGGCGGTGTTGGGCGCCGGTGCGCTCACGCTCCTCGGGGTGCAGAGCCCGGACGACATCATCGGCGAAAAGGTCCGCATCGGCGGCATCCAGTTCGTCGTGATCGGCACGCTCAAGGCCAAAGGCGCGGGGTCGGGCTTCGGCAGCCCCGACGACCAGGTCATCATTCCGTTTGAGACCAGCCGCTATCGCGTCTTCAAGACCGACAAGGTCGACGACATCTACGCGCTCGCGGCAACCGAGGCCGATCTCCCCGACGCGATGGCCGAGATCGGCGTCGCCATGCGTCGCGCGCACCGGCTTCGCCAGGGCGACCAGGACGATTTCCGCGTCCGCAATCAGGCCGACTTTCTCCAAACGCTCGGCGAGACCACGGCCGTGTTCACCACGCTCCTGGCCGGCATCGCGGCAGTGAGCCTGCTCGTCGGCGGCATCGGGATCATGAACATCATGCTCGTCTCCGTCACCGAGCGCACTCGCGAGATCGGCATTCGCAAGGCGCTCGGCGCGACGAAGCGAAACATTCTCTTTCAGTTCCTGATCGAGGCCGTCACCCTCTGTCTGCTCGGCGGCGCGATCGGCATCGCCGCGGGCGTGGGCGGCGCCGTGCTGCTCCGCAACTCCTTTGGCTGGAGCACGGCGATCGGCGCGTCCTCGATCGTCATGGCGTTTGTCTTCGCGGCCGGAGTCGGTATTCTATTCGGGGTGTGGCCGGCGCGTCGCGCGTCGTCGCTCGATCCCATCGAAGCGTTGCGTTACGAATGATGCCGGCGCCGGCGGTGCCGGCTGCGACCATTTCTCTTCTTCCAGGCGACATGCGCGTCCTGCTCGTCGAAGACGACCCTGAGCTGGCGGCAGTGCTCGAGAACGGCCTCTCCGAGCTCGGGTTTCACGTCGTGGCCGAGGCGACGTACGCCGCGGGAACGTCGCGTGCGGTGCTCGGGGCGTTCGACGTCATGATCCTCGACGTCATGCTCCCCGGCGGCAGCGGGTTCGAGCTGTGCCGCTCATTGCGGGAGCGGGGCATCGGCACGCCCGTGCTGATGCTCACCGCGCGCGACACCGTCGACGATCGGGTGCAGGGGTTGGACTCGGGCGCCGACGACTATCTCACGAAGCCCTTCGCCTTTCGCGAGCTCGTGGCGCGCCTCCACGCGCTCGCCCGCCGCCGGCCCACGCCCCTGCCCGAGGTGGTCGAGATCGCCGATCTCGAGGTGGAGCTGCGCGGGCGCCGCGTGCGCCGCGCTGGTCGCGACATCGAGCTCACCGCCAAGGAGTTCGCGCTGCTCGAGTTTCTCGTGCGCCACCGGGAGCAGGTCGTGGACCGTGCCGCGATCACGGCGCACGTCTGGGACGAGAACCACGATCCGTTCACCAACGTGCTCGAGGTGCTCGTTCGCCGGTTGCGCCGAAAGATCGACGACGGCTTCGAAACCAAGTTGATTCACACCCTGCGCGGTGCCGGCTATCGATTAGGCGCATGACGACCAACCGTATCCGGCCGGCAGCGCTTCCGCACACGCTCGATCGGCTGCGGCTTCGGCTCACCGCCTGGTACGTCGGAACGTTCTTCACCATCCTCGCGCTGCTCGGCATCGGCATGTTCAACGCGATCACGATTCGGTTCGATCGGGATCTCGACGCGTCGCTCGTCGTGGCCACGCACGAGCTGATGCGGGCGGTGCACATGCGAGAGCCGCCCGAACGGCGTAGCCGCGACGGCATCGCGGACGCGGTCGAGGATCTGCGAATTCCCGACCGCTCCCTGTTCCTCACCGACACGGTGGGGCGTTCCATCTCCGCCACGCCGGTCGAGCCCTGGATGCAGCAGCTCGCGCGCGAGGCCGCGGCGCGCGGAATCGCCGACACCACGCTCAAGTCGGGGAAGGAACGAACGCTGCGCGTCCACGCGGAGCGCTTCCCGCTGACCGGTGGCCAGCACCTCGTCGCCATTGCCGCGGCCGACGAGATCGAGCTCGAAGACCGCTATGCCTCCCTCATCGCCGCGTTTGGCGCGGCGGCGCTCGCGTCGCTCGTCCTCGTCGCGGCCGGCGGATGGTTCCTGGCGCGACAGTCGACCGCGCCCGTGGAGCGCGCCATCGTGCACATGCGCCGCTTCATGGCCGACGCCGCCCACGAGCTGCGCACCCCGCTCACCGTGGTGCGCAGCCGCGCCGAGATCGCGCTCCAGCGCACGCGCCAGCCTGCCGACTACGTGCAGGCGCTTCGCGGCATCGAGCGCGAGTCGACTCACCTCGGGCGAATCGTCGAAGATCTGCTGATGCTCGCGCGCGCCGATACCGGCGAGCGGCCGCTCGAGCGCCGGCGAGTGTTTCTCGACGACGTCACGCTGGACGCGGCCGAAGCCGCCCGCGCGATCGCCGATCGGAAAGCGGTTCGCCTCGAGGTCGATTCGTTCGAGGAGGCGCCGATCGCGGGCGACCCGGATCTACTGCGACAGCTCGTCATGATCCTGCTCGACAACGCGGTGAAGTTCACCGCTGCGAATGGGCTGGTTCGAGTCGGCGTCCAGTCGACCGGCCCCACGGCGTCGTTGACGGTGACCGACACCGGCGTAGGGATCGCCTCGGATCAACTACCGCACGTGTTCGAGCGCTTCTACCGAGGCGATCCTTCGCGCACCCGAGGGGTAGTGCCAGACGGCGGCACCTCCGAGGGGGCCGGCTTGGGCCTCTCGATTGCCCAATGGATCGCCGAGGAGCACGGTGCCACGATCCGTCTCGACTCGCAGCCTGGACAGGGCACCACCGTCGTGGTTCAGTTTCCTGCGGCCGGAGCGGCCGAAAACCTGTCATCGTCGTGACAGGTGGGCTGCGCTAGCCTTTTCAACTCACGTAAATCCGTTGAGGTCATGCGCTTTCGCATTGCCCTGATCGCGGCATGCGCGGTTCGCGCCGCGCCTATGATCGCACAAGCGCCAATCACCCGCGCCGACGCCGTGAACACGGCCATCGAGCGCGGCCCGCGTCTCGCGGTGGCGCGCGCCGACACGGCCGTCGCGACCGCCGCGCTGCTCACCGCGCGCGCACTTCCGAATCCAACGCTCAACGCGGCGTACAGCGCCGCGGTGCCGAACCATCATCTCACCGTCGACGTTCCGATCGACTTTCCGTGGCTTCGGCAGCTGCGGGTCCGATCGGCGCAACTCGGCGTGCAAGCCGCGCAATACCGGTATCAATTTGCGCGGGCCATGATCGCGCTCGACGCGGACACGACGTACACGCGTGCGATCGCGTCGCGGGAACGCGTTGCGCTCTCGCGCCGAAACGCGCTCGACGCCGACAGCCTGTTGCACATGGTGGAACGCCGCCGCGACGCGGGCGACGCGAGCGACATGGACGTCGAGCTGGCCCGCGTGAACGCCGGCCAGCAAGCGAACATCGCCACCAGCGATTCGTTGACCTGGTTGTCTGCCCTCCTCGATCTGCAAGCGGTGTTGGGGTTGGCCGGCCGGCAGCTCGAGATTCGCGCCGTCGATTCGCTGACGGCGCCACCCGAGGCCGTGATGCCGACACAGGCGACGTTGAGCGAAGCCGCCGCGGGCGTCTCGCTCGAGTCGGCCGGCCTCACGTCGCAGTTGCAGCGGCGATCGGTGTGGTCGTCGTTCACCGTCATTGCCGGGTTCGAGCAAGGTGATCCCGGCCAGCCCGGTTTGCTCCCCACGGTCGGAATCGGCGTGGGACTACCGATCTTCAATCGCAATCGGGGCCCGATCGCCCAGGCCGACGCGGAACGCGCGCGCGCGGCGGCGGACCTGTTGCTGGCGCAGGTGGAGGCGCGCAATCAGATCGCCCATGCCAGCCGCGAGCGCGAGAACGCGCTCGCACGCGTGGCCCGCGACCGCATCGTGGTCGCGAGCGCCGAACGCGTCGTCGCGATGTCGCTCACCGCGTACCGCGAAGGCGCCTCGTCGCTTCCGAACGTGCTCCAGGCCCAGCGCACCGCTCGCGACGTCCTCGCCCAATACATCGACGATCTCGCGCTCGCGTGGATCGCCACCGCTGAATTGCGAGTGCTCGCCACCCCACCATCGCCGAGCACCCTACCATGAGTCGACGAGTCCTCACCATGAATGTTCTCACGCGGCTCAGCGCCGTCGGCATCGCGCTGCTGGCCGTCGCCTGCAAAAAGGGCGGAGCGCCGGCCGACAGCGCGCAGCCGCGGCCGACCGTTGGCGCCAAAACGATGGTCGTCACGCCACAGGCCTTCACCGAGACACTCGGCGCCATCGGTAACGTGGTGGGCCGGCCCAATCACACCGCAACGCTGGCTGCACCGTCAGCTGCCAGAGTGGAGCGCGTGCTCGTGATGACGGGCCAAAGCGTGCAGGTCGGGCAGGTGCTGATCGAGCTCGATCAGGCACCCTTCCAGGCGACAGTGCGGAGTGCCGACGCCGCGCTTCAAGCAGCGGAGCGTGCGTATGAGCGCCAGCAGCGGTTGGCGAACGAAGGGATCGTGGCGCGGAAGGACGCCGAGCTGGCCGCGGCCGATCTCGCCAAGTCGCGAGCCGACGCCGAAGCCGCGCACCGGATGGCCGCACTCTCGATTCTGAAATCACCAATCGCCGGCGTCGTGGTTCGGTTGACCGCAACGCTCGGCGCGTCGGCGGATCCGGCGCAGCCGCTCGTCGAGGTGGCCGATCCGAGCGCGCTCGACGTGCTCATGAGCGTGACCCCGACCGACGCGAGCCGCGTCCATCCGGGCGCGAAGGCCACGTTGAGCGCGGGCCAGTCGGCATCGGGCGAGCCGCTCGGTGTGGGCACCGTTACCGACGTCGGCGGAACGGTGGACTCGACCAATCGAAGCGTCGCCGTCCGCGTGCAGGCGCCCACGACGCGCCGTCCGCTTCGCATCGGCGAAACGGTTTTCGGGCAGATCGTGATCGAGACCAAGCCGAGCGCGATCGTCATTCCGATCGAAGCGCTCGTTCCCCAAGGCGACGCCTTCCAGGTGTTCGTCGTCGACGCCAACAACATCGCCCATGCGCGCGACGTGAAGGTCGGTGGAAAGACCGATACGTCGGTGGAGATCACCGAAGGGTTGAAGGCCGGCGAGCGGATCGTGACGTACGGCGCGTACGGCGTGCAGGACAGCGCCAAGGTGGTGCCGCCGACCGTGGTTCCCGCGCAGGGTGACAGCGCCGCGAAGCCCGTTACTCCGGTGAAACCCTGATGGCGAAACGCTCTCTCTTTAGCATCCTCGCCGAGCAACGGCGTTTCGTCTACCTGGCGATCGGCGTCCTCAGCGCCGCGGGCATCTGGGCCGCGACGCAGCTCCCGTCCGCGATCTATCCCGAGCTCACGTTCTCCCGCATCACGATCGTCGTGGAAGGGAGCTCGCTCGGCGCGCGGCAGGTGCTGTTCGCGATCACCCGCCCGATCGAGGAGGCGATCAGCGTCGTTCCCGGCGTAACGCGCGTTCAATCGCGCTCCATCCGCGGCGGCAGCGAGACGAACGTCACGTTCTCGCCCACCACGGACATGATCTTCTCGCTCCAGCAGGTGCAGGCGCGCGTGAACCAGGTGCGCAGCACGCTGCCCGGGGGCAACGACCTGACCATCGACGTCGAGCGTCTCACGCCGTCGCTTTTTCCAATTCTCTCGTATAACCTGCAGGGTGGCGACCCGGCCACGATGTACGACCTGGCGCGGTATCAGATCAAGCCGCTGATCTCGCGCGTGCCGGGTGTGGGACGCGTCGACGTCCAGGCGAGCGACATCCGCGAGATCGAAGTGGTGGCCGATCCCGCCAAGTTGGCCGCACAACAGTTGACGTTCACCGATCTCGCGAACGCCATCCAGGCGGCGACCACGGTGGCCGCCGTCGGCCGCATGCCGGAGGACTACAAGCAATATCTGATCGTGACGGCGACGGAGGCGCATTCGGCGGACGACATCGCCAACGTCGTGGTCAGCCACGGATTGCGCGTCGGCGACCTGGCGACGGTCCACGCCGGCACAGAGGATCACGTGCGCATCGTGGCCGGCGACGGCAAACCCGCGGCGCTGCTCAACATCACGCGGCAGATCGGCGGCAACACGACGAACATCGCCGACAGCATTGCCGCGATCGCCGCAAGCCTGCAGAAAACCCTCCCGCGCGGGATGGTGCTCAAGCCTGTCTACGATCAGGCCTCGCTCGTGCGCGACGCGACCAAGTCGGTGCGCGACGCCATGATCATCGGCGCCGTCCTCGCCGTGATCATCCTGCTGTTGTTCTTGCGGCACGGCCGCGTAACGGCGATCAGCGCGTCGTCGATTCCGATCACGATGGCGATCACCGTGTTCATCATGTCGATGGTCGGCCAGACCTTCAACCTGATGACGCTCGGCGCCATGGCCATCGCCATCGGCATCGTGATCGACGACGCGGTGGTGATCACCGAGAACATCGTTCGCCACGCACATCTCCAGCACGACAAGCTGATCGCGATTCGCGACGCCGTGCAGGAGCTCATCCTGCCGGTGACGACGTCCACCATCACGACCGTGGTGGTGTTCCTGCCGCTCGGGCTCCTCACCGGCGTCGAAGGACAGTTCTTCAAGGCGCTGTCGATCACCCTCACGATCGCCGTGCTCGTGTCGCTCGTCGTCGCGCTCACGATCATTCCGCTGTTGAGCGAGCAGTTCCTCAAAGTCGAGGACGTCGAGGACGAGGAGAAAGACAAGGAACATCCGCGCGGCGTGCTCGCGCGCGTGGGCCACGCAATCGATTCGCTCGCGGACCGGTATCAGCGCGCCCTCGGCGGCGCACTGCGGCACGCGCGATGGATCATCCCGATCGCCATCGTGCTCGTGGTGGCCGGAGTCATCGTGCAACGAATGGCCCCCACCGGCTTCCTTCCGGAGATCGACGAGGGCGCGTTCGTGCTCGACTACTGGAGTCCCGGCGGCACCGCGCTCGCCGAGACCGACCGGCAGGTGCACATCATCGAGAATATCCTCATGTCCGACACCGCCGAAGTGAGCGGCACGTCGCGGCGCACCGGCGCGGAGTTGGGGCTGTTTGCCACGGAGCAGAATCGCGGCGACATCTCGGTGCGACTGAAGCCGCAGAGCGCGCGGTCGCGGTCATCGGCCGAGATCATCGACGACTTCCGTGGAAAGATCGCCGTGGCGGTGCCGCGCATGCGCGTGGAGTTCGTGCAGATCCTGTCGGACGTCATCAACGATCTCGCGGGTGCCGCGCGGCCGGTGGAGATCAAGTTGTTCGGCACGGACCTCAACGCGCTCGAGGCGTACGCCAAAGCGCTCGAGCCGAAGCTCTCCAAGGTGAACGGCATTGCGGACCTCTTCAACGGGGTCGCCGAGCCGAGCGCCGAGATGGACATGGCGATCAACCAGGCCGAGGCGAACCGCGTGGGGCTCACGCCCACGCAGGTCTCCGACGCGGCGAGCGGCGCTTTGTTGGGCACGCTGGCCGGCGAGGTCCGTCTCGACGATCGCTCGATCGCCGTGCGCGTGCGCGCGCCCGATTCGGTGCGCTTCAGCCCGCAGCTCCTCGGTTCGATTCCCATTCTGTCGCCGGCGACGAAAGCTCCGGTGCCCCTGGGAGCGTTGGCGACATTTTCGCCGGTGGACGTGCGCTCGGAGCTCCGGCGCGAGAATCAGCAACAGATGATCGCGATGACCGCCGACCTCGCGGGCGGATCGCTCGGCGCCGTAGCGGCCGACGTCAAGGCCGTCCTCGACGCGAACCCGCCGCCGTCCGGCATCCGCGTCGAGATCGGCGGACAGTCCGCGAGCCAGCAGGCGGCGTTCCATGCGCTGCTGCTCGTGCTGGGGCTCGCCGGGGCCAGCGTCATCGCGGTGATGGTGATCCAGTTCCAGTCGTTCATCGAACCGTTGGTGGTGCTCCTCGCGGCGCCGCTCTCGTTCGTCGGCGCGATCGGCCTGCTGCTCGTCACGGGCACGCCGCTCAACGTGTCGTCGTTCATGGGACTGATCCTGCTCGTGGGCCTGATCGTGAAGAACGGCATCATCCTGCTCGACTTCACGCGGCATCTGATGAAGAACGAAGGCCTCACCCTCGAGCCGGCGCTGCTCGGCGCGGCGCGCATTCGTCTGCGCCCCATTCTCATGACGACGCTGTGCACGCTGTTCGGCCTGCTGCCGTTGGCGTTGGGAATCGGCGCGGGCAGCGACATGCAGAAGCCGCTCGCGCTGGCGGTGATCGGCGGCCTGGCGCTGTCGACGCCGATCACGCTGTTCGTGGTGCCGACGCTGCTCGTGGCGATTCGGGGACGGGATTATCGTCTCCCGCCGCCCGAGCAGCCGGAACAGGATCGGACGCTGCCGGTGGTGGTGCCGGTGTAGGATCCGCCGCCGGCTCTGGTGCGCTCGCAACTTCTATAACGCTTCGACGATCTCCTCCGTCGTCCGCACCCGTCCGATCGTCGGAAAGAACTTGGTGACGGCGCCCGTGTGCAGCTCGGCGTCGCGCGCCGTCATCGCATCGGATGCGAACACGAGATTGTATCCGTGCTCGAATCCCACGCGCGCCGTTGCCTCGACGCCGACGTTCGTCGCAATGCCGCACAGCACGATCGTCTGAATGTTCCGCCGCCGAAGCTGGACCTCGAGGTCGGTCGCGTAGAACGCGCCGGGCTGGTGCTTCGTGACGACGACGTCGCCCGACTCGGGGCCCAGCTCGGGAACGATCGCCGACCAGTCCGCAGGCGGCGTCATGCGCGGACGCTCAACGTCGGTGATGGGGCGCGGAAACAGCTCGCCCGCCGGACCGGTGTCGACGTGTACGAGCACGACGAGTGCTTGCCGCTCGCGAAAGCGCTTGGCGAGCCGCGCCGAACGCGACACGACGTCCGCCGCCGCATGCGGCACCGTCGGCGTACCGACGATGCCTTTCTGGAGATCGATCACCACGAGCGCCGTGGTCTTGGGATCGAGCGTCAATTGCGTCATGGCCTGCCCTCGAGAATCAGGTCGCGTGTGACGTCGGCGACGGTGGCGCAGCCGCTGAGCGCCATCGCCAGATCGAGCTCGCCACGCAGGTGCGCGAGCACCGCTCGCACGCCGTCGGCTCCGTCGAGCGTCAGGCCCCAGAGCACCGGCCGTCCAACCAGCACGGCGCGTGCCCCGAGCGCGAGCGCTTTCATCACGTCGGTTCCACGCCGGACGCCGCCGTCGAGATAGACTTCGCCGCGCCCGTCGACGGCGTCGACCACCGCCTTCAGCATCGTGATCGGTGCGGGGGCGGAGTCGAGCTGCCGTCCGCCGTGGTTCGAAACGATCACCGCCGTGGCGCCGTGGTCGAGCGCCAACACCGCATCGTCGGGGGCGAGCACGCCTTTCACGACCACGGGCATCGAGGAGATCGACTGCAGCCACTCGACGTCGTTCCAGGTCAGACCTGGATCCCACATCGCGTGGATGTACGCGCCGAGGGACGATCCGCTGCCGCCGCCGTGGTGATGCGCATCCGTGTGCGACCGCGGAAAATTTCCCAGCTCCAGGTGAGCCGGCATGCGGAGGGTGTTGCGCTTGTCGCGCTCGCGGTGCCCGCCGTAGGGCGTGTCGACCGTCAGGCAGAGGGCCGAGTAGCCCGCCGCCGCCGCGCGCTCGACCAGATCGCGCGTGATCGCCCGGTCGCGATAGACGTAGAGCTGGAACCAGCGCGGTCCATCCCCCGACGCCTCGGCGATCGTCTCGAGGCTGCAGTTCGAGACCGTGCTCGCGCAGAAGATGGTGCCCTCCGCGACGGTCCCCTTCGCCGTAGCGGCTTCGGCGTCGACGTGGCAGAGCCCATGAAAGGCCATCGGCGGCACGAGCACGGGAAAGGAGACCGGCGTGCCGAGCACCGTGGTCTCGAGCGAGCGGGTGGCGACGCCGCGCAGCATGCGCGGCACGAGCTGGAGGCGCGACCACGCCGCGCGGTTCTCGCCCAGCGTCCATTCGTCCGCCGAGCCGCCGGCGATGTAGTCGTACAGCATGGGGTCGAGACGCTCGCGCGCCAACGTCTCCAGGCTGTCCAGGTTCAGAATGTCGAGCATCGAATCGGGGAAAGGGAATTGGTTGTCTAACATTCGTATACCAACGCGCTGCGTGGAAGACTAGAGCTTGTGGCTCGGGCGCCTTCCTTCGAGCTTTCGACCTTCCCGCGTCGCGTCCACCCACCCGGATCAGTGACACACGGATGCTCGATGTCGTAAGCCAGTGGGTCGCCCACTATGGCTATGTGTTGGTTGCGCTCTTCCTCTTCATCGAAGGCGCCGGGGTTCCCGTTCCAGGCGAGACGGCGCTCGTGACCGCGGCGGCGCTCGCCGGACGGGGCACGCTCTCCGTCGTCGGCGTGATCGTCGCCGGATGCATCGGGACGATCGCGGGCGGACAGGCGGGCTACTGGATCGGCGCGCGCGGCGGACACGCGTTCGTGGCACGCCACGGCAAGTGGATTGGCCTCACCGAAACCCGCCTCGCCAAGACGCACAAATTCTTCGATCAGCACGGCGCCAAGACGGTGCTCCTCGGCCGGTTCGTCGCCTTCGTCCGCAGCTTCGTCGGCATCTTCGCCGGCCTGTCGGAGATGCCGCTCCGCATCTTCACGCTCTACAACGCGCTCGGCGGCACCGTGTGGGTGCTGACGTTCAGCGCCCTTGGCTACGTCTTCGGCCGCAACCTGCCGCGGCTGGTCCACTACATTGGCCGCGTCAGCCTGCTGGTGGCGATCTTCATCGCCGTGGTTGCCGGGGTCGTGTTCCTCTGGCGCTGGTTCGCGAAGAATCGTTCGACGGTGGTGGCGTCGCTCGACCAGACCTTCGAGCGCGCCGGCACGTCGCCGCGGATGAGCGACATGCGCGAGCATCATCCGGTGGCGTGGCGATTCATGTCCGGCCGGTTCGCCCAGGGACAATATCTCGCGCTGCACCTCGTGGTCGGGTTCGCCGTGAGCCTCGCGGTGATCGGCATCTTTGCGTCGATCACGGAGGGTCTCGTCGACAGCTCGCCGCTCACGCGCTTCGACGTCATCGTCGCGGCGCGCCTTCGCGAGTCCCTCGCGCCCGAGGCGCTCCGCGTCTTCGAGCTACTCAGCGGCGTGGGCAGCCGCGGCGCGATGACGGTCCTTCTCTTCGCCGGCGGGTTCGTCTACGCCGTGCGGCGCCAAGGGCTCGAGCTCGCGGGATGGTGCGCCGCGTTCATCGGCGGATCGTTGCTCGACGCCGCGCTGCGCTTCGTGGTGCGCCGCTCGGAGCTGCCGTTCGCCGACGTCGTGCTCCTCGACTGGGGAACGGGTCTCGCGAGCGGCCACGCGCTCGGGGTGCTCGTGGGATGTGGGATGCTGGCGTATCTCGTCTGCTCCTTCCTCAAGAGCGCGGCCGCGCGGATGCTCGTGATCGTCGTCGCCATCGGGCTCGTCGTGGCGATCACGATCAGCCGCCTGTATCTCGGCCAGCACTACATCAGCGACGCGACGGCAGGCTTGGCGGCGGGACTGCTCTGGCTGACGACGTGCATCTCCGGTATCGAGATCGCGCGGCAGCGGCACTGGAACCGGTAGCGCGTTCTGTCATCCGAAGGTCTATCCCCTCCGCGCCATCCGCTTCCGCCACGCGCGCGCGATCGGCGGCTGTTCCGTCACCATCGCCGCATCCAGCCGATGCCGGTGCGCCGAGAGCAGATCGCTTCGTGAGAGAATTCCAACAACGACGCTCGGCGCCTCGCGCGTAACGACCGGCAATCGTCCCACGCCCGCGCCCACCATGTGGTCCGCGGCTTCGCGCAGCGTATTCTCTTCGTAGACCACGGCGGGCCGGCGCGAGAGAATCGCGCGCACGGCGGTGTCGTCGGAATGTCGCGGGTCGAGCAGGTCGCGGCGCGTCACGACGCCGAGCAGTGCGCCGTCCGCATCGAGCACGGGAAAGCCCTGGTGTGTCGTGTCGGTGTTGCGGGTGTCCATCCACGCCCGCAGCTCGCGGAGCGTCTGCGTGCCCGAGAGCGTGACGACGTCGCGCGACGCCGCGTCGCGCACGAGCACGCGATCGAGAAAGTCCGCCGTGTACTCGGTGCGAATCGGCGTTCCGCGGCGCGCCAGCTTCTCGGTCATGATCGAGTTGCGCATGAGGAAGAGCGCGAGCAAATACGCCGTGCTGCAACCGGCGAGGAGCGGGAGCAGTCCCATTGGCTGCCGCGTCGTCTCGAACGCGAACACCACCGATGCGAGCAGCGCGTGCGACGCGCCGGCGAAGATCGACGCCATGCCGACCAGCGCGGCGACGTGCACGTCCACGCCGAGCCCCGGCGCGATCGACGTGGCCAGCTCGCCGAGCAGGGCACCGATGCCGCCGCCCACGGTGAACAGCGGTGCGAGCGTACCGCCCGACGTTCCGCTGCCGAGGTACACCGACCAGGAGATGAACTTGAGCACGATCAACATCAACAGCGTGCGTCCCACGAACTGTCCGCCGATGATGCTCTCGATGTTCGAGTAGCCCACGCCGAGCGTGCGCTGGTCGAGCAGGCCAATCACGCCCACCACGACTGCGCCGAGCATCGGCCACCACATCCAGTGGATCGGCAGCTCCTCGTACAGGTCCTCGATCCAGTAGACGATGCGCGTCGCGAACACCGCGAACACGCCGACGATGCCGCCGAGCACGACGTACGCAACGAGCGCGGGCAGCGACGGCTGTTGCAGCGCCGGGATCGTGAAGACCGGACCAGATCCGACGAGCAGCGCGCGCACGCCGGTCGCGACGGCGGACGCGAGCGCCACCGGAATGACGGAGCGCGGCCGGTACTCGAACAACAGCAGCTCGACGGCGAGGAGCACGGCCGCCACCGGGCTGCCGAATGTCGCGGCCATTCCCGCCGCGGCGCCCGACGCGAGCAGCGTTTTGCGTTCGTCCGCGGTGACGTGGATCAACTGTCCGACGAGCGAGCCCATCGCGCCGCCGGTGGCGATGATTGGCCCCTCGGCGCCGAACGGTCCGCCGGTGCCGATCGCGATCGCCGCCGAGAGCGGCTTGAGCAGCATGATCTTCGGCGAGATCTGGCTGCGGTTGTACAACACGCGTTCCATGACTTCGGGAATGCCGTGGCCGCGAATCGCCGCGGCGCCATACCGAGCCATGAGTCCCACGATCAGCGCGCCGGCGATCGGCACGAGCACCGACCATGCGCCGAGCCGGTCGGTGCTCGGCGCGGAGAAGCTTCCGGAGAGCCGGCCGTAGTATGCGAGATTCGTGATGAAGCCGATGAGGTGGGTCAGGAGGTTCGCGATCAGCGCCGCGGCTGTTCCGACTCCGATCGCGACCAGCGCGATGACCATCACCCGTCCGTCGACCGGCGTGTACGCCGGTGGTGCATGAACCGTCGCGAGCGTGGGCTCGAGCGACGGGGCGACCGGCAATCCGCCCGTCGCGCCGCTGTCGTGCGGCGGGTGTGCGTGACTAGACACTACGTTGTCGTACCTCGACGTCTTCTTCGCCCAGCATCGGCGGCGTCGCGATGTCGATCTTGGCGTCGTGCAGCCAGCGGTCGAGTAGCTCGGCGAGGGTATTCTGATCGCCGATGTTCATGTGGCGAAGCGCCGACACCAACTGCATTTGAATGGTCACCGGCGCGCCGGCGAGCAGCGCTCGTCCGGTCGGGGTGACGTCGATCTCGATGCGCCGCTTGTCTGCCGCCGAGGCGGTGCGCGACACATAGCCGCGCTCCACGAGGCGTCGCACGACGACGGACACCGAGCTTTGATGGGTCGCCGTCCGCTCGGCGAGCTCGTTGAGCGACTCCGCGGGCCGTTCCGCGAGTTGCTGCAGCACGAACAGCTGCGCGAGGCTGATGCCCATTTTCAGCTCGATCGCGCGCGTGTTGATGCGCAGCGCGCGAACGATGCTCCGCACGGCGTTCATGGACCGCGAAACGGGATGCGTTTCGGTGGTAGTCCCTGACGATGTTTGCATTGAATTGGCACCCATACTATCACGCAAGGTAAGGGACCCGGCCGTCCTCGACAAGGAGGAGCTCACCGGCGGCGATTTCCACCGAATGTGTTGGTGCATCCATGAACTCGCTAGGGAGCTAATGGATTCCGCGAAAGATGGGCCGCCAACCTCGGGCCCATGCGGTTAGACAGATGTATCGAGTTGTACCCTTACGATCGAGTAGCTCGTTGTTTCAACCGCAGCGAACGCGGACAAAACGGACCAACGCTGCTACGGCAAGATTATGGTCTCACCGCGAGCATTTTGGTGCTGCGGCGCGCGGCGCCCAACGAGACGTTTGCCGTATGGACATCGAGCGATTTGACGCCGAGCGACGGCCCGACACCGTCAGGCTCCTCCACGGCGAGCTAACAGGGCAGATCATCAACGCGTTCTACGCGACCTACGACACCCTTGGGTATGGGTATCTGGAGAGCGTGTACATCCTGGCCTTTGTCGAAGAGCTCCGCGCGCGCGGGCTCAATGTGCGATGCGAAGTACCGATCACCGTATGGTACGGCGAAGTCAAAGTGGGACGCTTCCGCGCCGACATTCTTGTCGAAGACAAGATCCTCATCGAAGTGAAGTCATCGGAATACGTGACACCCGCGAGCAAGAAACAGCTCCTGAATTACCTTCGAGCAACGCGCGTCGAAGTTGGCTTGTTATTCCATTTCGGCCCAAAGCCGTTCTTCTATCGGCTGTGTTTCGAGAACAAGAACAAGCCTTCGCCGGTACTGCGTCGCGGAGAGCGCTAACGTAGGGTCAGCGCTTGTCCGCAGTTGTCCGCGTTAGCTGCATTTTCGCGTTAGCTGCGGTCATCTCACCTCGATCTCCCTCACCGCCGACACCGCCCCCTCGCCAACAGGCGTCACCGTCAACTGCATCCGATACGTTCCACTCACGAGCCGCGACAGATCCACTCGCACCCCGCGACCCGCGATGCCGTTCACTCGCTGCGGCACGTCGTCCCACTGAATACGCAAGCTCGTCGTGGGATCGGCGAGATGCAGCTTCTCGGCGGCTCGATGCATCCAGTCCACCCCGATCCGCTCGACCGTCAGCGCGAACTGCACCGGCTCGCCCTCGGCGCGGAGACCATAGGTCTCCCAGTAGACCCCCACGCCGCGCGTGGCCGGGATGATGGCGCTCGCCAACGCACTGTCGCGCACCGCGCTCAGCTCGTTGCTGGCCGATCCGGTCGGCGCGTAGAGCAGCAAATCGGACAGCGTCACGCGATGGGTCGTGTCGCGCGCCGCGACGCCCACGCGCGTGCGTGACGCGCGACGGTCCTTCGCCGCGAGCAGTTCGAGACTCACGACCCCCGAGTCCACGAGGCCCGTCGCCGCGATGCGGCCCACGACCTTCGCACCGGTCTGCGTCTCGATCGCGCGGCGCGCGCCATCGGCGCTCAGCACGAGCGCCGCGTCGAGCGACCGGCCCAGGAGAGTCGTGTCGCGCCGCGCGTCCCACGCCGCGATCACGAGCGTCGAGTCGCCGCGGCGGAAGAGCGCGATCTGATGCGGCACCTCGTGCACCGATCGCGCATACGCCGGCGCGTAGCCGGTCAGCGCGCGATCGTTCTCGAGGTGCCAGTCGTCCGACACGATGCTGCCCAGATGCTCCACGGCGTGCGCGTTCGGCAGAAAATCGTACGGCACGCCGGCGTCGTGGCCCGTGTACGACGCGTCGCGCAGCGATCCCATGACGGGCAGCGTCCGGGTGTACCAGCGCGACCAGCCGTAGCGAATCACGAGCGATCGCACGTCGTCGGCCCACGCGGCGCCGTCGATCGATGCCGATCGCTCGGCCAAGCGCGCCCGAGTGAGGCGCGACAGATGCTCCGTCAGCAGGTCGGTCTCACTGATCGAATAGAGAGGCGCGCCGAGCCAGAACAGGCGCCGCACGAACCCCTCGCGCCGCGCGCAGTCGAGCGACTTGAAGCGATGCTCGAGATCGTCGGCGACGAGGTCCGACACGTCGAGCCAGCGGCACCGCTCCGCCGGGTCCATGGCCGACAGCGCCGCTTCGTACGCGGAGTCGGCCGTAGCGTACCGAGCGCCGACATGCGCGGCGTAGCCGGCCAGCGCGTTGCACCAGGCGGGTGACGCGCGACAGTCGGACAGTGCGAAGCGGATCGCGTCGTCGGTACGGTCGGCCTCGACGAGATAGCGAACGCGCTGGCCCGCGATCCAACCGTCGCCCGGAATCAGCCTCGATGCGCTGTCGAGCGTCCGGAGCAGCTCGTCGCGCCGTTGACGAACCGCAGGGTGCTCCGGAGGCGGCGTGTCGTCGTCCTCGTTGTCGCCGCGCCAGTAGCAATAGCGGCCGATGCGCACTTCGCACGCGCCGCCCATTCCGGGTCCCGTCGGCAGCCGGTTTCGGCGGAACGCCTCGAACGCCATCTGCGCGGCGCGCGCGCCGCGCACCAGCCGAGCGGAATCCGGGGCGCCCTGCAGCAGCGAGAGTGCCAGCGCGGCACGTGCGATGAGAACGATCACCTCATCCTCCTTGGACGCGGGCAACGCGATGGGTCGCCCGCCTGTCCCAATCGCGAACCTAATGCCGCGTCGCGCATTCGCCAGGGCGTTGCGCCCGCGCCGAACTCTTCCGACATTTGAAATGGGAGGGCACCCTGAAGTGCTCCAAGGCCGTAACTTCATCGCGTCGTTCTCGTCTTTCAGTCGTGACCCCCACCTCGCCCGCCGCGCGCGCCTCCTCCGCGACGCTCAGCCTCGTCGAAAGCCGGTTCCGTGGCGCCATCGCCGCGAGCTTGGACGCGTTCTTCCTGTGCGAGAGCGTCCGCGACTCCACGGGACGGATCACCGACTTCCGGATCGTCGAGCTCAATGAGCGCGGAGAGGCGTTCCTCGGGCGCGACCGCGTCGATCTCGCGGGGCGACTCGTGTGCGACATTCTGCCGTCGATCCGCGAAACCGGCTTGCTCGACCAGCTCGTCCAGGTCGTCGAAGCCGGCGAGTCGTTCGAGGACGAGCTCGCGTTCGAGGACGACGCGGGGCACACGCGGTGGGTCCGCCATCAGGTCGTGCGCGTCGACGACGGCATCGCGATCACGTCGCGCGACATCACGAAGCGCAAACAGGTCGAAGCGTCGCTGCTCGAGAGCGAGTCGCGCTTCCGCCACCTCGTGGAGAGCGCGAGCGACGGCATCTATCGCATCGATTCGCGCGGCGTCTTCACCTACGCCAATCCGATCGCGTCGCGCCTGCTGGGCTTTCCGCCCGAGGGCGACGGCATCGTGGGGCGGATCTATCTCCAGTTCGTCCGCCGCGACTACCACGACCAGGGCATCGCGCTGTACAAGAAGCAGGTCGTCGAGCGCATTCCGGTCACCTATTGGGAGTTTCCGGCGATCACGCTCGACGGACGCGATCTCTGGATCGGCCAGAACGTGCACATCGAGCAGCGCAACGGGCAGGTGACGTCGTTGTTCGCCGTGGCGCGCGACATCACCGAGCGCAAGAACACCGAGCTGGCCCTGCGCGACAGCGAGGAGCGCCATCGCTTTCTCGCCGAGCATTCGACGGACATGCTGTCGCGGCAGTCGCCCGACGGAACGATTCTCTACGCCTCGCCGGTCTGTCTCACGCTGCTCGGCTACACGGCGCAGGAGTTGGTCGGCACGTCGGTATTCGAGTCCTGTCATCCCGACGACCTCGAGCCGGTGCGCGCCGCGAGCGCGCGACTGTTGGGGCACAAGGGCATCGAGACGCTCACCTACCGCATTCGCCGCAGCGACGGGCACTACATCTGGTTCGAGACGACGAGCCAGGCGGTGCCCGATCCCACCACGGGCCTCGTCGACGAAGTGCTGTGCGTCTCGCGCGACGTCACCGAGCGGCGCCGCCTGGAAGAGGATCTTCGGCAAGCGCAGAAGATGGACGCCGTGGGACAGCTCGCCGGCGGCGTGGCGCACGACTTCAACAATCTGCTCACGGCGATTCGCGGCTTCAGCGACATCCTGGCGCGCAGCGTGGAAGCCGACGACCCGCGCCGGAAGGACATCGGCGAGATCCTCAAGGCCACGGAACGCGCCGCCGCGCTCACGCGCCAGCTGCTCGCCTTCAGCAAGCGGCAGGTGCTGCGCCTCGAGCCGCTCAGTCTGAACGGCGTCGTCGACGACATGTCGAAGATCGTCCGCCGGCTGCTCGGCGAGAACGTCGCGGTGGAGACGATCCTCGACCCGCGCATCGGCACCGTCCGAGCCGATCCCGGCCAGCTCGAGCAAGTGCTGCTCAATCTCGCGCTCAACGCGCGCGACGCGATGTCGGGGCGGGGCACGCTGCGCATCGTCACGCGAAACGCCGAAGTCGCGCCGACGAGCGGCCCCGACACCGTCATTCCGCCGGGCAAGTACGTCGTACTCGAGGTGAGCGACACGGGCGGCGGCATGACCGACGAGACGCGGGCGCGCGTCTTCGAGCCGTTCTTCACGACGAAGGATCCCAACGGCCGCTCGGGACTCGGTCTCGCTACCGTCTACGGCATCATCACCCAGACGGGCGGCCACATTGCCGTGGCCAGCAACCTCGGCGAAGGCACCACGTTCACGATCCACCTGCCCGTCGCGAAGGATGCGTCCGACGCCGCCGCGCGCGGCTCGGGTTCGACCCCGCGCTCGTCGACCGGCAACACGATTCTCATCGCGGAAGACAACGAAGGTGTTCGCGCTCTCACGGTGCGGCTGCTGCTCGACGCCGGCTACAAGGTGTTCGAGGGCTGCGACGGCGTCGACGCCCTCGACACGTTGCGCGGACTCCCGGAACCCGTCGACATGCTGATCAGCGACGTCATGATGCCGCGCATGAACGGCGGCGAGCTGGCCGCGCACTTTCAGGGCATCCAGCCGGGCACGCCGATCCTGCTCATGTCCGGTTACATGGACGAGGAATCGGTCCGCCGTTCGTTCAACCGGCCGGACGCGATTCTATCCAAGCCCTTCACGGCCGAGGCGCTGCTCTCGCGCGTGAAGGACTTGATCGGCGCCGGTCGCTAGCCGCGATCTACGGCGAGCCCAATGCCACGAAGGGCGCGGCGCTCGACGACACCCCGATGTCGTCGACCACTACCGTGCCCGCCACGAGCCGGTCGAACACGAAGCGGATCGACCGCAGGTGCGCCGGATCGAACGACGGCGACGACTTCATCAGCTCCGTGAAGGGAATGACGTAGGTCTGCAGCACCAGCTCGTATTGAGTGGGGAAGCGCTGCTGCTCTTCGTCCTTTCGCCGGAGCAGGTGAATCTCCAGCGGCCGGCGCGGAACGCCCCAGGCGCTCAGCGGCGTGCGAGCCACATGTCCCGCCGCGTCGGTGACTTCGATCGTGAGGTCGACGGGCGTGCTGTCCTTGGCGGGCTTGTCGGGCTTCTTGGCGGGCGGCTTGGCCTTGTCGTCCTTCTTCGTGCTGTCGGCCTTCTTCGTGGTGTCGCGCGCGGGCGCGCGCGGACCGGGCTTCGCATCGGTCGGCGCGAGCGACAGGTAGATCGATGACTCGCGCCCGGTGGCGAGCGACGTCGCGAGCGAATCGCTCAGGGCGATCGTGTACGACGCCGGCCGCCCGAGCTTCGTGGTGTCGTCGCCGCGGATGTGGTTGTTCCAGCCGAGCGTTACGGCGTTCGTGTTGAGATAGTCCGTGGCGTTGCCGCGCAGGTTGAGCGCATTCTCCTTCCAGGTGGCGAGGCTGTCGCCGCTGATCGTCACACCGGGCACCGATCCGGTGGTCACGTCGACGTCTTCATCGAACGTCGCGAGTGGCTTGAATCCGCTCTCCTGAAAGCGCGTGACGTACATGGTCTTCGGCAGCCACGCGCCGATCACGCGGTGGTCGCGGAACATCGGCAAGTATTCCGACTTGCCGTGCAGCGTGGCCTCCATGAAGCCGCCGATCACGACCTTGCTGAACTGCCGCTGCTCCTCGGGCGAGATGAGGCTGCCGAGCTCGAGATACCGTCCGCTGCGCGGGCCGTTGTCCTTGTTTCCCCACACGGTGTTCCACTGGCCGTGGTTGGCGCGATAGACGTACCACGCCGTCTTGAACCAGGGTTTGCCGTCGGTGAACTTGATCCGCTGGAAGGCGCGCAGCCCGTTGAACGACGACACGTCGCCGTCGTGCGAGCCGTGGATCACCATGTAGTTCACGTTCTCGATCGGCGTCGGCACGCCGGCCGGGCGGTACTGTCCGTCCACCGGCGCGATCGCGAACACGGCCTTGATGTTGAAGTTGAAGTTGAACTTCACGTTGGCGTCGTCGGGGTAGTGGCTCAGCCGGTTGAACGCCGCCGCGATCCCGACCGCCTCGCCGCCGCGCGAGTGGCCCATGATCCCGATGTTGTTCATGTCCACCTTGTGGTAGAACGGGTTGCCCGCGCTGTCGTTCCACCGCTTCCAGTCCTCGATGTGCTTGAGCAGCAGCCAGGCACGCCCGTCGCTCTCGCCCCGCAGGCCGCCGTTGATGAAATTCTCATCAACGGACACTAATATGAATCCCCTCGACGCCAGCAGCTCGCCGAGGTAGCCGTAGCCCGGGTCGGAGTAGTCGAGCGGGTCGTGGTTGCCGTGGACGACGAGCACGAGCGGGAAGGGCCCGTCGCCCACGGGGTACCACACCCGCCCGTTGATCGGCGACTTGGCGACGCCGAAGCCCCAATCTTTCTCGCGCGCCTTGGCCACTTCGGGCGCCATCGAGACGAAGGGCGAGGCGTCGACCGGCTTGGTCTTGATCGTGACCGAGTCGCGGAACTCCTTTCGCCGTTTGTCGGTGCCGCTGCCGTAGTACATCGTCTTGACGGCGAAGCTGCCCTTTTCGCCGGGGTTCGGCGCGGAGATGAGCTGGTGCGAGAGCACGGTCGGCGAGTCGTCCTTCGACAGCTGAATGGCTTGCGTGCAGCCGGCCACGAGGACGATCGACGCGAGGAGGGAGCGGCGCATGTCGAGTGGGAAAAGAGAAAGCCGAGAGATGGTGTCGTTCTTGTTCATGTACACGTCACGCGGCGCGCCGTCACCGGACCCGCAGCCCGACGCGATGTCCCACGCGCGAGCCGCTCAGCATCTCCAGCGCGTAGTCGATCGATAGCCGGTCCATGATGAATCCCGCGCCCGCGGTCATCGGTCCTTCGCCGCGCTCCGGACGACGCGCGCCGCCGCGCAGGATGATGTTGTAGCCATCGAGCCAGCTATAGCCGATCTCGGCGCCGCCCGCCGGCGTGACGAATCCGTCGCGCAGCACGGAGACGGCGCCCGTCGCGAAAACGTCGAACGGGCCAGCCGGGATCGCGCGGCCGGCGCCCAGCGTGGTTCGCAGTGGCATGGTGCTCGGAGCGAAGGTGCTTCCGGGTATTGGTTCGTCCGCCGGACCCAGGCTGGGGTGGATGAGCGGAGTCGGCGCGAACGACTTGCCGATGTTCTGCACGCTCAGCCCCACAGCGTACCCGAAGACGTCGCGCGCCACGCCGAGGTCGAGCAGCCCGCGGTTGTTCCGCGTGTTGGCGATCCGCTCCTCGACGTATTTCACCGAGCCGCCGATCCGCGTGCCCTTCGCCGCCTGGGCGATGCCGAGGACGAGGCTCGCGCTCGTTCCGATGTTGGATCCGCGCCCGAGCATGTCGCCGCGGCTCACCGGATACACGAAGCCTGGACTCTCGAACTCGGCGATCGTCGCGCCCACGGCGATGCCGCCCGTGTTCAACCGGCTCACCGACGACAGCGCTCCAGCCCGAGCGCTCGGCGAGAACTGCTCCACCGACAGACTCGTGCCGCGCGCCGCGACGAGCTGCGCCGGATTGTAGAACAGCACGTCGTCGTCGCGACTCGCGATGCCGACGTTGCCCATGGACAGGGCGCGCGCGCTCGCCGGCAGACGCAGGATGAGCGGCGCGTACGCCTCGCTCTGGGCCAGCAGGGCGCCGGGCGCGAGGGCCGTGAGAGCGAGGGCCGTGAGTGCGAGGGCGGCGCGGCGAAGAAAAGTTATCATTTCGTAATGAGAGAACAGGAATTACCGCTGGGGAAGCTGCTGCAGGAAGTCGGCGAGGTAGCCCTTCCATACGGCGGGCAGCGAGTGCGTGCCATGGCCGCGCGTCTGGTCCGTGATCGGCAGCAGGATGTACTTGCCGCGGCTCACGCGCGGCATCAACTGCTCCATGAGGCCGAGCTCGGGCGGGTTCACGAAATCGTCGGCCGAGTTGATGGCCAGCACCGGCGCGGTGATCTTCTCGAGGTCGGGCGACGGATCGTACGTCCGCGACGCGTCGAAGGCATACACGACGTCGTTGGCGTCGTGCGACTTCACGTTCTGGTCGAGATAATTTCTTATCTGCGCGTCGGCCTGGTCGCGCGTGGGTGAGCTCTTCTGCTGCACCTTGGGCGCCGACGTCATGAGGAAGAGCATGCCCATGGCGGGGCGGAGGCCGGCCGGCTGCGTCGTGTAGTCGCCGCCGTTGTAGCCCGGATCGTTGCGGATGAGGTCCATGATCATCGTGCGGATCATACGGTTCCGGCCCGCGATCTGTGTCGGCGCGCACGCCAGCGGCACCAACCCGTCGGCGAACGCCGGGTACCGCTCCCCCCATACCCAGGCATGCATGCACCCCATCGAGGTGCCCATCACGAGCCGAAGGTGGTTGACGTTCAGCCCCTTCGTGAGCAGCTCGTGCTGCGCCTCCACCATGTCGCTGTAGGTGTACTTCGGGAAGCGGGCGTGCATCCCGTCGCTCGGCTTGCTCGACTGGCCGTGGCCGATGCCGTCGGGAAGGATCACGTAGTACTTCGCGGTGTCGAGCAGCTGGCCGGGCCCGAACAGCTCACCGGCGAAGGTCCGGCTGGTGAACGCGCTCCCCGAGCCGGTCGTGCCGTGGTTCACGATCACCGCGTTGCGTACCACGCCGCCCGCGTCGCGCTGCGGCCGGCCAAGGGTGATGTAGTGAATCCGGAGCTCGGCGAGCGACTCGCCGCTCTCGAATTTAAAATTCTTAATGACGTAGTCGTTGCCGGGAAACGTCTGAGCCTGGGCCGCGATGGACAGCGCGAGGCAGAGGAGACCGGCGAGCGGGCGTAGCATGGATGACATCACCGTATTGGGATGTCAGCGACGATAGCCCCCCGCCGCCCAGTTAGACAGTCTGGACGGCGTAAGGGTTGGGCGTTATCGCGAACTAATGGCGCAGCGAGCGCCCGCCCGAGGAGGCTACCTGACGAACCGACGCCGGCTCGTCGCGCGGGCGCGCATGTTCCGTCGCCCAGGCCAATGCGTCGAGGTACAGCGGCGCGAGCGCGAGCGGCGTCACGCCCACCGAATCGGCCAGCGCGTCGACCTGGTCCCACCAGCCCTGCTCGTACGCTTCGACGAGTCCGAGCACGCCGCCGTAGAAATCTTCGCGCGTGAGCAGCGCGGCGCGGACGTCGGGCGCGAGCTCCATGGAATCGGCCAGCGTCTGCATCGGCGTCTCGAGCAACTGATCGAGCACCGACAGCATTCCAACGAGGAAGAGCGGGCCGCGGGCACGCGGAACACCCGACGCATCGGCGAGCAGCTCGCACATGCGCGCGCGCACGAGCGCCAAGTGCATCAGCTCAGCGCGCACGCCGTCGCGCGCCCCGTCGGTCACGAGGAGCAAGCCGAGCCAGCGCGCAACCTGGTCGCGGCCGAGCAGGCGCAGCGCGTGCCCGATCGACCAGATGTCGCGGCCGCCGACGGCGGCGGAGTTCACCATGCGCAGCAGCTTGTACGAGAGCGCCACGTCGCGGCGCAGCACGTCCTCCAGCTCCGCGTCGCCCGTCTTCGGATCGCGCACCATCTTGAGGAGACGGAACGTGTTCACGTGCTCGATCGGCAGGTCGCGGCGCGTCAGCGTTTCCGGCGCGGTGAACTTGTAGCCCTCGAACAGCTCGAAGCCCAGCTTGGTGCACGCGTCGCGCTCGACCCGATGGCGAACGTGCATCGCCAGCAGCCGCACCTGAAAGCTGCGCAGCCACGCCGCGAGGTCGGGCAGCATCGTCGTGTCCGTCGCGGCCACGTCGACCTTCACGATCTCGGCGAGACGCAGCAGCTCTTCGGGAAGTTGCTCCGGGTGGTCGCTGGTGATGGAGAGCCGGTAGCCGCTCCACACCAGCTGGTCGCACGACTGGATCAATTCCGCGTCGGTGCCGATGCCGCCGTTGAGCTGCAATACCACGCGGTCGGCGGGCAGCAGGCGCACGGCGCCGCCGAGCAGCATGTCGCGGTCGACGGTGACGAAAGCCCGTCGGCCGGCCGCGACCTGGTCGATGCCGATCCCGAGAAACGTGTCGGCGACAAGTTGCTCGGGGAGGGAATTTTCAGGGGTGCTGCCGATGCCCGCCCGTCGCAAAACGAGGTCGTAGCCGTACAGCTGCTCGCTCCGGTCGAAAACCGGCTGGCGTGACACGAGAATCTCCATGCAGTTCATTATCGGAACGCATGGGCCGCCGCTAAACACCCGTCCTGCACAACTCGCGATCCGCGAGTCGGACCGCCGCTGCCTGCTCGTTCTTGCCGTCGCAGCCGAGACTCTCTCTATCGATTCTCGGGGCCGAGCGTCTCTATTACGCCACTCAGCAGTACATCATCCACAGCACGATTCCCATCTGGATCGTGGCGGCAACGACCCCGAACGCCAGCGCCCAAAGCAATCCCGTGTTCCTGCCTTCCGTCATGACCGCCTTTCCTCCCCGCCATCTAATGATTCGCGCCGGCTGTGCCGCGATCGGCGCGTTGAGCCTGGCCGCCTGCGCCGCCACGACCGACCCGGTGCGCCGGTACGGCGTGCTCGACGACTTGGGCCAGAGCGACTGGCAGTCGGTGAGCGTGGGCGGCGACCATTCCTGCGGCCTGAAGACGAATGGTAACGCGTACTGCTGGGGCAGCAATCAATACGGACAGCTCGGCGTGGCGCGCTCAGACACGGTGTGCGGCACCGCGCGAGCGCAGTACGTCTGTAACTTGAGTCCCACGCCCGTGCAGCCGGGACTCAAGTTCGCCTCGGTCAGCGCCGGAGCGCGCCACTCGTGCGGCATCACGACGGCGCGCGACGCGTACTGCTGGGGCGTGAACGACGCGGGGCAGGTGAGCGAAGCGGGCAACGGCGGCCCGTCGCTCGCCAAAGTCTCCGGCACGTTGGGGTGGACGCAGATCAGCGCCGGCTATTCGCACACCTGCGCGGTGCGCACCGACGGCGCGCTGTTCTGCTGGGGGGCGAACGACCGCGGCCAACTCGGCAACGGCACGATCGCGAACAGCACGGCCAACTCGCGCGTGCGGATCACGGCGCCCGTCGCCTCGGTGAGCGCGGGACAGCAGCGTACCTGCGCGCGGACCACCGTCGGCGCGGTGTACTGTTGGGGCGCTGTCTGGACCGAGCGTCAGAGCGGGCTCGAGCTCACGCGCGCACAGATGCTGCCGGAGCTCGTACCGCAGGCGCCCGCACTGGCGTCGGTGAGCGTGGGCAGCTTTACCACCTGCGGCTCCGATCTCGCCGGCGTCGGCTACTGCTGGGAGGCCAACCCGCGCGGCGGCATGGGCACCGGCGACCAGACCGGCAGCACGACGCCCAAAGTGTTGGCGAGCGATCTCGGTTTCATCCAGGTGAGCGCCGGCATCGTACAGAGCTGCGGCGTTGCGACCAGCGGTGCGGGCTACTGCTGGGGCGACGACACGTTCGGCCAGCTCGGCGTACCGCCGACGACTCTCACCGGCCAGTGCGGCGACCAGCAGCTCGCCTGCGCCACCGCGCCGGTGCCCGTGTTCGGACGACAGAAGTTCCGGGAGATCAGCACGGGATTCGGAAGCCACTCCTGCGGCGTAACGACCCAGGGAAATCTCTACTGCTGGGGACTCGGCCTGTCAGGCCAGCGCGGCGACGGCTCGGAGAACTACGCCATCTCGACGCCGATCATGGTCGCGGAGCCGAAGCCTACGCCCTGATCGCCGATTTACCGAACGATCGTCTGAGTCGTCTTGTCCACGAGTAGCTCCCTCCGTTTTTCCCCGTGCAGCATGCATCTGAACAAGAAGTTCTTCCAACGCGCCCTGCTCGCGTTTACCACCGGTTTGTTCCTCGCCTGCGCCGCGCGTATTTCCGAGGCCGATGCCGCTCCCGTTCGAGCCCGCGGGCTGAGACGCGCTCCTAGCTCTCCCGCAGCGCCGCCATCGGCGTTTCCGCGAACACATCGCGACCGGTGAGCAGTCCGATCGCCACGGCGAGCGAGATCATCGCCAGCGCCACGATTCCCACCGGTCCGAACGCCGGCACGAAGGGCGAGCGGAAGATCCAGTGCATCAACGCCCAGCCGGCGAGGGTCGACAGCACCACGCCCGTCAACGCGCCCAACGTTCCGAGCAGCGCGTACTCCGCGAGCATGATGCGCGTGATCTGACGGCGCGTGGCGCCGAGCGTCTTGAGGAGCACGCCTTCGCGCAGCCGCTCGCGTCGCGTCGCGGCCACGGCGCTGAACAGCACCGGCACACCCAACGCGAGACTGATCAGCGCCAGGAAGCGCACGGCCATCGTCACCTTGCCCAGCACGTTCGTGACGGTCTGCTGCACGAGCGTGAGATCGAGACTCGACACGCTCGGGTATTTCGCCACGACGTCGCGCTGAAGATGCGCGATCGCCGTGGGATCCGCCGCGCGCACGAGAATGGCGAATTGCTTCGGCGCCTTCACCAGCGACTTCGTGTTGAACACGGCGAAGAAGTTCGGCGTGAAGCTCTGCCACTTCACCTCGCGCAGGCTCGTGACTACGGTCGGGACCATCACGCCCTGCACGTTCCACGTGAGCGTGTCGCCGAGCTTCACGCCCATCTCGCCCGCGGCCGAGGTGTCGAGCGACACCTCGCCGAGCGTGTCGCCGCGTGTGGCGGAGAACCACTTTCCGGCCACCACCTGCTCCGACTCGGTGAGTGAATCACGGTAGGTCGAGCGAAATTCGCGGCGCAGCATGCCGCGGTTGCGTCGGCCGCCGTTTGGCCCGCCGCGCCCCGCCTGCGGCGCAGCAGCGCGCTGTCGGTCCACCTCGGCGAGAATGTCGGTGACGAGCCGGCCGTTGATCGCCGAGAGGCGCATCGGGACGATGGGCGTCTGTTCGATCAGCTCGTGGTGGCCGGCGCGGATCATCGAGTCGATGCCCGGCTGTTGGCTCTGTTGCACGTCGAAGAACACCACGTTCGCGCGCGCCTGTCCGAGCCGCAGATCGAGGCCGCGCAGAATGTTGTGCTGCACCTGGTACAACGTGCCCATGAGGAATACGCCGAAGCCCAAGGCAAGCACCACGGCACGCGTTTGGTTGCCGGGGCGGTATAGACTCGCGATGCCTTGGCGCAGCGGGAACGACCAGGACGGCCGCAGCGCACGGCGCGCGAGCCACGACAGGCCGGCGGCGCTCATCCAGAGAATGCCGATCGCGCCCGCGATGGCGGCGGTGAAGCCGATTCCGCGCTGCACGGTGTTGGCGCGGCTCAAGCCGAGCTCGAGCACGCTCACCGCGATCGCGAAGTCGAGCGTGAGCCGCAGCGGATCCCAGCGCGCGCGCCGCAACGCCTCGGAGTCGGGCTGGCGGCGCAATGCCTGGAGGGGCGACACGCGGCGCAACGCGACGAGCGGGCGCATGGAGAAGAGCAGCGCGACCCACACGCCCACGCCCAGCCCGAGCAGGATCGCCGACGGCGCGAGCCGCACCTCGACGTCCACCGGCAGGAAGTCCTGCAGCGCGCGCGGCATGAGGAACTGAATGCCGATACCGAGCGCGACGCCCGCCGCGGCGCCGATGAGGCCCATCACCGCCGCCTGCACGGTATAGATGGCGAGCACCTGCCAGCTCGACGCGCCCAAGCAGCGGAGAATGGCCACCGGGTCGATCTTGCGCATGGCGAACGCGTGGACGCCGCTCGCGACGCCAATGCCGCCGAGGAGCAGCGCGACCAGCCCCACCACGGCGAGATAGTCGTGGAGCTGATCGATCGCGCTGGCGAGCCGCGACTCGTTGTACCCCGCCGCGCGGACGTTACCGGTAGTGTTCTGTAATAAGCGTTTCTGAAAGCGCGCGATGAAGAAGTCCGGCGCCACCGTGGTCGGCAGCCGGAAGAGCACCTCGTACTCGGCGCGGCTGCCGAAAACGACGAGGCCCGTTTCGCCGACGTACTTCTCCGGTATGTAGACGCGGGGGCCGATCGCCGCGCTGATGCCCACGTCGCCCGGCACGCTCTTGAGCGAGCCCACGATGAGGAACTTCGCGTTGCCCAGTGCCACGCTGTCGCCGATCTGCGCGTCGAGCGACACGAGCAGCGACGGGTCGACGGCGATGTTGTGCCCGTTCTGGAGCTCGCTCCACGCCGGCGCCGGCTCGGTGGTGATGTTCCCGTAGAACGGGTAGCCTCGGGCGATCGCGTGCACCTGTACCAGCCGCGTTCCGCCCGTCCGCGGCACGAGCGCCATCGACGTGAAGTTGATCGCCGTGGTGCTCGGCATGCCGCGCGCCGCGAGCGAGTCGCGCAGCGAATCGACGGTCTTGGTCGACGGGGCGTTCCGGTGCACCATGACGTCGCCGCCCAACAGCGCGCGCGACTGCTCGTGCACCGAACGGATCACGTTTTCGGAGAACGAGTCGATCGCCACGAGCGCCGCGACGCCGAGTGAGATCGACGACATGTAGAGCAGGAGCCGGCGGCGCGCGGTGCGGCTTTCGCGCCACGCGAGGCCGAAGAGCTGTCGGGTGCCCGCCATCAGGCGGCCCGCTCGGTCTCGGTGTCGGACACCACGCGCCCGTCGCTCAACCGGATGATCCGTTGGGCGCGCGACGCGAGCGTGTGGTCGTGGGTGACGAGGATGATCGTCGTCTTCGATTCGCGATTGAGCTCCTCGAGGAGCTGCACGATGCGCGCGCCCGTTTCGCTGTCGAGATTGCCCGTGGGCTCGTCGGCGAAGAGAATGCGAGGCGCGTTGGCGAAGGCGCGCGCGATGGCCACGCGCTGCTGCTCGCCGCCCGAGAGCTGGGTGGGGAAGTGGTCGAGGCGGTCCGCCAGCCCCACGCGTCCGAGCAGCTCGCGCGCCCGATCGGCGGCACCACTTTCGCCACGGAGCTCGAGCGGCACCTGGACGTTCTCGATGGCCGTGAGCGTGGAGATCAGCTGAAAGCTCTGAAAGACGAACCCCACTTTTTGCCCGCGCAGCTTGGCCCGCTGGTCCTCGTCCATCGCCGTGAGGTCGGCGTTGTCGAGCAACACCTGACCATGGGACGGGGTATCGAGACCGGCCATGAGGCCGAGCAGGGTCGTCTTGCCGCTGCCCGATGGACCGACGATGGCGACGAAGGCGCCCTGCGGGATCGAGAAAGAAACGTCGCGCAGCACCGCCAGCCGGTTCTCACCGCTGCGATATTCCTTGGACAACTCTCGGGTGACGAGCATGGATGCGTGGGGCGTGAGGCGTGGGACGTGGGGCGATGAACGGCGGCGCTGGATGGCCAGCCTGATTCTCGCCGTCATAACCGCATGCGGACGAACAAACGATCAGCGACCGCCCGCCGATTCCGGCGCGTCGCGCTCAGCTGTGGAATCTAGCGGTGCGCAGGCACGCCCCACGCCCCGCGCCCCGCGGCCCACGCTCCTGTTCGTCGGCACCAGCCTCACCGCGGGCTTGGGGCTCGAGCCCGACAGCGCCTACCCCATGCTCATACAACGCAAGATCGACTCGGCGGGTTTGCCGTTCGAGGTCGTGAATGCGGGCGTGAGCGGGGAAACGTCGGCGGGATTGCTCGACCGGCTGGATTGGCTGACGCGAGCGAACTTCGACGTGTTGGTCCTGGAGACCGGCGCGAACGACGGATTGCGCGGCATTCCGCCGGCGACGCTCAAGGCGAACATCGAGACGGCGCTCGATCGCATCCAGGCGAAGCGTCCCGATGCGAAGGTGGTACTGGTCCAGATAGAGGCACTGCCCAACCTCGGCGCCAGGTACGCGGCGGACTTTCACGCGGTGTACGGCGACGTCGCGAAGGAGAAGGGCGTGACGCTGCTGCCCTTTTTGCTCACCGACGTCGCGGGTCATCGCGAGCTCAACCAGGGGGACGGCGTGCATCCCAACATCATTGGCGAGCGGATGGTCGCGGCGAACGTCTGGAGGGGATTGCGGCCGGTGCTGGAGAAGGCGGCGCGGCAGACGGGGAGCTGAGCCCCGCTTGACCGCGGCCGGCAATAGATCTAAGTTCAAAGGCTGTTTGTGTTTACCGCGAAATTCTCGTCTCCCGCGTTTTTCCCGCGTCTTCTACATCGTCGAGCTGATCCATATGGCTATTCCGGCAACCCAGATTCGCCGCGGAATGGTGATCGTGTTCGAGGGCGAGCCGTGCCGCATCGTCGAGTTCCGTCACCATACGCCTGGCAATCTGCGCGCAATGGTTCAGGCGAAGCTCAAGAATCTGCGCACCGGCTCGAGCTTCGACCATCGCTTCCGCGCCGCCGATTCGATCGATCCGGCGTTCATGGAAACGCACGATCTCGAGTTCATGTACCAGGGTGGTGACACGTACCACTTCATGAACACGGAGAGCTACGACCAGCTCGAGATGGACGAGGAGATGCTGGGCGACAACGCCGAGTGGATGCAGCCGGGGATGAAGATCCAGGCGGAGTATTACGACGGCCGTCCGGTGGCCATCAAGCTGCCGAACTCGATGATTCTCGAGGTGATCGACACGGCGCCGGTGATGAAGACGGCGACGAAGACGTCGAGCACGAAGCCGGCGAAGCTGGAGAACGGCGTGACGATCAACGTGCCTGAGTTCGTTGGCACGGGCGACAAGGTGAAGGTGAATCCGAGCACGGGTGAATATCAGGAGCGCGCGAAATAATCGGGTTGATACGACGGCGCGGTCCGGTTAAAATGCAAGTCTCTGCACCGCAGGGTGCAGACAATGGTGGCTGTAGCTCAATCGGTTAGAGCACCGGTCTGTGGCACCGGGGGTTGCGGGTTCAATTCCCGTCAGTCACCCTGTTTCGCCGTTGGTCGTTCGCCACTTGTGCGTTAGGTCGGTAGCTCAATTGGTAGAGCACTGGTCTCCAAAACCAGCGGTTGGGGGTTCAAGTCCCTCCCGGCCTGTTTGCGTGGGGCGTTGGGCGTGGGCCGTGGGGCGTGATCGCATAGCGATCACGACGTTGAATGAAATGATACCGCCATGGCGATCCGCCGCAGGTGGTATCGCTGGGCGAGGAAGGAGGAGTGATCGCGTAGCGATCACGACTTCGATTGAAATGATACCGCCATGGCGATTTGCCGCAGGCGGTGTCGCTGGGCGAGGAAGGAGGAGTGATCGCGTAGCGATCGCGACTTCGAATGAAATGATACCGCCATGGCGATCCGCCGCAGGCGGCATCGCAGGGAGACGAAAGAGGAGTGATCGCGTAGCGATCGCGACTTCGAATGAAATGATACCGCCATGGCGATCCGCCGCAGGCGGATCACTATGGCGGTATCGTCTAGGGGACTAGGACGGGGCCCTCTCAAGGCCCAAACACGGGTTCGAATCCCGTTACCGCTATTGTCGCAGTTCTCAGTCGTGTTCGACTAGTTTGTTCGATCGGAGTGGGCCCGTTCGTCTATCGGTTAGGACGGCACCCTTTCACGGTGCAGAGAGGAGTTCGATTCTCCTACGGGCTATCGTGGAGGAGCAGGCTGCAGGGCGGTACGACCGCAGGGCAGGATGCAGGACGCAGCATGAGTTGGGGGCGTAGCTCAGTTTGGTTAGAGCACTCGACTGTCACTCGAGAGGTCGCGGGTTCGAACCCCGTCGCTCCCGTTGGGGCAGCTGAAAGTGAAAGCGACTTGGGTCGAATAAGCAGCCTGTAATTCTTATTCTCTGATAGCTAGTAGCTGGCGGCTGGGATGTGTGAAGGAGCTGGAGACTGGTAGGGCCCTGGTGGTGAAATTGGTAGACACGCCATCTTGAGGGGGTGGTGCCGCAAGGCGTCGCGGTTCGAGTCCGCGCCAGGGCATGTGTACCGGCTGTTTACCGACGAAAGTGCCACAGTAGCTCAGGGGTAGAGCACTCGATTCGTAATCGAGCGGTCGTCGGTTCAATTCCGACCTGTGGCTCTGCATGATGGAAACAGACAACGGCGCCCCGCGAGGGCGCCGTTGTCGTTTGCTCATCAGCAGACTCGTAAGGCGCAAGCAACGCCCGCTGGCCGCCGACTGGTTCGGGCACTATTGTTGTCGATGCATTCGAGAACTAGAATCGCGGCCGCCGCGCGGATCGTCGTCGCCACCGTGGCCGCCGTGGCCACCCTGCTGATCGTCGAGGCCTGCGGCGGAGACCAGCCTACCACGGCGTCCGTGCCACCCGCCGTGCCGCCCGCGACGCCGCCCGCGGCACCATCGATCGTCGTCGCCAACGTCGCGGCGGGCGGCATCGCCGCGAGCTCGCTCCCGCAACTGCTGACCGTCTCCGGCTCCGGCTTTTCACCCGCCGTCGTCGTGTCGCTCACGGCGCCGTCGGGCGCAGCGAGTGCTGTGGATCCGGGCGCGATCTCCAACGTGACGGCGACTTCATTCGACGCCACCGTCGTGCTGCGCGAGGCGGGAAGCTGGTCGGTGAAGGTGGCGAGCGCCGATGGCGTCCGCACCGCCTCGGCGCCATTCACCGTCCGCGCGTCGCCCTCGAAGCCGGTCATTGCGTCGATCAGTCCGGCGGCGCTCAGCGCGACGCTCGATCGTACGACGTTCACCGTAGCGGGCTACGGCGTCAAGGCCGGCGCCGCGGTGCGGGTCACGTCTCCCGCTGGGGAATTGTTCTCGACGACGCCCACGCTGAGCGCGTTCGGCGACAGCGTCGAGACGGTGGTGTCACTCGCGCCCACACTCACCGGCGTGTGGAGCTTCGCCGTCCAGAATCCCGACGGCGCGCGGTCGGATGCGGTGGCCGTCACCGTACGCGCGCCGACAGACGCGCCGACGATCACCGACGTGCACGCCGCGGTGCGTCAGTCCAACGGCGACAGGTCGTTCGCCGTGACCGGAAGCGGATTTCTCCCGGGAATCTCCATCACACTCACGTCGCCCGCCGGCGTCGTGACGCCGACGATCGCGCTCACACTCGCCAGCGCGAAGAGCCTCGTGTTCTTCGCCAACATCCCGGACGTCGCCGGCTTGTGGACGTTGCGGGCGAAGAACGTGGACGGATCAACGACCAATTCCTTCGCGGTGCATGCGCCGACGACGGTCGCGCCGACGGTGACGGGCGTCGCGCTGACGAGTCCGCGCGCCGGCGACTCGACGACGATCACGCTGACCGGAACGGATTTCTTGTCCGACACTCGATTCACATTCGTGCCGCCGTCGCCCGGTGTATTTGGGCCGACGTCTGCGCCGAAGACCGTGTCATCGACGCTTGCCCGGGGGACAGGAGTTTTCTCGACCGCTGGAACGTGGGGCATTCGCGCCGAGACTGCGGAGGGGGTGATCTCGGACGCGTTCAGCTTCGTCGTCTCGGACGGGTCGCCGGCCATCCGGTCCGTTACGCCGGCGAGATTGATTTCGAGTGCGGCGCCGCAGACGGTCGTGGTGGCCGGAGATTTCTTTCGCTCCGGATTGTTGCTCGACTTCACGTCGCCAAGTGGCGCGGTGACGACCATGACCGCGGCGCAACTCACGGGGCTGAACGGGGCGGCACGCCAGGCGCAGATCGCGCTCACCACAGCTGGTGACTGGGCCGTGCGCGCCACCAATACCGATGGACTGAGCTCCGCTCCGTTCGTGTTCACGGTGACGCCGCAAAACGCTCCGCTGCCCGTCATCACGCGCGCCACCCTCGTAACGAATGCGGTGGCCAGAGTCATTCAGACCGACACCTTGATCGGAACCGGTTTTCAGCCCGGCCTCACGGTCGGCGTGACACGGGCTGACGGCACGAAGGGGACGTCCGTCGTCGGGCGCGTTACCGCGACAACGGCTGAATTCAGCACAGATTTCTACGCTACCGCGACGGCGCAGGTGGTGAACCCCGACGGCGGCGCCTCGGCCGCCTTCCGCATTCCGGTGGATTTCGCGCCGCCGGTGATCGGCCAGGTCGTCGCTCTCGCGCGCGCCGATACGCTCCAATCGCTCCGCATTGTCGGTCGGCAGTTTCAATCCGGTGCGTCGGTCGTATTGCGTGCGCCAGATGGATCCACATCGACGGTTCAGTCAACGCCATCGTCTTTGGTTGATGCCGCGTTGTCGGCGCAGGTCAAAGTCGCGATATCGGGTTCGTGGACGGTGACCGTCGTGAACCCCGACGGGAAGCGGTCCGGCGACAGCACGCTGCGCGTGGCGGAATATCCCGCGATGACCTTGAGCGCGGTGAATCCGAGTTCACCCGCGGCCTCGCTCGACGCGCAGGCGCTGACCTTCTCCGGCTCCTTGCTTCGGCCGGAGCTCGTCTTATCGCTGAGCCACCGCATGTCCACGGGCGCCGTGGTCACCTACTCGTTCAGTGGCGCGCAACTACTCGCGCTGACGGCCGGCTCCGTCACGATCAACGCGATCCTCGCAGAGAAAGGCGCCTGGACCGCGACGTACTTTTCTCTTAACAGCTTGTCGACCGGCACGTTCGAGTTCACGGTGCGATGACGCGCGTTCTTGCCCGCCTCGCTCCGGCCGGGGCGGTTCGGCGCCGAAACACTGATGTGACTTGACCGGCCGGCATGGGTTCGAGTCTCATCGCCCGCTTTCGGACGATGGCGCTGTCCTCGAGGTGGGCGTAGATTCGCGCACCGCGCCGTCCCACGCACTCCCCCCACCGATGGATCCCCTCCTCCAACACCTCACGCAGGCCATCAGCGGCAGCTACGCGATCGAGCGAGAGCTCGGCGGGGGTGGCATGTCGCGCGTCTTCGTGGCGCGCGAGATCGGGCTCGATCGGCTCGTCGTCATCAAGGTGCTGCCGTCCGATCTCGCGGCGGGCGTGAGCGTCGACCGATTCCGCCGCGAGATTCAGCTCGCCGCGCGCTTGCAGCAGGCCAACATCGTCCCCGTGCTCGCGGCGGGCGAGGTCGACGGCGTTCCATATTACGCCATGCCGTACGTTCAAGGGCAGTCGCTCCGCGAACGCATGGAGCAACACGGCGCGCTCCCCGTATCGGAAGTCGTGTCGGTCGTGCGCGACATCGCGCGCGCGCTCGCGGCGGCGCATGCCGCGGGGATCGTGCACCGGGACATCAAGCCCGAGAACGTGCTCCTCTCCGGCGGCGCGGCCGTGGTGACCGACTTCGGGATCGCGAAGGCGATCGCCGCGGCGAAACAGGGCGACGATTCGCCGCCGCCGCCGGCCGCCGCTTCCACTCGTGCGCTGACGCAGCTCGGCACATCGCTCGGTACGCCTGCGTACCTGAGCCCCGAGCAGGCCGCCGGAGATCCATCGGTGGACCATCGCTCCGACATTTATTCGCTCGGCGTGCTGGCGTACGAGACACTCGCCGGCCGGCCGCTCTTCGACGGCCGCGGGGCGCACCAACTGATCGTGTCACACATGACCGAGACGCCGGTGTCGATCGCCGTGCGACGGCCTGACGTGCCCCCCGCACTTGCCGCGCTGGTCATGCGGTGCCTCGCCAAGGATCCGAATGATCGACCCGCGTCGGCATCCGAGATACTGACGGCGCTCGACATTGACGCTGCACAGGCGCCGGCCGATCGCAATCTCCGGCGAGCGCTCGCGATCTATGGTATCGCGTTCGCGATCGTCACTCTCGCGGCGCGCTTCGCGACCACGGGGATCGGACTTCCCGATTGGGTTTTTCCAGCGACGCTCGTCGTCATGGCGCTCGGACTACCGGCGACGCTGCTGTTGACTCCCACACGGGCGCTGCGCGGCGGACTCGCGGCCGTGGGCATGCTGACAACCATGATCGCGGCCTACATGGCGCTTCGTGCGCTCGGCATTGGGCCGGCAGGATCGCTGTTCGCCCAAGGTGTGTTGAAAGAGCGCGATGCCGTTGTCGTCACCGATTTTCGCACGGTGCAGGCCGACTCCACTCTGGGGGCTGTGCTGGGCGAGGCCGTGCGCACGGAGCTGTCGGAGTCAAAGGCGCTCACGGTGGTCTCGGCGGAATCGGTTCGCGACGCGCTCCGTCTGATGCGCAGAGATTCGTCGGCGTCGCTCGACCTGCGAACCGCCCGCGACGTCGCGCAGCGCACGAACGCGAAAGCGGTGATCGACGGCGATGTCGCGGGGACCGCGGGAGGCTATGTCGTGTCGGTGCGGTTGGTAACGGCCGATTCCGGAAGGCAGCTGGCGTCGTTTCACGCAGCCGCGAACGGAACCAAGGAGCTCATCGAGACCGCCGACAAGCTCGCGCGGCAGCTGCGCGCAAAGGCCGGCGAGTCGCTGCGCCACGTGAACGGCAGCCGCGCGCTGGAGAATTTCACGACCAGCTCCATCGACGCGCTCCGGACTTTTACCATGGCGATGCACGCGGCGGACGAAAACGACAATGAGCGGGCCATTGCGCTGTTGCGTGATGCGACTCGTCTCGATTCGACGTTTGGCATGGCGTGGAGCGACCTCGGGAACCTGCTGAATTTCGTCGGGCTCAACGCCGCGGCCGACTCTGCGCGCCAGCGGGCGTACGCGCTGCGCGACCACCTCCCGGAGTACGAACGCCTCTGGATTACCGGCGCCTATCTGGGCTTTCCGTACCAGCGCGACCCACGCAAGGCCGAAGAGGCGTTGCAGACGCTCGTCGATCGTGGCTACGCGGGAGGGCCCATGACCAGCCTCGCGACGCTGTATCTGAACCGACGCGACTACGCGCGCGCGGAGCCGCTCTTCCGCGCGTCGATTCGGCAGTCCGCGGATGATCCGCTCAGGCCCATGAATTTCGTGCCGGTGCTGTTCAATCAGGGGAAACTGTCGGAAGCCGAGTCCGTGTTCACCGCCGTCCGCACCAGCGCGCCCAAGTTTCCGCTCGTGCCGCGGTGGGGCGCCGAGTTCGCGTATCAGCACGGGGACCTGGGAACGGTGGCGCGTCTCGCCGACAGCGCGCGCACGAGCGCGGTCCCGATGCTGCAGGTTTGGGGCGCGATCCGCCTCGCCGATCTGGCATTGCTGCAGGGCCAGGCGCGCGGCTACGAGCATTATCTCAAGCTGGCCCGCGCCACACAGTCGGCGCGGCGAACGCCGGTGCCCGGTCTGGCCGACTCGATTTTGTTCGCCTACCGCGACGTTTGGATGAGCGCGAGCCCGGGGCACGGTCTGGCACGGCTCGACGCCGCGCTTGCCCGGCACCCGCTCGACACGGCCGTCGATCCGGAGTTCCACTTTCTCGCGGCGATTGCGTATGCCATGGGCGGGCGACCCGACCGTGCGCGTTCGGTGCTGGCGCGATACGACGTCGGTGCCGCGCTCGACACCGTGGAGCGACGGCTCGACGCGCCGAGCCGTCATCGCGTGCTCGGTGAAATCGCCCTCGCGGAAAAGCGATGGCGCGAGGGGATCGCGGAAATTCGTCGCTCGGATACGACGAACGTTGGGCTGCCGGCCGGTGTCTGTCGCATTTGTGTCTTCGGCCCGCTCGGCCGGGCCTTCGATAGGGCCGGGATGCCCGATTCGGCGATCGTGTTCTACGAGGAGTATCTCCGCACGCCGTATTTCATGCGCGGCTACGAAGGGTCGACCGGCAATGGCAGGTCGGACGCGTACTGGTCCGCTGCAATTTCTCGCCGCCTCGGCGAACTGTACGAGCAGAAGGGTGACCGAGCCAAGGCCGCGGAGAACTACTCGCGGTTCGTCGGCCTGTGGAGCAGCGCCGATCCCGAGTTCCAGCCGTTGGTTGCTGCGGCACGTGCGTCGCTCGCGCGTCTCCGGATAGAGGCCCGCTGACGGATGCTGTCGAAGATCCCCCGCGCGAGCGCGGATCCTCGATTGGCCGGTGGATGATCATGCGACCGCAAGTACCTCGCGCTCGCTCTTGTTTGATTCGCTCACACGTGAACTCGGGCGTTCAGCCGCCCGGCGTCGATGGAAGTAGCTTCTGCGATTCGCCCGCACCGAGCGTCTTGGGACGGTGCTTGCGGCCGAGCGAGCCGGCTTGCCGCCATGTCGCGCGCAGCTCGGCGGTGAGCGAGCGCTTGAATTCGAGATACAGCTGACGCTTCCGTTTCGTCGCCAGCTCGACCACCTGATCGACTCGACGGTCGAACGATCGAAAGTTGACCTCCAGGTATGCGTGCTGCCGGTCGACGTCGATGAGCGCATCGATCAATGCCCGCGCATCGTCGAACGTTCGAGGGTGCAGCCCTTCCCGAATGAAGGCCGGTGCGTGCTTGGCGGCCAAGTCGATGGCGGCGATTGCCTGATACGAAAAGCGGTATGCGTCGAGCCTCCTGGGAGGTTGCGCGAGCGGCGGAACGGCGACTGCATCGCCCAACAGCAGCACGCGGGTGGCTTCCACGCTCGCGAGGCTGAGGCGAATCTCGTCCATCAGCATGCGACGACGCGCGTCGAGCTCCCGGAGCTCGTTCGGCGTGGACGAATGTTCCGCGTGCAGCGCTTCGAACATCGCAATGACGGTCTGGAAATGCTCGAACGCCGTCGACTCGGCAGCCCGCGCGTGCAAGTCGGGGTGCGAGTCGATCACGTCGGCGATCCGCTGCATCGAACGGCTGACCTCGAGGGTGCGTGCGTCCATCCGCGGCTCCTGGGGAAGGGTGGGGAAGGAACGGTACTGCTTCCGCGTCATGCGAGCGTCATGTACGGCGCTCGAGGGCGGGCACCGCGAACGGCGGAGACGGCGCCACGCATTGGGCAGACGGCGCCGCACACGCTGGACGGTCCGTCGCGCGGCGACTTGCGGCGGCGCGTGCTGGGGGGACATGCCGCGCCGCGCGCACCAGTCCCGCGAACACGCTGCCGTCCGCCGCGTTCGGCGACTGCTCGCACCGCGCTGCGCCCTTGGCTGCCGTGTCGCCGATCGTGAGGGGCGCTCGTGCGTGGCGGCGCACCGCGTGTTGCGAGAATACTCTATTGTGGGATCCGTCGCCGAGCCGCGGCGAATACGAAACGGCGGCGATTCCTTGATCGAATGGCCGCGCAAACGTCGGGCTCGACGCGGCCTCGAACCGTGGCCGGCCGAAACGCGATGGATCGGACCGCGTCGGACGACTCGAGTGCTGTTGAGCGCGCGGCGAGCGCCGCGGGTGCTGCTCAGCGTCCGCGCCGTCCCGCCCAGGAGCCGCGAGTCGAGCTCCGCGGCCGCGAGACTTGCGACGCTGCCGCGCGAGCCACGTCGCTCGCCGGCAGGCCACCGCTGGGATCCTGACCCGTGGCCTTCAACGACTCAGCGACCCATGGCGGGCTGACGACGTTGACGTAGGCGAAGCCAGAGCGGGCGACGTTCACCTGCTCCTGTGCCTTGTGCCGGCTCGCCGGGATGATCTCATGACGGTCGCCGAGCGTGGCGACCACGGCCGTTCCGATTGTGCCTGTTGCACCGATGAAGAGAATGCGCCTGCGCGAAAGATTAGCGCGTTCGTTATTCAATCGCGGTGTGTGCGTAGCAGCGTCAGTACGCCCGCACATTGAAGCCGGTGGTCAAGCTGATGGCCGCTCCTCGCCTTCCGGGTGCGACGGCGAGGTTCACCGGAACGTTCAACGTGCCGAACTTGCGCGTCATGCCCGCGGCGAAGGCGAGCTGCAACCCCGCGCCGGTGAGCGTCGGTCCCACGGCGGCCTCCCACCCGTTCGGCTGCCGCAAGCCGATCAACCAGCTCACGCTCGGGAGAAACACCCCTTGCTCCACGCCGCCCACCAACCCGATGAGCTCCGTGACGGGAATCGGCATGCCGGGCGCCGGTTGGAATTGGTGCTCTGACTGCCAGCCGAACAGCGTCGTGATCGGCGTAATGGGACGCCCCGCATTCTCGGCAGTGACGCTGCCACCGATGATGGCAGCGACTCCGAAGCGCGGGCCCGATCGGTGATCGTCATCGACCAAGCGCGGTGGCGGCAACTGTCGCGCCGACGTCCACGTGGGCGCGGGGAGGACGGTTTGGGCGCCGCAGATGCGCAGGGTGGGAGAGAGGAGCGTGGCGCCGGCGACGACGGCCACGGCGTACAGGGCGGACGAGACCGACGAAGCGAACCCGGACGATGAGCGCATGGAATCTCCAGAATGAGAGAGGCCGTGTGCGCCGGGAGTCGAGCCATGGCGCGTGACGACGAAGGAATGGTCGTTTCGCGCGTGGGTTCGCGGCATACGTCAAGTGTCGTAGGCAGCGGTCGCGGCCGATATTCGTGTTGAAGCGGCGTCGGCTGAGGGTTATGTTGCGGGAACGCGGGCGTAATTCAGTTGGTAGAATGCCAGCTTCCCAAGCTGGACGTCGTGGGTTCGAGTCCCATCGCCCGCTCTGTAACTCGTTGTTAGACAAGTAGTAAGAAGCGGCCTCCGCACTCTGGTGTGGGGGCCACTTTGCGCTTATTGGCGTCTCGAGTGGCCCCCGGCCGAATATTGGCTGGGGGCCACTCGATGGCGGAAGCGAATCGGTGGCGCGCGATGTGGATACGCCACTGAGACTTGCGCGGGCTAGTGCGCGACGTCTCGTCGGGCAGATGAGAAATAGAATGCCAGCCTGCCCGGCTGGCATTCTTGCGTCGAACGGCTCTCTATCCCGCGCTCGGCGATCGGGAGCGACGGGATCTCCTCGAACTCGTCGAAGGATCGCAGCCGCCGCCGTGTGGCGCTCATCGCTCAGCACTGGCACGACCTCGTCGGGGACGCGACGTTTGGCGACGCGATCCTCGATCGGCAAGTGCATCACGCACGACGTCACCCTCGCCGGAGGCTCCTCGCGCAAACTCCACCCACTGACGGCGCCCACGGAGTAGCACGCGTTTTTACTGATCTCGCGGCACCCACTCACAACGTGATCGACTTCCACCGGAGTGTCTGATCGACATCGACCGAAATCAGTGATCGGTTTGGAACCGAAACGCGTGATCGACTTCAGCCGAGCTGAGTGATCGGCATCGCCGAAATTCGCTTTAAATCGCATATTCGCGTTATCCATCCACTATTCTCAATGGCCACGTTCGAAATCCTCTACGAACCAAAACATGCGGCCCGATCCCCGCATTTGGTTTTTGTCCACGGTCTTGGTGGCCACATCCGGGAAACCTGGATGCGGAATCCGAAGGACGAATCCACACTCTGGCCGAACTGGATTGGTCAGGAACTCCAATGCCCTGTGTGGCTCCTCGGATATGATGCGGCGTTGTCAGGGTGGACCGCTGGAGCCATGCCGCTTACGGCTCAAGGAACGGCAGTGCTCGATCGCCTTGCTGGCGAGCCACGCTTTCAAGCCGCACCGTTTGTAGTCATCGGGCATAGCTTGGGCGGCCTTGTGATAAAGTCCGCCCTGCTGAACGCGAAGACGTTGGGCGTACAGCGATATGATTTCTTTCCGCGGCACCTTCGCGGTGTCGTATTCATCGCTACACCGCATTTCGGTTCGCAACTGGCAACCCTTATCGACGCCCTCCGTGTGCCCTTTCGCCGCAATCCGCAGGTCGGTGATTTGAGGATGCACGATCCCCACCTGTCCACACTCAACACTCAATTCAGAGCGCTCCATAAAGAGCTCGGGTTCTCGGTCCGAAGCTTCTCGGAGACAGACGGGGTGGCAACGCCTATCTGGCTGGGTATTCGCGGTCCAAGCGTGCGAGTTGTTTCGAGCGGCGATCCGCACGTCGACGGCGACACCGCCATTCCGCTGCCAGAAGACCATTTTACCATCTGCAAGCCCGCCACGCGCGAGGCTCAGATCCACAAGTCAGTCGTCGAGTTCATCGTCCAGGTGACACGCGAGGACAATAGCCCTTTTCACACCGGTAGCAACCGTCTACCGAGCGAACCAGAGTTTCTGGACACTGGCGAATCTCTCATCTCCACGGTGGGGAGCTGCGAGATCCAGATCCGGGCTGGGAGGATGGAAGATCAGTCTGTGGCCGCCAATACTGTGGCTGTCCTTCCGTGTAATGAGTATTTCGATGACAACTGTGCCGCCGATTCGCGGAGTGCGCTTGGGTCATGGGTTGCGAAACGCCTAGGTGGTCGCAGCCAAGAATTCATGGCTGATGTCAAACGGGAATGTCTCTCGCGGTTTGGCCACGGCAACCCGACTGCAAAGACAGAAAGCGAATCAGGTATGAGTTTCGGAATCGGTCGATGCCTGCTGCTTCAATCGCCACTCGGGTCGCCGATCCCGATCGCCCTGCTATCGACCACAACGCAGCGGGCAGGTGTCGGGCTCGCCGCACAAGTGTCGTATTTATTCCCGGCGATCGAAGACCTCGTTCGACGAATGGCCGATGCCCGACTTAACAACGCCATCATACCAGTTCTCGGAGCGGGTCACGGCGGCATCGAACCGGCGGAGGCGCTGTGCGGCTTGCTGCTGGCCATCTCTCAAGAAGCGCGTCGTCCTCGCAACCCGCTACGGCAAGTAACCATCGTAGTGTTTCGAAGGGACGCGCGCAGTCCGATAGAAATTCAACCGGTCCGAATCAAGCAGGCTTTGTCGATCGTCGGATCGATCGGTCGACACTAGCCATGCCCTACGACCTGGAAAGATTCCTCGAGGCGCAGGAACCGGTTTACGCCGAAGTGCTACAGGAATTACGCAATGGCCAGAAACGGGGGCACTGGATGTGGTTCATCTTTCCCCAGCTCGCCGGGCTGGGCCATTCTTCGACATCTCAATTCTTCGGAATTGGATCGCTGGATGAAGCCGTCGCCTACTGGAAGCATCCGATACTAGGCAGGCGCCTCAACGAATGCACGACTCTGGTCAACGAAACCACAGGCCGGAGCATCATCGAAATCTTCGGATCCATCGACGCAATGAAATTCCGCTCATCGATGACGCTGTTTTCCAAGGCCGCGTCCGATGGGCCATTTGCCTTGGCAATCGAGAATTACTTCGCCGGCGAACTCGATCAGGTGTCTCTGGACTTGCTCGCGGCTCGGGGCAAGTCGGATGGTGGGTTGTCGCGGAAACGTCACGTTCTGCCGCCGTCATGAGTGCCAGCGAATTGTCCGCTGCCGCCGTCCTACTTCGTGCGGCGAAGTCAGTTGTCGTGTTCACCGGCGCCGGTGTCTCCGCTGAGAGCGGCATTCCGACATACCGAGGAGATGATGACGGCCTGTGGTCGCGGCAGAAAATGGAGCGCTTTGCCAACCCCGCAGGATACGCCAAGAACCTGCCTGAAGCGTATGAGTGGTACCGGCAGCGAGCTCTGAGTTTGGCGGACAAAGAGCCGAACGCGGCCCATTTGGCGATCGTCGAGTTGGCCACTCTGGTGCCCGGTCTCACCGTCGTCACGCAGAACATTGACTCCTTACACCAACGAGCTGGTTCGAAGCAAGTCGTTGAACTCCATGGAAACCTGCGCGAGGTCCGGTGTTCGGCGTGCGGCCAGCGATTGCCATGGGCTGAAGCACCCGTGACGCCTAGTTGCGATGTTTGTCGTGGGATGCTTCGCCCAGACGTCGTGATGTTCGAAGAAGATCTTCCGATGAATGAGCTGGAAGCCGCGCAGAGCGCGGCACTTGGTTGCGATGTGATGTTGTCAATCGGAACGTCCAATCAGGTGTGGCCGGCAAGACAACTTCCGAATATTGCTCTCAACAACGGCTCGTCATTGATCGTCGTCAATCCGGACCTGACCGGCCAACCGATCCACAAGCGAGCGACGCATATCGACCGGAATGCCGGAGAGGCGCTGGTCGCCATTGTGACGCTCGTCAAACGCTAGAACTGGATCAGACGTACGAGTCGGGAAGAATCATCGTCGACCGAATCAAGTTCGCGGAGAGCCGCGACCGCGCAGAGAAGCGGTTAACTGAAGGCGCCAGCGGGGGCAGCTGGCCGCTTCTAGGCCTTGCCTGGATCAAGTAATTGATCTAAATTATAGATCATGCCAACGAGCCAAGAGCGGGCGCGGCGTGTCCGTCAGGGCAAGAAGACGTCCAATCGTCCTGTGACGATGCTCGATGCGCTTGGCGTGCCGACGTCCGCTGAGAAAACGGTCCGATACTTCGCGACGCATCCAACGGCGCATCCTTACGCACGTGAGCTGCAGCGAACGCTTGGTCTCGGCGGTGCTTCTGCGCAACGCGACCTCGATCATCTCACTGAGATCGGCGCGCTAAAGAGAGTTGTAGACGGCCGGCTCGTTCGATACGTTGCGCAACCGAGCTCGCGATTTTGGCGCGGTATACGACTTCTCATTGCTGATCCAAGCAACCCGGCCGAATTGCTACGCGATTCGCTCTGCGACGTCGAGGGAGTCACGGCGGCCTTTGTGTTCGGGTCGAGCGCAAAAGGAACGGCTCGTCCAGACAGTGACATCGACGTGTTTGTGGTGGAAGGCGTAGCGGCGGATCCAAAGGCGCTTCATCGGCAGCTCGGCGAAGCAGCTGTACTTCTTGGTCGCGAAGTCAATCCAACTCGATACACGCTTGAGAAGTTGGCCGAGCGCTTAGGCAATCATGCATTGCCTGGATCTCGGTTCGTACGCGAGGTGTTGACAGGTCCAAAGCAGTGGGTTGCTGGAACTCCAGACGCGCTCACGCCCGTCGCTCTCGCGGCCGGCATTTCAGTCGATCAGGTCAGAGGCGGCTAAGCGCGTGGCCACGGATAAGCGACGGCCGACAAACGCCGTGACGTATCGGCTCAGTGTGAACGTCCCTGATCGGATTCGTCTCTTGCTCGACGATCGTCGCCTCAAGGAGCAAGACTTCGCGCAAGTTGATGTCGCGGCCGTCTGGCAAAAGGCCACCGAGTCGGCGAACGACGCCGCGATCGAGCAGTTGAGCGTCGATAGCGCGATTCGGCTGGCATACGATGCTGGACATCTCGCCGCGCTTGCGCTGCTTGCGGTTCATGGGTTGAAACCATCATCGGGGCAGGGTCATCATGAAATGGCGTTTCACGCCGCTGGGGCGCTCGGTGGTGATGCGCTTGGAGATCTAGTCGCAGAATCTGAGGAAATCCGCGGACTCAGGAAAGGATCGATGTACGATCCGACGATTGCCGGAGAATCCGAGCGGAAACTCGCGCTCGAGTGGATTGAGCGGACATTACCACTCATTCGTACGGCGTTGGTGAAAGCCGACTCGGCTCTCGACCAAATGTTGAACAAACTCTAATCGAGCATCGCGTCGGATCAAACTCACAAACCGCGGCCAAAACGCCGCTCGGTTTTTGGGGGCCGCTGGGGGCCAACGAAGCGCTAACCGCGCCAATTTCTTAGCGGAGATCGCAGTGAGCAGGGCGTCTGGAGTCCGGATTTAGCGCCCTAGGCAACGAACCAGTTGTTTTCGCTCAGCTTCCCAAGCTGGACGTCACGGGTTCGAGTCCCGTCGCCCGCTCTAGTGTAAGTGGTACATCTTGAAGGGTTTACAGTAGCCGCCGTGAACGCCCGTTCACGGCGGTTTCGCTTTGGGGCACATGCCGGGGCACGGAAATCGGCGACAGATCGTCCTATGACGCTGTTTTGTGAACCGGGATGCTACGAATCGCCGAGCCATGGGGACACTGGTCGGTTCATCACGAGCGACAATCCGGCCTACTAGTTCGACGCAGACGGAGTCGCAACTACGAATGCCGAATTGGCGTTTCCGATTTCCTCGCAACTCGCGCTCAGAGGGAATCATCAAGGAACGGCGAGATCGGCGATCGTCGCTCGAGTTCCGAAGGACTGGCTTAAGGAAATCAACCGGCGCGTCGCCAGCGGGCACTGCGTATCGACCAAAGCACCTTGTCGGCCCCGACGATGGACGCTGACGCAACGTCTCCACCAGCATCGTCACGATCTTGAGATCGGCGACTCTTCCGTGTCGTCGGCATCGATCGCACCCTCGAGCCAACTCAGATCCACTACATCTGAAGCAGCCCTATCGCCAGCCGAGCGCCGGCGCGACGTGCGTGAGGATCGATTCAATGACATGCGCATTGTATTCGACGCCGAGCGTATTGGGCACCGTCAGCAGTAGCGTATCGGCTTCGGCGATGGCCTCGTCCCCCCTGAGTTCCTCGATCAACACGTTCGGCTCGGCCGCATAGGACCGGCCAAACACCGCCCGCATGTTGTCGATCAATCCAACCTGATCGCTGCTTTCATCGTGACCGAAGTAGGCGCGGTCGCGATCGTTCATCAGCGCGAAGATGGATCGAGATACCGACACGCGCGGCTCTCGCGTATGCCCCGCATCGGTCCAGGCCTTCCGGAAGATGCGGATCTGGCGCGCTTGCTGGACGTGAAAGGGCTCGCCCGACTCGTCTTCCTTGAGCGTGGAGCTTTGCAGGTTCATGCCGTGTTGCGCGGCCCAGATCGCGGTCTGGTTGGACGCCGAGCCCCACCAAACGCGGTCGCGCAGTCCCGCGGAGTATGGCTCCAGCCGAAGCAGGCCGGGCGGGTTGGGAAACATGGGCCGCGGATTGGGCTCGGCGAACCCTTCGCCTTTCAACAGATCGAGAAACACTTCTGCATGACGGCGGCCCAGGTCCGCATCGGTTCCGCCTTCCGGCGGCGTATAGCCGAAATGGCGCCAGCCTTCGATGACCTGTTCTGGTGAGCCGCGGCTGATCCCAAGCTGGAGGCGGCCATTGCTGATCAAATCGGCCGCGCCCGCGTCCTCGACCATGTAGAACGGATTCTCGTACCGCATGTCGATGACGGCCGTTCCGATCTCGATGCGGCTCGTCCTGGCACCGACGGCGGCGAGAAGCGGGAAGGGGGATGCGAGCTGCTGGGCAAAGTGATGGACGCGAAAGTACGCCCCGTCGGCGCCAAGTTCCTCTGCTGCCACCGCCAACTCGATCGACTGCTGCAGAACATCTCGCGCGGATCGTGCAGCCGATTGGCGTGACGCGCTCCAATGGCCAAAGGATAGGAAGCCGATCTTCTTCATGAGCTGCGGGGCGTCGGGTCAGCGCCTTCAGCTACGCGGCTGACTCGCGCCATCAGGGGGAACGCCGATGGGTCCCGCACGGATTGAACTGAGAGATCAACGTCGAGCTGCGGCCAATACAAATGGTCCGGTGTCGGGCGCTCGACGTTCAGGAGTTGGTCAATCGTTGCTTGGCGAAACCACGGGAATTCCGCGAATGACACGAGCAACTCCTCGCTGTCGGGGAGAAGCCAGAACCCGTGCCGTGACACGTGCGTGATTTCAACGGACAAAGTGGCGCTTCCAGGCATCACGGACCTCCTGCGAGACATGGACGCAATCTAGGCGTGATTCGGGCAGGGTCCACCGGGGCGTCGTAGGTTCGAGTCCCGTCGCGCGCTCTGTACTACGTGGTTACACCAAAAGAGAAATTGAAACCGCCGGGGCACATTTGTGCGCCGGCGGTTTTTGCTTGGGGATTGTTAATTGCCCTGTCCTCTATGATGCCTGACAAACAGCAACGCCCGAGCCTTCGCAGCGCCGCCACGGCGGTCATGCGCGAGAACGGGTTCGAGCCGGAGTTTTCCGCCGAGATCGTTCGCGAGGTCGAGCGGCTCGACGACGCTCCGCTTCCGGCGGGCGCGCGAGACTTGCGCGCACAACTCTGGTCGTCGATCGACAACCGGGAGTCGCGCGACCTGGATCAGGTCGAGGTCGGCGAGCGATTGCCCGACGGCTCGATCCGAATCCGAATCGGCGTCGCCGACGTCGGCACGCTCGTTCCACAGGGCTCGGCCGCCGACGCGCACGCCGCATCGAACACCACGTCGGTGTACGCCGGCGTCGCGGTCTTTCCCATGCTCCCCGAACGGCTCTCGACCGATCTCACCTCGCTCAACGAAGGCGAAGATCGGTTGGCGGTGATCATCGAGTTCGACGTCGCCCTCGATGGATCGCTGAACAATGCCTCCGTCTATCGCGGCCTGTTGCACAACCACGCCAAGCTCACGTACAACGAGGTGGGCACGTGGCTGGACGGAGCAGGACCGGAGCCCGCGGCGCTCGCGCGATCGCCCCGGATGCGCGAGCAGCTGCTCTTACAGGATGAAGCCGCGCAACGACTGCGGACGGCGCGCGATCGTGCCGGGGCGCTCAACCTCGAGAGCATCGAGGCATCGCCCGTCGTGGTGAATGGCAAGGTCGTCGATCTCGCGGTCGCTCGGCGCAATCGGGCGCGCGATCTGATCGAGGACTTCATGGTCGCCGCCAATCGAACGGTCGCGACATATCTGCTGGAGCACGGCTCGGTGTCGCTGCGGCGCGTGGTGCGAGAGCCGCAGCGCTGGGACCGGATCGTGTCGCTTGCGGCGGAGGTCGGAGAGGTGCTGCCCGAGAAGCCGGACTCCATTGCCCTGGGTGACTTTCTCGCGCGCCGCAAAGCGGCCGACCCCGACCACTTCGCGGACCTGTCGCTCTCCGTGGTCAAGTTGCTCGGACCCGGGATCTATGTGCTCGAGCGGCGCCTCGGGAGCCGGCGCGACGCGGGACATTTTGGCCTCGCGATCGCCGACTACGTGCATTCTACGGCCCCCAATCGGCGATTCGCCGACCTCGTGACGCAGCGCATGCTGTTCGCCGTCGAGTCGAAGGGGCCAGCGCCGTATTCGGACGCCGACCTCACGGAGATCGCGCGACGCTGCACCGAACGCGGTGTCGCGGCGCGCAAGGTCGAGCGCACGATGCGCAAGATCGCCGGCGCGTCGATGCTGGCCGAGCGTGTCGGCGAAAGTTTCGCGGCGATCGTGACGGCCGCATCGGCGAAGGGGACATACGCGCGTCTGCTGAGTCCTCCCGTCGAAGGCCGCATCGTCAGTGGCGCACGCGGGCTCGACGTCGGCGACACGGTGCGACTCACGCTCGTCGTCGCCGATCCGATCAGGGGGCACATCGACTTCGCGCACGAGGCCGATGACGCGGCCCGGAAGCTGGCGCGAAGCCGTCGCAAAAAGGCCGCGGCCGACCGGCTGCGTCCGCGAATCGGCGAGACGTTCGACGCCCAGGTGACGGGCGTCTCGGAGAGTGGGACGTACGTGCGCCTCGTCGATGGATCGGCCGAAGGGCGGGTCGTTCGCGGCTACAAGCGGCTTGCCGTCGGCATGAACGTCTCGGTGAAATTGATCGGCACCGACAGCGTGCATGGCTTCATCGATTTCGAGTATGGTGCGGGCCTCGAGCCGTCGAAGCTCGACCGGCTGGAACGGAAGCGTGTGGCGGCGCGTGCGCTCCTGGATCGGGTGGGGGAACACTTTCCCGCCGTGGTGTCTGGAACGTCGCGCCGCGCGACGTGGATCACGACGCTTCCCGACGGCGTCGAGGGCCGGCTCGTTCGCGGCGGACGCGGGCTGCGGGTCGGGGATTCGGTCGGGGTGGTGCTCCTCGCCACCGATCCCGAGCGGGGGTTCATCGACTTCTCGACGGAGGCGGCGGTCTTGCCGGCGTCGTGAGGCATGCTTGGATGGCGTGTTGAGCCATCACATCCGGTCACGCGTCTCCGTGCCGGTCCTCACAATCACCCCAATCCGTGCAAGCAGTTGTTGTCGGGACGATGACGAACTGCTTGACACGGATGAGGGGGGACACGCTGGACCGACGTGATGAACGGGACCGGTGAAACCACTTTTAGGCTAGCACGCGCCACTACGGCCTCGCCGCCCCCACCTTCTCATTCACGAGCCGCAGCGCAGTCGCAAGTGCGTCCTTTGCCGGCACTTTGACATCCGGCTCGACGCCGACGCCCTCCCAATTCGTGTGCGTGATCGGATTGATCGCGCGCGCGCCAGGCACGGCAATAATGAAATGCTCGTTGATTCGCCGTCCCGCCACCGGATGCGCGCCGCCACCCGTCGTTTCGCCGACGATCGTCGCCCGCTTCTGCGTCTTCAGATCGTACGTGTACTCCTCCGCACCGGAGAATGTGCGCGACGACGTCAGCACGAACACCGGCTTGTCAGCGCCGAACTTTCTGCCCGACACACCCGGCTTGGTCCAGAACTGCGTGGTGTTGCCCGATTTGCGATCCCAGAGATCGTTGAGGTGCGTCGAGTCGTCGAACAGGTACGACGCGACGTATGTCACCATCGCCGGGCTGCCGCCGCCGTTCTCACGCATGTCGACGATCAGGGCCCGCGCCCCGGCGACAAAGTTCATCGCCGCCGATGCCGTTGGGCCGCACATCTCCGGGTCAGCGAAGAAATCGAACTTGAGATAGCCCACGTTGCCGTCGAGCCGCTCGACCTTCTGGAAGCCGCAGTTCACGCCGTCCATCTGTGATTGCATGCGCTTCAACTGCTCGGCCGTCGGCGCCGGCGGGGGCCCCGGCGGCCGCACCGGAATCGGATTCACCGAGTATTGCACGCCCATGTGCTTATCGTGCGAGATCTCGCGCACCTCGTCGTTGAGCGCCTTGGCGAACATCACGCCGTTGGTGTAGCGATCGTACATGCCGCGCTTCAGACGCGCGTGCAACGAATCGGCGAGGCGCCGAGCGACCTCGGGAAAGACGTAGAACGTATCCAACTGCGCGCTCGCGCCATCGATCGCCTGCGCGCGGGCCGCGGCGTCGACCGAGAGCGACGCGAGGGTTCCGCCTTGCGGAAAAGGCACGATGAGCGGGAACAGGCCCACCTGCGGCGGCTCGGCCGCAGTGACGTCGAGATATGCGAAACCGTCGATACTCTGCGCCGCGGAGTGTATCGTGAATTCAATGTGCCGCGGCTCGCTGCGCTCCACCGTGAGCAGCTCGATATTGCCGATTCTTTGGTGGCGTGCCGCCAGTTCGGCGACGGAGGCAGCAGGCTCGTATTGTCGCACGTAGGTGCTCATCCGCACCGTGTCACCGCTGTTGATCGCGTCGAGCCAGGCCTTGAGCACGCGGCCAGCGGGTGTGGTAGTCAGATTGGCGGCTTGTGCGCCGGCCGACGCTGTTGCGAGGAGCGCTGCTAGTACGGCGACTACGGCGGTGCGCAATGACGAATGCGTCATGGGGTCTCCGAGCCCGTGGTTGGCTGATAGATACGGCCGACCAGGCGCGAGGACCATTGCGCCAACATGAGGGTTCGATTAATCCGCGAGCAGCAAGAACGGCGTGACGCGCGCCGCCGCTCTTGCCTGGCGGCAACGCCAACCACGACGGTAACCGGCGCCCTCAATCGTGGTTGGCGTTGGTCTTGATCAGGTTCACTCGCCCAGACTCATTGACCTTTCTGGGTGAGGAGGCGCAGCATATCGTCGGTGAGGATGCCCTGGCGAAGTCCGTTGCGCGCGACGTAAGTCGGCGTGCCCTTGATGCCGAGGCCCTCGGCGAGCTTCATGTCCGCATTGAGCCGGGCAGTGGTCTTCTCGCTATGGCGGCAGGCCTCGAAGGCCGGGATGTCCGGGACGCCCGCCGCCGTTGCCTCGCGAACCCAGTTCGTGTCCTTCTCCCACGTGTTGTCCGCAAAGAGCTGGTGGTGCATCTGGCGAAAGCGCCCCTGCGCCTCGGCACAGATCGCAGTACGCGCGGCGCCGTCGGCGGCCGGGTGGATCGCGGTGAGCGGCAGGTGCCGAAAGACGACGCCCGTGTCATTCGACGCCAGCCACTGCTCCATCGTCCGCCCGGCATTCTTGCAGAAGGGGCACTGATAGTCGGCGAATTCGACGAACGCCGGCGCCGTCTTTCCCGTGTCCAGGCGCGAGCCGCCCTCGGTGAGCGCAGGCCATTTGTCGGCGATTTGCTGCTGCGCTTTCGCGGTCGTGCGCCAGTCCTTCCACTTGCCGTACACGACGCCGTTCGGCCCGACGATGAACACGAGAAAGGCGACGATGACCAGGATGTTCGTGAGCATGACGAGCTTCTCGGAGAACTTCTTCATGGAGGGCCTCGTTATCGCGAAGGGGTCAGTTCATAGCGCGCGACATACGGTGTGCCGGATGCATCGGTCGCGCGTGCGTAGTAGCTGCCGGGTGGGCCGAAGGCCGCCGGGAACGCGGGCAGGACGTCTTTCTCGACGGCGCCCGTGGCGAGATTCACCCGGTACACGTGCACTGCCGCCTTGGCGTCGTTCGGTGGTCGCCGCAACTCGATCCAGAGGTAACCGTCGGGGTCGACGATCATGTCGGTCCATCGCAGGACGCCGGTCCCGCCGACGCCCGGTGCCCCCAGGGGGTTCGATTTCACTCCGCGCCTTGCCTGGAGTGCGCCGAGCAGCTCCCTCGCCTTCTCGTTGTCGTCGTCGCCGTCGGCTTGGGCCTGCACTTCGAGACGCGGCAGGCGGATGGTGTCCGCCATGCGGCTGTCGAGCGCATGACGAAGAATCCATTCGTTCTCGCCATCCGAGGCGATCACGCAGCGGCCGCTCGCGACCCAGAGCGGGCGCGGGTTGTTGCGGCTGAGGACCATTACGCCGCCCTTGGGTCCCCGGAGCGCAACGTCGAACGGAACGCGCGTCGCTGCTCCGCCTTTCAATGGGGCCGACCACAGTTGCAGGTGGCGCTCCTCGCGGCTGATCGAGTCCACGCCGAACAGCAGGTTGGGGCCGACGGCCTGGATCCCGATGACGGAGAACGGCGCGAGGCCCGCCGGAATCAGCCGCGTCTCGCCGAGGGACGCGCCGGCGTGCGAGAATGCCGTCACGCCTTTTCCGTCGTAGACGTACACCGCGGAATCGGTGACGTCGAGGAGACGGCGATTGCCCATGGTGCCCATCATTATCCCCATGCCTTGCGTCGGCACGCGGAGCTCGATACGGCGGACGAGCTTGAGGTCGGGACTCAGCACAGTGACGACGCTGCTCTTCGAATCGTTCGCGTACACCGCGTCTTTCGCGACCACGACGCTCTGGATGCCCGCGAACGGCCCGTTGGTCCCGCGTCCGAACGCTTCCTTCGCTCGGTATTGCCGCGCCGGCGATGGCTCCCATCGGCTTCCGCCCTCGCGCGCCGCGCAGGAGGGGACTGCCGACCGGCCGGCGGAGGCGCCGAGCGCCGGCACGGCGGCACAAATCAACAACAAGATGGAACGACTGCGTGTCGGCATGCGGCTCGGCATGTGGCTCCCAGGAATCAGTTACGTCGGAGAATCGTCATCGCGCCGGCGAGCTGATCGCCTTCCCGGACAATCAAGCCCAAAAGTCCAACGGGATTCTGATTGAGACTTCTAGTACAGCGTGGCTACGACGATTAGCAAACCACAATAATGATATTGCAGCTTCCGCAGCAGGCCGCGACGCAATTACCATCGGTACAGGCGGAACAGTCTCCATCAGAGACGCAAACGATGATGCCCTTGTCGTTCACGGCGGCGGCGCTCCGAGACGGCGTCATGCCAAGCCCGACCAGCGCGAACGCAGATGCTGCGAGGAGGTTTCTCGCCACCGTAAGGTGTTTCTTCATGATGATTCTCCAGGTATTAGAGGGTGTTGGTATCGTCGTCCAGGAAGGCGGTCGGGATGAGCGCAAATGCGAGCGCGCGCCAGTGCAGGGCACCGGCGCGCGTGAGTCTCAGCAGCTGATTTCGATGAGGTCACAGCCACCACAGCAGGAGGCCACGCAGAAATCAGTGGTCAGGCAGGCGACACACCAGCCACCATCGTAGTAGCCACACGCGAGAATTCCTTTGTTCGCCGCGTTCGTCGCGGCCATGCTGCGAGCCGGAGTGAGCCCGAGGCCAGCGAGGGCGAAGACAGACGCGGCCAGCAGGTTTCTGACAACAGCCAATTGATTTTTCATGGACAGGCTCCACGTGCGAGAGGGTCTGGGACATCGTCGTCCGGGAAGGCGGTCAGAAAGGCAGTTGTCAACGGCAGTCGTGGCGGCGGGTATCAGCCGCCATAGCACGCGACCATGACGACGTCGCCGCAGGCCCACAGTTCGCAGCCCATCCAGGCCCCGTCGGTGCAGTACACGCACTCGCCAACGTTGGTGCACCAGACCATCCCCTTGTTCGCGGCGTTCACCGCGGCCGCGCTGTGAGACGGAGTGAGCCCGAGGCCAACCAGGGCGAAGGCAGACGCAGCGCACAGGTTTCTCACGACCGCCAACTGTTTCTTCATGATGATGCTCCAGAGATAAAGGTGAGGAGTGGTCGCTCGGGAAGGCGACTGAAATCGCAAGGAGCAGCACGCCACCGACGCTGAACGCTGCGGCGGCCATGAGAACGTCGGGTGTTCGCGAGGGGTATGGTGCGCGTTTGTGAGCGAACTGTCAAGAGATTTGTAACAAGCATCGTTCAAATCGTTATATTAAGACATACTAATAGCCATCGCCATGTTGTTGTGTCGCATCGGAAGCGACAGAAAACGGTGCGCGGCCCGTGATGGAGCGAAAAACTATATTAGAAGCTTCTCATAATCGCCATTTGTTTATTTGTGTTTCTTAATGCCAAGGCTATCATCCGCCCCGCGACACGGCCCGTGAGCTTGCCTGACTGTTGCGATTTCCTCGGCGCGGTGGCATAGTCGCATGGAAACCCTCAGCGGGGTTCGCGGGTCCAATTGCTGTATGCGCACCGAGGGCTCCGACGCCGTGCCCAACGCGCTTCGACAGGCCCCCACTCCGACCGTGAAACTCCCGTGAGTCTCAGCCGCCTGCTCCACGTCGTCGCCGCCATCGCCGCCGTCGCCGTCGCCTCGCCACTGGTCCGCGCCGGTCTACAGGCGCAGTCTGACGTCATTCGAGGCCGGATCACCGGTCCCGACAACAAGCCGGTTGAAAACGCCACCATCAAGGCGACCTCGCTCCAAGGCAACGTCAACCGAAGTGTGAAAACCAGCAAGGACGGCCGCTTTCAGATCGTCTTCCCCGGCGACGAAGGCGACTACTTCGTGTCGGTCGCCGCCATCGGATTCCTCGCCAAGCACTTCGAGGTGAAGCGGACCGCCGATCAGGACATCCTCGTCGCCGACGCCAAGCTGCAGATCAACGCGGTGCAGCTCGACGCCATCAAGGTGAACGCCCAGCGCCAGAAGGTCGGGCGAAATGAGAGCACGCCTGACGTCAGCGGCACCGAGCGCACGACGCAGAACTCGGCGCTGGCCGCGGATCAGCTCGGAAATCTCGCCGCCATGGCCGCGTCGATTCCCGGCGTGCAGCTGACCCCGAACGGGGACGGCACGAACGGCTTCTCGGTGCTTGGCCTGGCGCCGGATCAGAACACCACAACGCTCAACGGGTTGAGCTTCAGCGGCGCGAACGTGCCGCGCGACGCGAACCTCGGCTCGACGCTCGCTCTGAATCCATATGATGTGTCGCGCGGCGGATTCGCCGGCGCGCAGTTCAGCCTGCGCACGCGCCCCGGCAGCAACATCAGCAGCCGGATGGGCAGCTTCGTTTTTGCGGCGCCGCAACTGCAGTGGACCGACCCAGCCGGCCGTGCGCTCGGCCAGCAATACACGAGCGGATCGCTCGGCGGATCGCTCGCCGGTCCGATCGTCCCCGACAAGGCCTTCTATTACGTCAGCTATCAGCTCGGTCGGCAGTCGAACGATCTTCAGACGTTGCTGAACACGGGCCCCTTGGGTCTCCAAGCGGCCGGCCTTTCTCCGGATTCGGTGCGTCGGCTGCTGTCGCTCCTCGGCGCCGCGAACGTTCCGACGGCGATCGACCGTTCGCCGCGGCGCAAGCTGAGCGACCAGGGCACCCTGTTAGGCAGCTTCGATCTCAATCCGCCGACGTCGGCCACGGGCCAAGCCATCAACGTCACCTATACAGGCTCTTGGACGAAGCAGACGCCGTCCTCGATGCAGCCGACGGAGCTTCCGTCGCACGCGACCGACCGGACCAGTTGGAACGCCACGCTCCAGGGCCGGTACACGAACTACTATGGATTCGTGTTGAGCGAGACGTCGCTGGGGATCGGCGGACAGCGCAGCTACTCGTCGCCATACCTCGACCTACCGAGCGGGAACGTCCGGCTGAACTCCAACGGGACGACCGGCGTCTCGACGGTGGCGTTCGGTGGCAGCCCGTTGAGCACCAGCATTCAGTCGTTGTCGCAGAACTTCATGAATCAGCTTTCGTGGGCGAGCGTCGACAACAAGCATCGGCTCAAGTTCACCACAGAGCTGCGCCACGAGTCCTTCGAGCAGAACCTGTCGCTGAACACGCTGGGCTCGTTCACCTACAACTCGCTAGCGGATCTGGCAGCCAATCGTCCCACGGCGTTCACCCGGTCGCTGAAGCCGCAGGAGCACACCGCGGGGCAGGTCGTCGGCGCGGCGTCGCTCGGCGATACCTATCGGCCGAGCAACGACTTGCAGATCCAGTACGGGCTGCGCGCGGATGCGAATCGCTTCCTCACAAACCCGACCCTGAACTCCGAGGTGCAGCGCACCTACGGGCTGTCGAACGACGACGTGCCCAATCGCGTGTATCTGAGCCCGCGCATCGGGTTCGCGTGGACGTACGGGACGTCGTCGCAGCTCGCCGCATTCAACGGCGCGGTGCGCGGACCGCGCGCGGTGGTGCGCGGCGGCGTCGGGGTGTTCCAGAATGTGTCGACCGTCAGTAGTATCGGACAGGCGCTCGACAACACCGGTCTGCCCGACGCGCTGCAGCAGCTGGCCTGCGTGGGAGCCGCGACACCGACGCCTGCGTGGGGGACTTACGCCGGCAATCCGGGGGCCATACCGACCCAATGCGCGGACGGCACGAGCGGCACGGTCTTCTCCAGTACGGTGCCGAACGTCACGCTATTCGATCCGCACTATGGCGGGGCGCGGCGCACCAGCGGCAATCTGAACTGGAGCGGAATGGTGCTCGATGCCCGCTATTCATTATTCATCGACGGCACGTTCGCGCGCACGACGCATCAGGCGGGCGCGGTCGACCTCAATTTCGCGCCGAACGTTCGTTTCGCCCTCGCGGACGAAGCGGACCGGCCGGTGTTCGCGCAGCCCACGAGCATCGTGCCGCAATCGGGTGCCGTGGGCGCGCGTGACGCGCGCGTCTCGCCGACGTTCAATCACGTCAGCGTGCTGCGCTCCGACCTGGCCTCGGAAACGCGGCAGCTCATGGTTCGGGTGGCGCCGTTTACCTTCAACACCTCGTATACCTGGAATCTGTCTTACGTGTTTGCCGACAATCGCGAGCAGTTCAACGGATTCGCCAGCACCAGTGGCAATCCGTTCGAGACGGGATGGGGACGCTCGTCGTTCACGTCGCGCCACCAGATCACGTATGGCCTGGGATACAACTTCTTCAATACGCTCCAGGTGAGCTGGAACGGGCGGTTGGAGTCGGGGTTGCCGTACACCCCGATGGTTTCCGGCGACGTCAACGGCGATGGCTACGCGAACGATCGCGCGTTCATCTTCGATCCGGCGCACACCACGGATTCCTCCCTGGCGGCCAACATGCGCTCGCTGCTCGCCAACGGCTCGCGGTCGGCGCGCGACTGCCTGTCGCGTCAGCTCGGCCGGTTCGCCGGCCGCAACAGCTGCGTCGGCCCGTGGATGCCCAGCGCGAACCTCACGTTCTCCCTCGTCAATCCGGCGAAGCTGCGCCTCCCGCAGCGTGCGGCGCTCACCTTCCAGCTCTCCAACCCGCTCGGCGCCGCCGATCTGCTGGCTCACGGCGAAGGCCATCTGCACGGATGGGGACAGCAAGGCTTCCCGTCGTCGCAACTGCTCGCGGTGCGCGGCTTCGATCCGACCACGCAGCGGTTCAGGTACGACGTCAACCAGCGGTTCGGCGCCACGGCACTGCAGCAGACCACGGTACGCAACCCGGTCACGCTCACGGCCATGATTCGCTTCGACGTGGGTCCCACGCGCGAGCGGCAGACGCTGTCGATGATGCTCGATCGCGGCCGGCGACTCGGCGGCCAGAGGACGCCCGAGGGGACGCTGAAAGCGATGTACGGCACGGGCAGCATGCCCAATCCGCTGGCTCAGATCCTGGGCGAGGCGGACACGCTGAAGTTGTCGAGCGTGCAGGCCGACAGCATCGCCGCGCTCAATCGGTGGTTCGCCCTGCGTCTCGACTCGATCTGGAGTCCCGTCGTGAAGTATCTCGCCGCGCTGCCGGAGGTGTATAGCCAGGACGAGGCGTACGACCGGTTCAAGCGCGCGCGCGAGGCATCGGTGGATTTGTTGCTGCGCATCGCGCCGGATGTGCGGTCGTTGCTGACGTCCGACCAGCGGCGGCGCCTTTCTCCGTTCATCGCGAACTATCTCGACACGCGGTTCCTCGCTTCGATTCGCTCGGGCACCGCGGGCTTCGGGCAGGGTATGATGATGCTTCCCGGCGCGAACATGATCCCGGGCGGAGGCTCGACCGAGATCCGGATCGTTCGATGAACAGCTCGTTCCAGTTTCCTCAACCCCGCGACTCATGAGAACACGTATAGCTTCGGCCTCCGCGCTCCTGGTGTGCGCCGCGGTCCACGCGCCGCTCGGGGCGCAGAAGGCACCGCGCGTCCGCCTGCTCAATCTTCCGAGCGCCGCATCCAAGACGGTGTTCGGCAGCGTGACGACCGTGCGCCAGCTGCTGAACGGCGGAGTGCTGGTCAACGACGTGGGCAAGCGGCAACTCGTGCTGCTCGATTCCAGCTTGGCCACCGCCAGCGTCGTGCTGGATTCGTCGACGGCGGGTAACTCCTACGGCCCGCGCGGCGGCGCGCTGATCCCGTACGGCGATTCGACGCTGTTCGTGGACGGCGCCTCGTTGTCGATGCTCGTGCTGTCGCCGAGCGGCGCGATCGCACGCGTGATGTCGGTGCCGCGGTCGCAGGATGCGCCGTCACTGGTCAATCCGGCATTCGGATCGCCCGGCTTCGACGGGAAGGGTCGGCTCGTGTATCGCACGCCGGTCCGTTCGGCGCTGCCGCCGATCACGATGGGAGCGTCCAACGCGCAGACGTTCAGCATGCCGGAGCAGCCGGATTCGGCGGCAGTGGTCGCCATCGACCTGGTGACGCGCAAGTCGGATACGCTGGGGTATTTCAAGATCGCGCGGACGAAGATGAACATCACGCGCACGGATGCCGGCGCGACGCTGATGCCGGAGATCAATCCGTTGCAGGCCGTTGACGAATGGGCCGTGTTGCCGAACGGGTCCATCGTGATCGTGCGCGGGCGCGACTATCATGTCGATCGGCTCGCGGCGGACGGAAAGATCACCTCGAACCCGAAGATCCCGTACGAATGGCAGCGGCTGACGGACGAAGACAAGGTCGCCGTCATCGATTCGGCGAAGACGGCGTATGACCGTTTGCGGGCGGCCGGTCCGGCGGCGGCGGCGCGCGCGGCCGAGATGGGGTTTGCGACGGGGACGCGGATCGCCGTTGGCGGCGGCGGAGCCGACGGGATGCGCAGCGCGCTCGAGGGCGCGCGCGCCGGCGCGGCCAATGCCACGGCGGTGCTGCCTCCGGCGACTTTCGTCACGGCGAGCGAGCTCCCCGACTATCGTCCGGTGTTTGTGGGCCCGATGGCGGTGCGCGGCGACGCCGATGGGAATCTCTGGGTGCGCACGACGGCCACGCGGCAGGGCGCAATCGCCGGTCCGATCTACGACGTGATCAACCCGAAGGGCGAACTGATCGATCGGGTGCAGGTGCCGGCGGGACGGACGATCGCCGGGTTCGGAACGGGTGGGGCCGTGTACTTGACGTCGCGCGACGACGGCGGCGTGAAGGTTGAGCGCGCCGCCATCCGCTGACGTCGGGTTGTACCATATATCTACGACATATCATATGATGCGCCGCCTGGTCGGTGCTGGTCTCTGCCTAGCGGGGCTGCCCGCGCTCGGGGGTGCCCAAGCCGCCGCGCCGGAGCAGGTTCGCTTGTCCGGCGTGCTGCCGCCCGGCGTGCGCGTGACGCAGTTCGCGCTCACCGCGGACGCGCGGCGCGTGTACTACGGCGACTCCACGCGCGCGATCTGGCTCTACGACCGCTCCGACAAGAGCAGCGTGCGACTCGCCGGAGGCGAGAATTCCGATCTGGTCGTCGCGCCCAGCGGAAACGCGCTTGCCTACGTGAAGCGCGACGCGAGCTCGGCGGATCAGCACATCTGGATCCTGCCGCTCGATGGGCGCACCGGCGTCGCGAGCGGCGCCGAACGCCGCGCGAGCGCGCGGCAGGGCGACGCGCCCGCCTTCTCGCCGGACGGCCGCTGGATCGCCTTCGCGCACGACGATGCTGGCGGCGTCGGCCAGAGCGTCGTGGTGGTCGCGGTCGGCGGCGGTGGGGAGCGAACCGTCGTTCCTCTCCAGCGTTCCAGCATGAGTGCCATTCGCTGGGCACCGGACGGACGTTCGATCTACTACAGCGTGAACGGCCCTCCGCCGTGCGATCCCGAGTGGAGCTGCCTGGAGCTCAAGCCGGCGTTCAAGCAGACCGCCGGCAGCTTGCGGCGCGTCGCGCTGAACGGCGGCGAATCCGCGGTCGTCGTGCCGAAGCTCGGCAACGGGTGGCCCGGCCTCTCCAACGACGGAACGCTCCTCGTGTACGGTGACACGAGCTCGGCGCGGCTCGTCGTCGCGGACGGCTCGGGAAAGCGACTCAGCAACCTTCCGATGCCGGCGCGACAGACGATCGAGGGTTGGCTCGGGCCCTCGACGCTCGTCTTCTCCGACCGCGGCGACAGCCGGCGGCTGCGCGCGCATTCCCTGAGCGACGGCTCGAGTCGCGTCCTCATCGATAGCCTCGAGAGCCTCGTCGAGATCTCGCCGTCGCCGGACGGCCAGCTCGTCTCCGCGGTGCGTTGTGTCGGACAGGCGTGCGAGGTGCGCGTCGTCGGAGCCGGCGGCGCACCGGTGAACACCATCAAGCTGCCCGAACGCTACGGTGGTGGAAACGTCTGGTCGCCGGACAGTCGCAGCATCGCGTTCATGTGCGGCTCGCCGGCCGCGGGGGCGAACGTCTATGCGGCGGACGTCGCGAGCGGAGCGGTCACTCGCCTGCTATCTATCCGTGCACTCGCGGTGTCGCTCCTGTGGGACGCCGATGCGCGCTCGGTACTCGTGTCCGCGACTCGCGGAACGGGCGCCGCTCGGCGGGCCATGATTCAACGCGTCACGCTCGATGGCCAGGCGCGAACGCTGCGGGAGCTGGTCCTCGGACCCACGCCAATCGCCGCCCAGGTCATCGACGGATCACACGCGTTGGTGATCCGAGGCAGCAGTGTCACCCTCGCGACGCTCGACGGTGACTCGACCGAGAACGTCGTGCTCCCGCCGTCGAACGATCGCTACGCCGGCTACGTCGCGGTGTCGCCGGACGGGCAGCGCCTTGCCTTCCGACGCTCGAACGAACAGAACGAAGGCCAGGTGAAAGCCATCGAGGTGGTGAATCGGGATGGCGGTGGCCGCGTCACGATCGACCTCCCGTTCGTCGTTTACCCCGGCGCCTCCGGACTGCGCTTCCTCGGGAAGGACCAGCTCGCGGTCCTCGCCGGTGCTGGGGACGACGAGCCGGTGCCGGCGATCTATGTCGTGAACGTGGCCACGAAGGCCATTCAAACGCTCGTACGCTTTCCACAGTTGTTCGTCGGCGAGATGAACGTCTCTCCCGACGGCGGCACCGTCTATTACGTCAGCAACGAGTTCACCGGTCAGCGGGTGTTCACGATGGACCTGTCGCCGCTGCGCGCCGGCGGCCGTCCGTAGGACCGGAGGAGATCGCTCATGCTCCCACGCAGATTTCTGCTTGCTCTCGCCGCCGCCATGATGGCGCAACTGGCGGCGGGGCAGACCCCGAAGTACACGCGCCTCTTCTCGCTCAAGCCCAAGGAGGGCGTCTTCGCGTACGCGCGCATCTCGCCCGACGGCAGGACGCTCGTGTATGCATCCGAAAAGACCGACGCGCGTCATCCGACCGGCATCCGCACCCTGGAGACCGTGGTGGATCTCGCGACGAAGAAGATCCTGTTCTCCGAGGACGGAATCGACGCTTGGTGGTCACCGGATGGCAACAGGATCATCTACTCGGGCGTGGGCGTGAGCATTCGGGACATGCGGACCGGCGCGGTGAGCCAGAACGTCTCGCCCGCCGGATTGGGCGACTACTACAGCTGGGCCACGCGCGACGGCCGCGACCTGATCCTGACCATCGCCAGCAATTACTACTATCTGAACGGCGACAAGGCGCAGCTGCCGGTCACACGCGTCGCGTCGTGCGGCAAGATGGATACGGGCGACCGGCCACTCATCTCGAGAGATGGCAAACGCATCACGACGTTTGTCGAGGGCAACATCGTCGTGCGCGGCCTCGACAACTGCGACGACGTCTTCGACACGGGCGTCAAGGGAGCGAAGGCCGACTTCTCGTGGGACGGACGGTACATCGCCTTCCATGCGCTCAAGCCGAACGGATCCGGCTACGACATTCAGGTCGTGGATCTCGAGCAGCGCACGATTCGCACGCTGCCCGGCCTCAGCGGATCCGCGGTCTTTCCGAGCTGGACGAAGGACGGCCGCCTCTGCTTCCGGTACGACGGGCCAGACTATCGGGGGTTCATGATGGCGAGCAACGTGCTCGACGTGGCTTCGCAGCCGTTGCCCGCCGTCGCGGAGCCGCTGCCGAAGCATCGCGTGTGGAACGACATCTTTCCGGAGACGCCGCAGCCGGCGCACAAACTCAACGTCGTCATGATCTGGGCGCCGTGGAGCGCGCACAGCCAGATCGCGTTCACGGAGCTCGACCGCGCGCGCGCCTATTTCGCCGAGAGCGGCGTGGACCTGTCGGTGGCCGCGGCCGCCGACCCCGGCAGCGCCGAGAGCGAGATTCTCCGGCAATGGGCCGCCTTCCAGACACATGTGCCGAGAGTCCCGCTGTCCGGCAAGGGCCTCGCGCTGACGGAGGCGCGCAACCAGATGCCGACGACGCTGTTGTTCCGCGACGGCGTGCTCGTCGGATCGAAGCTCGGCGCGCAAACGTTCGACCAGCTCAAGGCATGGGTCGACGCTAGCCCACGATATTGATCGAGGACGACCTCCGACCGACGGATCACGACGCTACGCGGCAAGGCGACGATCACGCGTCGCGCCGATCCACCTCCGCGGCAACTTCGCCCTCGCCGCCGTCGACGTCCCACGCCGGCTCGTACTTCGGCACTCCAGCAATGGGCACGATGATCGTGGCGCCGCCCACGATGCGGCCGTTCTCCAGGTGCAACACGTCGACGCGGTGCTCGCTGCCCGGCTCGAGCGCGCCAGCGAGGCGAATCGAAATCTCGGCGGCGATGCGTCCATGCGCGGCGATCGGCACGTCGCGCACCTCGGGGGCAACGCCGGGCGCGACGTCGTGCCAGACGTCGGCGAGGCGGAGCTTGCGAGGCGCCGAATGCTTTGCCGGCGCAATGCCGAGCAGCGCATGCAGGAACGCGATGAACTCCTCGAGGAGCGAGAAGAGCAGGTTGAACGGCGATGCGACTACCTCGCGCTTTGTGGCGCCCACGATCGACGCAGGCCGCGCGTTCTCGCTGAGCCGGAACGACAGCGACAACGGCGCAGGCAGCGACGCCGAGTCGATTCGCACCGTCATCGTGCTGGCGCGCGCCGTCGGGTTGTGGAACTCGACATACCGTTGCACGCTTGCGGCGGCGCCTCCGGGACCGGTGACGCTCTGCTCACCCGGCGGTGACGGCTGCTTCGCATCGGCCGACGCGGAGAGCGGGGCGCCGACGCTGATGTTGCGCTGCGCCACCTGGGGTTGGCGCGGCACCACGTCGTCGACGGAGGTTGTGAGACCGGTAACGTCGAGCGGCGCGTCGACCCCGTGGACGAACGCGACGACGCAACGGTGGTTGCCGCTCGCGCCGGCCGGCACCTCGAAGCTCGCCACCCCCGGCGACTCGGCGAATACGCCGGTGACGGGATAGTGGGTCATGGGCGTCGGCGTACGCGGCACGAGCGCGATCCACGGAGACGATGTCTCGAGCGTGGTGTCGAGCGAGCCGTTGCTGCCGAAGCGCGTCCAGAAGCCGTTCAACGCGGCCGTGCGCGGCAGCGCGGGCAGGCCTCCTGAGTAGAGACAGGAGATCGCCCACACCTCGAGCACTCCTGCGGGTGTGGCCGAGCGGTTGTGTACCTGCACCCGTGTATGCACCGCCGAAAATCAACGACTTACGCAACGACCCCGTTCGCTTCGTGCAGCTTGCCAAGCTGGACGTCACGGGTTCGAGTCTGCAAATCGTTATTAGATAAAACGAGTCGCAGATCGCGAGAAGAGCACGCGGACGCGACGACGATCGTCAACGAGACGAACGCGCCGCGCCGCGCCGCATCGCGATCATCGGTGATTGGGCTCGAGAATCATTCCGCGCGCAACGCCTCGGTGGGATCGATGTGCGCGGCCCGCCGGGCTGGGACATAACACGCCGTCAGCGCGATCGCGACGACGAGCGCAACGATCGCCGTAAACGTCGTTGGATCGCCGGGACGCACACCGTACAGCATCCCGCCCAACACGCGAGTGCCACCGACGGCGGTGACGACACCGAGTGCCACTCCCGCCACCGTGAGATTCATTCCGCTTCGTACGACCAACGACGTCACCGACCGCGGCGCGGCGCCGAGCGCGAGTCGAATGCCGATCTCGCGCGTGCGCTGTGTCACCGCATACGAGATCACGCCGTACAGGCCGACGGCCGAGAGCAGCAGCGCAACGCCCGAGAACGTCACGAGCAGCGCCATCGCGAATCGCGTCGGTGCCATCGCGTCGCGCAAATAGGTGTCTCCAATTGTAATTCTATACACGATGTTTCCCGGATCGGCCTCGAGAACGGCGTGACTCAGTGCGGCTTTGAGATCCGCCGGGGCGATCGTCGTGCGCACGACGAAGGGCGTTTGAATTGGAACCGGGGGCCGGTAGATCTCCGCATCCAGTGCCGGGCGCGGGCCAGGCATCCGCGTATCTTCCACGACGCCCACGACGGTCGAGCTCAGGCCGTCGCCATGCTCTGCCGCCGAGTGAATGCGCTTCCCAATCGCGCTCTCGTGCGGCCACAGACCCTCGGCGAGCGAGCGATTCACCACGATCTCCGTTGGCGACGGAATTGGACCTGGTCCCATCACGGCCGACACTTCGGTCTCTACATCGGGCACGCGTCCTTGCCACAGCGACATGCGAGCGACGCGGAAATACGTCGGCGACATGAACGTCACTCCCGACGCCACCACGCTCCGCGATTGCCCCGTCGCATCAGGCTCGGACACGAGGCGCTCGCCTGCGACGCCGAACGCCTCTCCCGGCATGACCCCGATTGCGGCATCGGTCACACCGGGAATCGCGCGTAGTCGCCCGAGCACCGCCTTCTGCTTCTCGGGGACTTGCTGGCGCGGCCCACGATGAAAAATCACCTGAACCGAGGCGAGACCGTGCGGATCGAACCCGAGCGGCGTGTGCTGAAGCGCGACGAACGAGCGCACGAGAAGGCCGGCGCCCACCAGCAGCACGAGGGACATCGCGATCTCGGCGACGATCAGCGCCGATCGAATGCGGCGCGCGTGCCGGTCGCCCGAGCTCGCGCGCGACTCGCTCTTGAGCACGTCGCCCGCCGATGCGGCGATCGACAGCAGCGCCGGCGCAGACCCGAATAAGAGTCCCGTAAACACCGACACGGCTACGCACCAGAGAAGCACCGTTGGCTCGACGCGAACGCTGTCGAGATTCTCGAGCGCAGGGGGGCGCACGGCGACGACAGCGTGCAGAATCCCCCAGGCGAGAGCGACACCGAGCACGCCGCCGGCGAGAGCGAGGAGGACGCTCTCCGTGAGCACGAGACGCGTGAGCCGTCCGCGTCCGGCGCCGAGCGCGATGCGCACCGCGAACTCGCGCCGGCGCGTCCATGCGCGCGCCAAGAGCAAATTCGCAACGTTGGCGCACGCGATCAGCAGCAGCACCGCGACGGCGACGAAGAGGACTTCGACGGTACGCGTCTCGCGCGGATCGAGCATGTCCTGCGGCCGGACGGCGCGCGCGCAGCACGTCAACGCGGCCGGCGCGTCGCGTGTCCCACTCGACCGGGGCGGTACGCTGTCGAGAATACCTTGAAGTTCCTTCGAGGCCTGAGCGGCCGATGCGCCGGCACGAAGCTTGGCGTAGGTGTAGCCCTCGGCCAATGAATCGAGACTCGTTGGAATCCAGATGCTCGGCGTCGCTTCGCGCCACTTGCTGCCTGGCGGATTGTAGGAGATCGGCAGTCCAATGGCCGGCGGCGCGACACCGACGATGATATGCGGGTTGTCCGTCCTGCCGCTCACGGCGATCGGCTTGCCGAGGACGTCGGGTCTGCCGCCGTACACGCGCTGCCACAGCCCGTAGCTGATCATCGCAACACGCGGGCTGCCGGGCCGTTCGTCCTCCGGCGTGAAATCGCGTCCGATCACCGGCGGGATGCCGAGCATCCGCAAATAATTCGACGTGATCGACGCGGCAATCGAGTCGCGCTCGCCCGGAGTCTGCACCATGATGTAGTCGACGCGCACCGCGGCGATGGTCTCGAGCGAGTGAGCGCGCGTGCGCCACACGTTCACCGCGTCGCCGCTCGGCGCCGAGTAGCCATGCTCGCGCCCTTTCATCGAGAGCATCACGATGCGGTCGCCGTCGCGGTATGGAAGCGGTGCGATAAGGAGACGATGAACGACGCTGAAGATCGCGGTGTTCGCGCCGATCCCGAGGGCGAGCGTGAACACAACGAGCAGCGTGAGCTGCGCATGTTTCCGAAAGAGACGCAGTGCGAATCGAAGATCTTGTCGCCACTCGCTGAACCACTCGCCAATGCGATGCATGCGAGCGCGCTTGGCCGCGCGCCGCGCCGCGTAGGCATGAAACTCATCGCCGTCGCCGAACCGGCGAAGCGCTTCGGCTCGCGCGTCAGGCTCACTCATGCCGAGCGCGCGCAGTTCGTCGACGCGCATGTCGATATGGATGCGCATCTCGTCGCTCAGCTCGCGCGCGACGCGCGCCGTACTCGGCGGCAGCTCGAAGATGCGACGGACCGCCGATGGCAGGAACGATGGGTGTCTTCTCATGTCAGGTCACGCCGTCCCGAGGACGCCTGTTACCGCCGCCACATACCGCTTCCACGTGGCGACCTCGGCGCGGAGCATCTGTCGGCCGCGTGGGGTGATCGAGTAGTAGCGCGCTCGGCGGTTCTTGTCGGACACACCCCACTCGGCAGCAATGGCGCCGCCGTCCTCGAGGCGATGTAAGGCCTTGTAGAGCGCCGAGTCGACGATCTCGAGCGTGTCGTTCGTGCGTTGCTCGATCCACTTGCTGATCCCGTAACCGTGGATCGGTTCTCGAGAGACAGCTTTCAGGACCAACAGATCGAGCGTGCCGTGGAGGAGGTCGTTCGTATCGCGCGCCATAAAGGAGTCCGGGCTGTCAGCTAGTGCAAACAAATCGTGGGTCGTTCACGTTCCACCAGGTTAGGGAAACATTCCGGCAGATGGCGGTGATCGTCAAGCGTCGCGAAATTACGATTGGATTAAGAGTCCAGCGCGAACGGCGCCAAATGGTTGGCGCGAATTGAGCAGGTTGCAGGACCCGCGAGAGATCTTCGCTCAGTAGGCTCACAACGGAGGCGGAATGTCGTCAGCGTCCTCGCAGTGGCTTCGTCGATCCACGGAAGCGCGTCAACGCCTGCATCGGGATCTCGTCGTCGCGATGCGATCGCTTCGCCGAGCTCCCACCTTCACCATCGCGACGATCGTCATCCTCGCCCTTGGTATCGGGATGTCGGCGGCGATGTTCACGATCTACAAAGGGCTTCTCGTTGACCGGCTTCCCATCGCGGACCAGGATCACGTCGTGATCATGCACCCGCTCGACCGGAGCCGCGCGCACCTCGACGTTCCGTATTCCTATCTCGAGGATATCCGGCGCGATAGCGCGGTGTTCAAGTCGGTCGCCGGCGTTTACCACAACACGGCGATACCGGCACCGTACACGAGTGGCACCGAATCGGTCAATCTCGTCACGTCAGTCGTGACGGCGAACTTCTTCGCGACGCTCGGCACGCGCCCCTTCGCCGGCCGCGTGCTTCGCGACGAAGACGGCCTCGCCGGCGCGATGCAGACGATGGTCTTGAGCTACTCGGTGTGGCAGCGCCGCTACGCCGGCAGCCCGAATATCATCGGCCAGACGGTCACCGTACCGTTCACTGGCGAGCCGCTTCGCATCGTCGGGATTGCGCCGCCGGGGTTCACCTATCCGGCGGGCACCGAGGCGTGGCGCGTCACGCCGCCGAACTTCGCCCTGCAGGTGGACATCGTCGCGCGCATCGCGAACACCGCGACGCCCGCGAGCGCGCGTGCCGCGCTGAATGCGCTGATCCAGCGGATCAACCCCTTTGCGACGGAGCCGCGTGCGAACGCGAGGTTCATTTCCATCGCCGATAGCGAGGTTCAGACGTTCGGCGATACCGTCGTTGGCAACGCACGCGCCACCGTCATCGGCGTCACGCTAGCCGTCGCATTGCTGCTCGTGATCGCGTGCACGAACGTTGGAGGCCTCGTGCTCGTGCGCCTTGCCGCCCGACAACGCGAGGTCGCGGTGCGCCGAGCGATCGGCGCGGGTTTTGGCGACGTTGTCCATCTGTTCGTCGTCGAGAATGTCGCCCTCGGACTCGCCGGCGGCATCGGTGGTTTGATTGTCGCCGCGTTGGTGCTTCGTGGTCTGACACTTGTCGCATCGGTGTCGTCGACGCGTCTCGACCTGCTGCAGAGCGCGGGCGCGCCGGTCGCGGTGACGGCAGCCGTCGCCGTGCTGGCGATGATCCTCTTCGGCGTGGCGCCGAGTGTCGCGGCGGCACGTGTCGACTCGTACTCGGTACTGCGGTCTGACGCGCGCACGGGCAGCAACGGCAAAGGGAAGCGACGCACGCGCCGGATTCTCGTTGCGTCGCAGCTGGCGCTCGCGGTCGTCCTCGTTGCCGCCGCCGCGCTGCTCGTTCGCACCGTCGACCACCTCCAATCGATGGACCTCGGCTACGATCCCGAGCATCTGTCGCTGATCTCGTTCGCCGGACCCAAGTCCGCGTTCACGTCGACTCAGCACACCCCGGAGCTCGCGAAGGGACTGCTCGATCGAATCGAGACGCTGCCGGGCGTGGTCGCCGCGACGCCTGTGGAAAGCCAGCCGTTCAAGGGAATGTCGTCATTCATAATGCAACTGATGCCGACCGGAGAGTCGCCATCCGAGGGCGAGAAGCGTCCCTTCGTTCCGTTCGAGTTCGTCGGACCGAACTACTTTCAGACTTTCCGTATCCCAATTCTGCGCGGCCGGCCGTTCGCGGCCGGCGACACGCGCGGCGCGGCGCGGGTCGTCATCGTCAACGAGGCGCTCGCGAAGCAACTTTGGCCGAACGAGGACGCGCTCGGAAAGCAGCTCCGCGTGGTCGCCGACACGAGCGCGTCGCCGACCGTCATTGCCATCGCGCAGAACACACATTTTCGCGACCTGCGTGACGTCGGCCCGGTGGTCTACTTTGACTGGGAACAGGCAGACCCGTTCTGGAACGGCTACCTGGCCGTCCGCACCACCCAACCGCTTGCGACGATGTTGCCGGCGTTCCGGCGCGCGACGTCGGAGTTCAATTCACGCCTCTCGATCTGGGATTCCAAGACGATGGACGACCTCCTCGGTCGTCCACTCGCGCAACCGCGCTTGAGCGCGCTCCTTCTCACGGCATTTGGTCTCGTCGCGCTTCTCGTGTCGGCGATCGGTCTCTACGGCTTGATGGCGACGGCAGTCCGCCAGCAGACGCGGGACATCGGCGTACGTGTCGCACTCGGTGCCACGTCTCGCGACGTCCGGCGGCTCATCCTGGGCGAAGCGATCTGGGTGGTCGGCCTCGGCGCAGCTGCGGGGCTCATCATCGCCCTCGTGGCGACGCGACTGCTCGCATCGCAACTGTTCGGCGTGAGCCCGAGCGATCCACGCTCGTTGCTCGGCGCGTGCGGGCTGCTCGTCGCGACAGGAATCGCCGCGGCGTATTTGCCGGCGAGACGCGCCGCACGTATCGATCCCATCGATGCGCTGCGCGCCGAGTGATGTCAGCTTCTCACATTGTTGCTGAACCGCGCGTACCGGTCATTCGGCCACCGCCGCCGTCAGCGCGGCCGCCTCGCGCGCCGCCTTGAGTGCGTTCCCCCACCAGACGAGCTGGTCGAACATCGCGGTGCGGCTCTCCGCGAGATACGGGTAGTCGTCGAGCGCCTTGCCGTGCAGCATCACTCCCAGCGACGGCTCCAGCCCGATGTGCACCGCGCGCATGACGGGCGCCATCTGCAGCTCGATGGAGATCGTTCGGAGCTGCTCCACCGCGCGCGCACCGCCAACACCTCCGTAGCCGACGAAGCCGATCGGCTTGTTGTTCCACTCGGTGTACACGGTGTCGAACGCATTCTTGAGCACGGCCGTCGGTCCGTGATTGTACTCGGCCACGGTCGCGATGAACCCGTCGAACTCCCCGACCCGCTGACGCCAGCGGTCGACCACCGGGTTGGAGTATCCGCTCGCCCTCGCCGGTGACGTCGGCTGGTCGAAGAACGGCAGCGGCCAGTCGCGGAGGTCGAGGATCTCGAGCGTGAAGTCGGATCGCTCCGCCGCCGCGCCGGCTACCCAGCGAGCGGGCACATCGGCGAACCGGTTCGGGCGTGTACTGCCAACGATGAGCGCGAGCTTGAGCGTAGTGGAGTCCGCCATACGTACCTCTAGTGACTTCGTCACGACAGATGTGTAAGTTCCGATAGGTAACTATCAGCAACGTAGGGGCGGCGAGCGGCGTGGTGAAGAACGCACGCGAACGTGCCTCAGTGACGTAGGAGGAACCAATGGCCACGAGGAAAGCGGGCGCGGTCGAGGCGGCGATGCCGCCGGAGCTTCAGCACACCGAGGCCAATTGTCGGGCGCACGAGATGCTGACGCGGGTCGGCGACAAATGGTCGGTGCACGTGATCCACGTGCTCTCAGCCGAGGGCACGCTTCGCTTCGGCGAGCTCCAGCGGCGCATCCCGAGCATCAGCCAGCGCATGCTGACAGTGACGCTCCGCGGACTCGAGCGGGACGGGCTCGTCCACCGGACCATGTACCCGGAGGTGCCGCCGCGGGTGGAATACGGCGTTACCCCGCTCGGCGCGACGCTCCGCGATATCGTGCGGTCTCTGATCGACTGGTCGAGTGCCCACTTGGTGGAGGTCGACGCGGCGCGCGCGCGATACGAACAGCAGGAACGCGGCTGGGGGGCAGCTAACGGGAAGCCGCCGGGCCCACCGCCCGGCAGCGATTGACTCCGTCAGTAAGACATCGACCAACCAAGCCCCACCCGCCCGTCAGGCGCCGGCATCGCCTGCACGCCGAGCAACCACCGGTCGACGAAGTTGTTCGTATGACCGTGGCTGTATCGAACCACTTTGATCCCGCTGAACGTTCCAATCGCCGCGCCGACGACCACGTCGCTCGCCCAGTGCGCGTTGTTGTACATCCGTGATAGGCCGACCAACGTCGCGCCACCGTACATCGCCGGCGCAACGAGCCAGATGCCCTGCGGCCACCATCGCTGGGATTCGCTCGTCACGACGCTGGCCGCGGCGAACGCCGCCGTCGCATGGCCCGACGGGAACGACTGATACCCGCTGCCGCGGTGCAGCCCGCGTCCGAAGCCGAAGTCGTGAGGGCTGGTGTCGGCCGAGACATACGGCCGCGCGCGTCCGGCCGCGTCCTTGATGATCGTGGTGACGACACCCGAAAGGGCGATCGCTTCGGTGCCGTGCAGGCCGAGATCGGCGACGTCGCGCCAGTGGGCGAGGCGGCCGACGCCGTACAGCGAAACGCCGATGACGACCGAGCCCGGATCGGCGAAATACTGAATGCCCTTCGACGCATTCTTCAAGAACCGATTTGCTTGGGTGCTCGAGTCCTGCAAGTGTTTGGCGAGCGATCGATCGGCCGGAAACATCGCGATCGTCAGCCCAGTGAATCCGGCGGCGAGCACGCCATCGCGCCAGGTAAACAGTGTCTTCGCAGCGTGGATGCTGTCGCCGGCCATGGGCGTCTGCGCGTCCGCGCAGCCACCAGAGCCAGCGAGCGCGACGAGCACTGCCGTTGCCGCGGCGAAACGCCCGGCGATGATCGTTCTCATATGTCTCCGCGTATCACCGGGTCTCTCCGCGTTGTGCCGGGTCATTCCGGGTGGCGCAAGGCATGCACGACTCGGGCCGGATGATCCGCGCGTCCGGGGCGGTGCTGCTCTCTGCCGCGTAGATTGCTCGCGTCCTCCCCAATCGAGCCGACCCGATGCGTTCATTGCTCCCCATAGGTCTCTTCGTCCTCGCCGCCACGTCGGCACTCGCGCAGCAACCGGCGAATCCGAATCTGGAGCGGATGACCAACGACATCTACACGCGATCGCACGACTATGACCTGGTGAACCAGCGCATCAGCGTCCGGGACTTCAACTGGGATTCACTGTCGTTCAGCGGCCGCGTCGCGACCACGCTCGTCGCTCGGCGAGCGGCCATGGATTCGGTCGTGCTCGACATGGGCGCGCGGCTCGCGCTGCGGGCGGTCACGGCGGGGCAGGGTGGGTCGCTGCGAGGCGACCGTCACGGCGACACGCTCGTGGTACATCTCGCGAAGCCGGCCGCGTTCGGCGACACGGTGCGCTTCACGATCGACTACGACGCGCGCATCACCAATGGCCGGGGGCTGACGTTCATCAACGAGCGTCCCAACGCGCCACGCCAACTCTGGAGCCAGGGTGAGGACACGGACAATCACTTCTGGTTTCCGACCTACGACTTTCCCAATGACAAGGCGACTTGGGAGCTCGACGCGACGGTTCCCCGCGGATACACGGCGGTGTCGAATGGTGCGCTGGTAGGCGACACGCCGGAGCCGGGCGGCTCGCACACGATGCATTGGAGCCAGGCCAAGCCGAGCGCGACGTATCTCGCGTCGCTCGTCGTGGCGCCGCTCGCCAAGGTGCACGATACCTGGCATGGGGTGCCGGCGGACTACTATGTGTACCAGCGCGACAGCGCGCTGGCGTGGCGCCTGTTTCACGTGACGCCCGACATGATCGATACCTACTCGCGGCTCACGGGCATTCCGTACCCGTGGCAGAAGTACGCGCAGACGACCGTCGCCGACTTTTTCGGCGGCATGGAGAACGTGAGCGCCACAACCCTCGTCGACTGGCTACCCGACGCGCGTGCGTACCAGGACCGCCCCTGGTATCAGTACATCCTCATTCCGCACGAGCTCGCGCACCAGTGGTTCGGCGACTACGTCACGACGGAGAACTGGGCGAACACGTGGCTCAACGAGGGCTTCGCCGAGTTCATGCCGGGACAGTACTGGGCGCAGAGGCGCGGTGCGCACACGGAGCAGGACTACTACGCCGACGAGTATCACCAGTTCATGAACATCGAGGGGCGGCGGCCGATGCCGCTCGCCTCGATGGGCTCGAACAACATCTACCCCAAAGGTGCGCTCGTCCTCGAGATGCTGAAGCACTATCTCGGCGACGATCGCTTCTGGGCGGGCGTGCACCGGTATCTCGTCGACCACGCGTTCGGCGTCGCGACCACCGACGATCTGCGGCAGGCCTTCCTCGACGCCACCGGCGAGAACCTCGCCTGGTTCTGGCGCGAGTGGATGTACAGCGCCGGGTATCCGGCGTTCACGGTGACGTCGCGCTACGACGCGGCGGCGCGGCGCGTCACGCTCGTGGCGCGACAAACGCAGCGCGATACGCTCAAGGCCGACAGCACCGGCATGCGCTTCGTCATCCCAGAGACGTTCACGATGCCGATCGCCGTTCGCGTCGGCACCGCGTCGGGCGACGTGGTGCGGAACACGTGGATCCGGCAGCGCGAGGATACGATCGTGGTCGACGGCGTGAGCTCCGAGCCCACCATGATCGTGTTCGACGACGGGAATCGCATGCTCAAGCGCCTCACGTTCGACCAACCCACCGCGTGGCTCGCGACGCAGCTTCGCCGCGATCCGGATCTGTGGGACCGCGAGTGGGTGTTGGGCGAGCTGGCGAAGCGTCCGACGGATGCCGTGGCCGCGCGCGCCGTCGCGGACGCGCTCACCGATGCCGACTATCCCTACACGCGCGTCGTTGCCGCAACGGCAATCGACACGTTCCCCGCTGCCATCGCGCTGCCGGCGATCGCGCGCGCGTTACGCGACACCTCGGCGCAGGTGCGCGCCGCGGCCGCCGGCGCGCTCGGTGGCATCGCCAGTCCGCAGGCGCTCGCGCTGGCGCGCGAAACGTGGCAGCATGACTCGAGCTACGCCGTGCGCGCGGAGGCGCTCACGTCCGTCGCACGACTGGATGCGGCCGGCCGCCGCGACGTCGAGCGAGAGGGGCTGACGACGCCGTCTTATCGCGATGTGATTCAGAACGCGGCACTCACCGCGATCGCTCGGACGAATGACACGAGCATGATCGCCGACGTTCAGCGTGTGGTCGGCGATCAATCGCTCCCCGCGCGCATACTCGGCGTGTTCGCGGCACGCGGCAACCAGCACGCGCTCGACGTGCTCACGGCCGATCTCAACGACGATCGCGGTTGGGTGCGCGGCTGGGCGTTGGCGGCCTTTGGCGCGCTCGAGCCGGCCCGCCGATTGGCCGCGCTCGAGAGCGCGCTGCCGAGGTTGACGCACGCCGACACGCGCGCGGCCGTGCAGCGCGCGATTGCCGCGCTCCGGAACGGGGGCTGACTCTCTCGCTCATCGCTCCTGGCTCCAGCGCGATCAACCGGCGAGATTGCAACCGGTCGATACCCTTCACGGTGATTGAATGCCAGCTTCCTTCCGGATCACGGCCATTGGCGGTCTGCTCCTCGCCGCGTCCACTGCGCTCGCGCAGGACCGGTCGCAGTCGCGGTCCATGGTCGTCTCGCGCACGGGCGTCGTCGCAAGCGAGAACGTGCTCGCGTCGGAAGTGGGTGCGCGGATTCTCGAGAACGGCGGGAACGCCATCGACGCCGCCGTCGCCACGAACGCGATGATGGGGCTCGTCGCCCCGATGAACGACGGAGTTGGCGGCGATCTGTTCGCCATCGTGTACGAGGCGAAGACCGGCAAGCTGTATGGTCTCAATGCGTCGGGCTGGGCTCCGGCTGGGCTGACGCCCGCCTACTTGCGCGCGAAGGGACTGACGGAGATGCCACAGCGCGGCATCCAGTCGGTGACCGTCCCCGGGACGGTCGACGGGTGGGACAAGTTGCTGACGCGCTTCGGCCACAAGACGTTCGCCGACGTGCTCGCCCCGGCGATCGCGTTCGCCGACGCCGGATTTCCTGTTGGCGAAGTCGTCTCCGTGTATTGGCGCGACAGTGAGAAGGCGCTGAAGGAAGATGCGCCGACCGCGAGGATCTTCCTTCCAGACGGCCACGCACCGGCGGCCGGGACGATATTCAAGAACGCTGATCTCGCGTGGACGTATCGACAGATCGCCGCGCACGGACGGAGCGCCTTCTATCGCGGGGAGGTCGCGAAGAAGATCCTCGCGACGTCCGCCGCGCACGGCGGCACGATGGCGGCGGCCGATCTCGCCGACTACGCCGCCGAGTGGGTCGAGCCCATTTCCACCACGTATCGCGGGTGGAGTGTCTTCGAGCTGCCGCCGAACGGGCAGGGCATCGCCGCGCTCGAGATGCTCAACATCATGGAGCGCTTTCCCCTCGGTGAGATGGGGCAGAACTCCGTCCGTGCGCTCCACACGATGATCGAGGCGAAGAAGCTCGCGTACGCCGACATGATTCGGTACGACGCCGATCCGAAGTTCGCCAGCATCCCGGTGGCGGGACTCAAGTCGAAGGACTTCGCCGCCGCGCGCGCAACGCTCATCGACGACGGCAAGGCGAATTGCAACGTGCCGGCCGGCACGCCGCCCAACACGGATCACGGCACGACGTATCTCTCAGTCGTGGACGCCGAGGGCAACATGGTGTCGCTCATCCAGAGCAACTACGCCACGGTCGGCTTCGGCTCCGGTCTGGCCGTCGGCGGCGGGGGGTTCGCGCTCCAGAATCGCGGCGGCCTGTTCACATTGGACACGTCGCATCCGAACGTCCTCGCCGCGCACAAGCGTCCCGTCCACACGATCATTCCCGCGTTCATGCAGCGAGGCGACGTCCGGATCGCCTTCGGCATCATGGGCGGTTGGAATCAGGCCCAGGCGCACGCGCAGTTCGTGTCGAACGTCGTCGACTTCGGCATGAACGCGCAAGCCGCGCTCGACGCGCCTCGCTTTTCCAAGGAAACGTTTGCCGGCTGCGACGTGAGTGTCGAGGCGCGCATTCCCGCCGAGACGCGGAATGCACTCACCGCGATGGGGCACCAGCTCATCATGCGCGGCGACTTCTCGTCCACGCGCATGGGCTCGGGGCAAGCGGTCGTACGTGACTTCTCGACGAGGATCAACTCCGGTGCGTCTGACCCCCGGAAGGACGGCGCGGCGATCGCCGCCCTTCCGCCTACCGGCCGCGCTCTACCACGAACAGCTCCGACGCCGACTTCTGTGCCCTGAACGCGAACGTCCACGGATCGTCGTCGCGAGGTCGAGGGCATAGAAACACCTTTGGGACACGGCTCGTAGGGTTGCCATGCCCGATTCATTCGGCGAGACTCCGATCATGACCTCGCAAGCACCGCAAGCACCGCAAGTCCCCCAGGCACCCACCGCGCCACCCCCGGCGACGCCCGCTCTTCCGGCGTCGCTTCAAGGGACGGACGTCGCGTCGCTCCAGGCCCAGGTGGGTGAGCTCCGCATTCAGTTGAGCGGACTCCGCGCCCAATGGAGCGGGCTCAAATCGCAACTCGACCAGATGTTGCGGAGCAATCCGGCGCGCCCAAGGGTCCAGCAACAGTGGGCGGACGTCGGCGTGAAGATCGCGCAGACCGAAGGGGACATTGCGCAGGCGCAGGCTCGGATTGCGCAGAAGCAGGGCATTCCGGGCGGGAGTACGTCATACCCTCCCGGGTTTCCTCGCCGGTCCCTCGATCCGAACCTCGCCCTTCCCGTGGTCGCGGTCATGTTCGTGGTCGCCGTCGTCGCGCTATTGAGCTGGTCGAAACGAGCCCGGCGCGGCACGACGCAACCGGCGGCGCTGCCGTTCGAGCAGGCGTCGCGCCTGGAGCGGATGGAACAGGCATTGGACGCGATCGCCATCGAGGTCGAGCGCGTTGCGGAGGGGCAGCGCTTCGTCACCAAGATCCTCGCGGAGGCGCCGGCTCGAAACGCGGCTCGCCAGGCGAGCGACGCCGCCGGCTCCGACGACAAGGAGCCGCTCGCACTGGGCGCAGGCCCGGCGGAGACCATCCGCACACCGGAGCGCGAGGGCGTACGACAGCGCGTCATTACCCCGAACTAAGCGCGCTACGCCCGCAGGAGGTCCTCGATCCGCACCGGCAGCTCGCGCACCCGCACTCCGGTTGCGTGATGGACCGCCGCGGTGATCGCCGCCGCCGTTCCCGCCAGTCCGATCTCGCCGACGCCGCGCGCTCCGAGCTCGTTCAGCACCTTGTCCGGGTAGTCGAGGAAAGTCACATCGATCGGCGGTGCATCCGCATTGGTGCTCACGATGTAGTCGGCGAGGTTGCTGTTGATCGGCGCGCCGTACCGCTTGTCGTATCGCGCTTCCTCGAAGAGCGCCATGCCGATACCCATCACGACCGCCCCCTCGATCTGGTTGCGCGCGGGCTTGGGGTTGATCATGCGGCCCGCGTCGATCACGCTGACGAACCGCGACACGCGCAGCCGCGCGGTTTCCGGCTGCCACGTGACCTCAGCGAACTGCGCGCCGAACGAGTGCAGCGAATACTTCCGGCTCTCCTCGCCGCCGATCGTGGTGCTCGACTGCCCGCTGCCCGTGGCCGCGCGTACGTTCGCGCGGGCGAGTACGTCGCCCAGCGGCACGCCGGCTGACGGGTCGCTCTTCCGCGACACGCGGCCGTTGACGAGCTGGAGGTCGTCGGGCTTCGCACCCTTGAACGGCGCGCTCGGCCCCGACGTCGCCATTCCGAGCAGCGCCTGCACCGCGGCGCGCGCGGCACTGGACACGGCCGGAATCACCGACGCCGTCGCCCACGATCCGCCGGAGATCGGCCCCGGAGGCAGCGCGGTGTCGCCGAGCTGCACGTCGATCCGATCGACGGGAATGCCCGTGGCCTCGGAGGTGACGATTGCGAGCACGGTGTACGTGCCGGTGCCGATGTCCTGGGTGGCCGTCTTGACTTGCGCCGTGCCGTCGCGCCGGATCTCGACCGACGCTTGCGCGTTGTCGCGCATCGCACCCCACGCGCAGGCCGCCATTCCCCAGCCGACAGTCAGTCCATCCCGCTTCATCGCGCCAACGCGCGGATCGCGCCGCGCCCAACCGAACTTCTCGGCGCCGACTTGCATGCACTCGAGGAGGTGCCGCGACGAGAACGGCAGCTTCGACGACTCGTCCAGCTTCGGCTCGTTGCGGCGGCGCAGCTCGATCGGATCCATCTTCAGCGCGATCGCCAGCTCGTCCATCGCCGACTCCATTGCGAAGAGACCCGGCACCGCGCCGGGGCCGCGCATCGCCGTGGGCGTGCCGACGTTGGCACGCGAAAGCGCCGACGCCACGCGCAGGTTCGGTACGCTGTACAGGAACGGCGTGGACTCGCCGCATTCCTCCTTGTAGTCGTCGAGCACCGACGTCTGGTTCAAGTACTCGTGGTGGATCGACTGCAGCGTGCCATCGCGGCTCGCGCCGATGCGAAAGCGCTGCTGCGTGCGCGGCCGGTGGCCCACGGCCTCGAACATCGACTGCCGCGTGACGACGAGCTTCACCGGCACGCCAACCTCCCGCGCCACGCCTGCCGCGAGAATCGAGTGGGTCCACGGCCACAGCTTGCCGCCGAAGCCGGAGCCGAGGAAGTGCGACACCACGCGCACGTTCTCCTTCGGCACGCCGAGCATCTGGCGGAGCACCTCCCGGTGGTTCATGACCGCTTGAGAGGTCTCATATAGCGTGACGCTGTCGCCGTCCCACGCCGCGACCGTCGCATGCAGCTCGATCGGGTTGTGCACCTCGTCCGGCGTGACGTATGTCTGGTCGACCTGCACCGGCGCGGACTTGAAGGCCGCGTCCGCGTCGCCGCGCTGGCTCTCCGTTTCCAGCGGCTTCGCCGCGACGAGATGCCGGTCGACGTTGTGTGCGTCGGTCGTGTACCGAACACGCACGGCGGCGGCCGCGGCTGTCGCCTGTTCCATCGTTTGCGCCACGGCCACGGCGACGTACTGCCCGTAATAGCGCACCTCGTCGTCCTCGAACGGCGGACGCTTCTCGTCGATCAACCCGCTGAAGCCCTGCGGCGGCGCGCTGCGGAAGAACGGTTTGAGGTTTCCGCGATAGTAGACGGCGCGAACTCCCGGCAGCTTCCGCGCGGCGGCAGCGTCGATCGAGACGATGCGTCCCTTCGCGATGGTGCTGCGCACCGGCACCGCGTACAGCATGCCCGCGAGCGAGACGTCGGAGGTATAGACCGCACGCCCGCTCACCTTGAGCGGCCCGTCGATGCGCGGCAACTTGCCGCCGAGCACTTTCGGCGCCTCCGGAGCGCCGGATGCGTGGAGCGACCCACCTGCGCGGCTCATACCGTCGCCATCCCGGTCGCGAGGCGCAGCGCGTGCGTGAGGCATCGCTGCGCCAGCTCGACCTTGAAGCCATTTTCGCTCTGCGGTCGCGCATCGCGAAGCGCGAGCGCGGCCGCCTGCTTTATCGTTCCCTCATCGACCGCCGCGCCCGTCAGCGCCTGTTCGGCGGCGGTCATGCGCCATGGCTTGGTACCGACGCCTCCCATCGCGAGGCGCGCGTAGCGGAAGCGCCCGCCTGCCACCTCGACGACGACAGCCGCTGAGGCGAGCGCGAACTCGTACGATGCGCGGTCGCGCAGCTTGAGGTAGCGCGACGTCGCCCCCGCGCGCGGCGGCGGCAGCGTGACGTGCGTGACGAGATCGCCGGGCTCGAGCGCCGTTTCGCGGTGCGGTGTGTCGCCCGGCAGCAGGTGAAAGTCCTGGAATGCAATGGCGCGGGTGCCCCGGGCGCCCTGCACGTGCACCGTCGCCTCGAGCGCGGCAAGCGCGACGTTCATGTCCGAGGGATTGGTCGCGATGCACTGCGGACTGGTGCCGAGAATCGCGAGCGCGCGATTCTCTCCCGCGATGGCCGAGCATCCGGAGCCTGGCTCGCGCTTGTTGCACGCCATGGCCGTGTCGCGGAAATACATGCAGCGCGTACGCTGGAGCAGGTTCCCGCCCGTCGTCGCCACGTTGCGCAGCTGCGCGGAAGCGCCCGAGAGGAGCGCCTCGGAGAGCACCCGATAATCGCGGACGACGGCCTCGTCGTGGGCGAGCGTGGCGTTGCGGACGAGCGCGCCGATCCGGAGGCCGCCGTCGCTCGTCCGCTCGATCTTGTTCAGCTCGAGGTGATTGATGTCGACGAGGCGCGTGGGCCGCTCGACGTTCAGCTTCATGAGATCGACGAGCGTCGTGCCGCCGGCGAGGAACCGAACCGGCGCACCCTGCTGCGCGGTCGTCGATTGCGCGGCGATCCCGATCGCTTCGGATACGCTGTGTGCTTTCGTGAACTGGAAGCGTTCCATGGCTCAGCCTTCGCTCACACGGGGATTGCCGCGCACTTGCTGAATCGCCGCGACGATGTTCGGGTAGGCGCCGCAGCGGCAGATGTTGCCACTCATCAGCTCCTTCACGTCGGTGTCAGCCGGGCCGCACGGCTCCTTCATGAGCGCGACGGCCGACATGATCTGCCCGGACGTGCAGTAGCCGCACTGATAGCCGTCGTGGGCAACGAACGCGGCTTGCATCGGATGCAACGCCTCAGGAGTACCCAACCCTTCGATCGTCGTGATGTCGTCGCCCTCGTGCATGAGCGCAAGGCGCAGGCACGAGTTGACGCGGACGCCGTTGACGTGGACCGTGCACGCGCCGCACTGGCCGTGATCGCATCCTTTCTTCGTGCCGGTGAGGTGCACCGTCTCACGCAGCGTGTCGAGCAGTGTGGCGCGCGGGTCGATGCGGACCCGGTGCGTCGTGCCGTTGATTCGGAGCGCGACCGGCACCGTGCCGGGGATCTCAGGCGCCTCCGGTGGTGCGGGCGCGAGCTCGGCCGCCGCGTCCGCGAGCGGGACAGAGGCGGCGATGCCCGCGAGGCCGGCCGCGCCCGCGTGTGAGAGAAAGCCCCGGCGCGAAAGTCCGCGCGGCGACTCGTCCCGATCGGGCGCGTCGGAATCGTGCATGGATGGCTCCTGCCATTACGAGTGGACCGGCTGGCCGGTCCACACTGCACTCTCTACGCCAAGGTGCTCCGCCGCAACCGACCGCGCAGAAAAGCCCGCTCGACTTCGTTTTGTGTCAACGCGATCGCCCGCTCGTATTCACGGCCCGCCTCCGCTTCCAGCCCCAGCCGGGCGAGCATCTCGGCCCGCGTCGCATGCAGCAGGTGATACCCGTCGAGCTCGAGTCGATCGATGATGGCGAGTGCCGCGGCCGGCCCTTCCACCTCCGCCACGGCGATCGCGCGATTCAGCCGCACGACGTCGCTCGCGCCGAACGTCATCAGTTGGTCGTACAGCTCCAGAATCTGCCGCCAGTCCGTGTCCGACGTCATCGCGGCGTCGGCGTGCACGGCGTTGATCGCGGCCAGGATCTGGTACGGGCAGGGCGTGTTCCGGCGCAGGCACTCGCGCACGAGAGTCTGACCCTCCTCGATCAGGGGGCGTTCCCAGCGCGAACGATCCTGCTCGCCGAGCGGAACGAGCGCGCCGTCGGCGTCGATGCGCGCGGCGCGGCGAGACTGGATCAACAGCATGAGTGCCAGCAGGCCGGCGACCTCGGACTGCTCGGGCAGGAGTGACCGTAGCACACGGCCGAGGCGAATGGCTTCCGCGCACAGCTCGTCGCGCATCAGTGATTCGCCCGCGCTCGCGGCGTAGCCCTCGTTGAAGACGAGGTAGATCACGGCGAGCACGCCGCTGAGCCGCTCGTCGAAGTCGTGTGATTCGGGCACGCGATACGGAATACGCGCGTCGCGGATCTTCCCCTTGGCGCGCACGAGCCGCTGGGCCATCGTCGCCTCGGGCACGAGGAACGCGCGCGCGATTTCAGCGGTGGTCAATCCGCCCAGCAGGCGCAGCGTCAACGCGACCTGCGCCTCCAGCGACAGCGCCGGATGACAGCAGGTGAAGATCAATCGCAAACGGTCGTCGAGCATCGTAGGGTCCTCGGCGGAATCCTCGATGGATTCGTCGCGCGCCAGCAGGCGGTCGGCCTCTTCGTGGCGCTGGTCGCGCGTCTGCTCGCGACGCAAGCGATCGATGGCGCGATTCCGCGCCGTGCTGATGATCCACCCGCCGGGGCTCGGCGGCACGCCACCGGCCGGCCACCGCTCGAGCGCGATGGCGAACGCGTCCTGCACCGCCTCCTCAGCGAGTGGGATGTCGCCGGTGAGGCGAACGAGCACCGCCACCGCGCGGCCGTACTCTTCGCGGAAGGTCCGCTCGATCGCGCCAGCGATTCCGGGCGCGCCCGCGGTCAGGCGTGGCCCTCCTGCATCGGCCGCACCTCGATGGGCAGCGTCGTGGCGCGGGCGACCTTGCGTCCCCACTCCAGCGCCGCATCGAGATCCGGCACGTTCACGATGGTGAATCCGCCGATGTGCTCCTTGCCTTCGACGAACGGGCCGTCGGTGGTCAGCATGCGGCCGTCTTTCGCGCGCACCACCGTGGCCGAGGTGGCCGGCAGCAGTCCGGCCGCGAATACCCAAACGCCCGCGGCCTTCATCTCGTCGCGCACGGCGCCGACGTCGCGCATGATTGCACCGAGGATGTCAGGCGCGGGCACGGGACCGTCGGGCTGGTAGACGCTGAGCAGGTATCGTGGCATGGCGGGCTCCGTGAGGACTGTCGAAGAGAGGGCACGTCCCCCTCTCGCCATCTATACGAACGAGATGGCGCCGGATCGACAGCGTTGAAGCTGCCTCCCGGCTTCCACACAAAGCCTAGTCGATGTCGGCGGCGGGAGAAGCGCGCCGGAACGGTCGCAAGAGCTCGTTCAGCCACGAGCTCTTCCGCTTCTTCTCAATCGGCGCATCGACGCCGGCGTTGAGCGACCGGAACATCATTTCGACACTTCCGAGCTTGAGGCGCGAGCCCGGCGCGAGCTCTCGCTCACCAGCGACGCGCGAACCGTCCACGAAGGTTCCGTTCGCCGAGCATAGATCCACGACGAACCAGGTGCCGCCCTTCCGCAGCAGCGTCGCGTGATTGGTGGAGACGCTGTCGTCGCGAACGCGGACGTCGCTCTGCGGTCCACGTCCGATCGAGCAGACTGGCCGATCGATGGAAAACGAGGCACCGGCGTATGGTCCCCGCACGATCTCCAGGTTGGCCGCGAGCGGCGTCGCGGGCAGTTCGCGTTTGCCGCCCGCTGCGAGCTCGCGTCTCAGCCGCGACATGTCGAGGATCGCCGTCGGCGCCGCTGCCGCGCTCGGCGCGGGGGACGTGACTCCGTCCACTTCGAAGCGAAGCTCTTCGTCATCCAGGCGGAGGACGTCGCCGTGTCCGAGCAGGTACGTCCCCGACACGCGCGATCCATTGACCACCGTGCCGTTGGCGCTCTCGTCGCGCAGAAGGTATCCCCCCTGTACCGGCGAGACCGAGAAATGCCGGCGCGACACGCCCATTCCCGCTACGAGGAAATCACACGCCGCGTCGCGGCCCACCACGACGCGATAGTTGCCGAGCTCGATGGCCTCGCCCGTGCGCACGTTGAGGATTCGGGCATGGACGGTCGATGTGAATGGCGCACTCGGTTCGGGGCTCGCCGCGCGATCACCCGGCTCGGCACCGCTCGACGCCGACGTGACCATCGCCTCGCCGCCGCGATCGGTCTCGAACGTCAGCGAGCGTCCTTCGAACTCGATGCGCGCGCCGTCGTGCAGCGGCCTCGGCGCGACACCGAGGGGCACGCGATCGACCCACACGACGACGGATGCCGCGAGGCGTTGGATCGTCGACGGACCGGAGGGCGGCACCACGATCGTGGCCACGGCGGCGCACCATTCGAGCGCGGCCATGGGCAACGCACCGGGGCCGTTCCCGCCCACCGTATAGGTGCCCGGTCGCACGGCGCAGCGTTCGGCGCCAGAATTGAGGAGAGGCATGCACTACGATGCCCGTTGCGCGCGCCGGCAGCGGTGATCTGGCTCACGGGGCCGGGTCGCGGTCATTCCGTTTCGTAGTACGTGTCGAGCGCCCAGTAAAACACGCGCCGGTAGATCTTGGATTGGCGGCCGTTCGCCGCACGATCCTCGTCGAACGACGGTGTAGCGTAGCACCCGCCGTATCGCACGAGCGCCGTCTTGACGGCGATCACGACGCGTTCCGGAGGAAGCCCGTCGCTTTTGAGTCGCCGTACGAGCCCAACGGTGGCGGTGCGCAGCGTGCTCGTTGCCGCGGGCGAGCTGTCGTCGCATGCCACGGAGAACGCCCGGCCCAGCTCCGGCGCGACGGCGGAGACGTGTGGAGAGTACGACGAGTGCGACGCGCCAGGGAGCGCGAGGTCATTCGAGAGGAACAGCATGAGGGAATTCGTACGGGTCGTGAGCGCGCATGCGCCGCCAGGCGACAGGGCCTGAGGAGCGCGACGGCTTCGCCCACACGATACCGCGGCGAGTTCATCGGGGCTGTCGGGGAATTCCCTCCCGCGTGATCCGGAGCAGCGACGGCGCGAAAGTCGCGGATCGTCTGAACTTTTCGTGTTGATCGAGTCTGTCGCGGTAGTTGTCACTTAGTCCATCCACTGGAGAATCGCGTCATGAAGCTCGTCCTGTTCGGCGCCACGGGAAACGTCGGGCAGCGCGTGGCCGCTGAGGCCATCCGTCGGGGTCATGACGTCGTCGGTGTCGTTCGCGATCCGGATGCGGTTCAGCCGCCCGATCCGCGCGTCAAGTTGGTGAAGGGAGATGCGACTAACGCGGACAGCGTCGCCCAGGTCGCGCGCGGCGCCGACGCGGTGGTGAGCGCCATCTCGCCGCGTCCGAACTCGCGCGGGCTCCCAACTCCGTCGCTCGTGGCGAATTCGCGTGCGCTCATCGAAGGGCTTCGGACCGCCGGCGTGCCGCGCGTGCTGTACGTTGGCGGCGCGGGCAGCTTGGAGGTCGCTCCAGGGCAGGCGCTCGCGGACCACCCGGGCTTCCCCGACGCCTACGAGGCCGAGGCGCGAGAGGGGCGTGACGCGCTGGGGATTTGGCGCGGAGAGGCCTCGGGCCTGGACTGGACCTACCTCAGCCCAGCGGCGGAGATCGCTCCGGGCGAACGGACGGGGAAGTATCGCTCTACGGGCGACCAATTCCTGACGGACGAACAGGGTCGCAGCTTCATCAGCTTCGAGGATTACGCCGTCGCGGTGCTCGACGAGCTGGAGCGGCCGAAGCACGTGGGCAAGCGATTCGGCGTCGCGTACTGAGTGGCGTCCGTAAACGTCTGGGTCTCCGGTCTATCACAGCGGTACAGCCTGTATCGTTTCGCTGCGGGCGCTATCGTCGGCCTGGAATTGCAGATCGAGTGGAACGCCATTCGTACGAGCCACTTATGCGAATGCTCATGCCGGGACACGGGCTTGCTATGGAATCCGCGAAAGGTCGGGCGACACGCGCCATACCTGTGCGCGCCAGGCCAACCGTTCCGCCATTCCATCTTCCCGGAGTCTGTTCATGTCTCGTCTCACCGCTCGCTGGACCGCTCGCGCATTTAGCGGCGCCGCCGGAGCACTCGCCGTATCGGCCATGATCGCGTGCAGCGACGCGACCGGTCCGAGGACGATCGCCTCTGGCGAACGCGCTCAGTTCTCGGGGTCCTCCGGCAGTGGTGGCGGTGGTGGCGGAGGAGGTGGAGGTGGCGTGGTAGGCGTTCCCGCTACGCCCCCGGCGTGCAGCACGGTCAGCCTCACACCGAACTCGGGCTACACACCTCAGGGCTTCAGGTACGCCGCGATCTGGGTGAACGTCAAGCTCAAGAACTGCAGCACGGCGCCGATGGACGTCTCCTCCGCGATCGGCATGGAACTGACCGGCAGCACACCGGTTGGTTCCAGGCGTGACCTCGGCCGCTGGATCGCACAGCCGGGCGACTCGATCATGTACGTGGTGGACTTCGATTTCCAAAACTATTCCACGTCGTACACGAGCAGCGTATACGTAAATGACACGCTCACCGGCGATCTGGTCGCCACGTGCTCCGCGGTTTCCATGACTCCGAAGCCGCGCGGCGTGAGCGTCAGCGGCGGCGGTGGCAACGGCAGCAGCGATACGGCCTGCTACAAATAGATTCTGGTCGGCCGAGCGCCGGTCCTACCAACGTAGGATAGTGCTCGGCCGTCATCGCTCGCAGAATTCGACTCGCCCGTCGTACTGGTCTGCCTGCGAACCCGATTGGTCGTGATCATCGATTCTTTGCCGATGCGCATCGCCGCGAGCCTCTCGGCCGTCACACTGCCGGTTCTCGCGTTCGCCGTGGGAGCGAGTGGAGCAGCCGGCGCGCCTGCGTCCATGCGCCCGCTTGGCCAACGCAGTGCCGTTGGTGCGATCAGTGCCGCGTCGAATCGAGAGAGCTTGCTGCGGCGCCGCCACGCCGGCGCGGACAGCACGGGTGAGCAGCTCTTTCGCGCCACCTGCATGGGCTGCCACGGTGTCGACGGCGCGGGGGCTCCGCGGAACATCGTGGGGTTCACGGCGCCGCTCCCGGACTTCAGCGACTGCGCCGCCACCACCGCCGAGATGCGGGTGGATTGGATGGCGGTCATTCGCGACGGCGGTCCAGTGCGCGGCTTCAACCGGATCATGCCGGCGTTCCGCGACCTGCTCACGCCGCAGCAGATTCGGAGCGTCGCCGCGTATCTCCGCACGCTCTGCCAGGATCGGCGGTGGCCGCTCGGCGAGTTCAACGTGGCGCTCGCCCAGACCACCGAGAAAGCATTTCCCGAAGACGAAATAGTCGTGACCAGCGCGGCGTCGCGGTCGCCGGGATTGGTGGAGAACCACATCATCTTCGAGAAGCGCTTCGGCATTCGCGATCAGCTCGAGGTCGACCTTCCGTTTGGGTTCGTGGATCGCCCGGGCGGAAGCTCGTGGGCGGGTGGACTCGGTGACCTGTCGATCGCCGGCAAGCACGTGCTCATCGCCAACAGCACGTCCGGAACGATCGTGAGCGCGCTGGCGGGCGTCGTCCTTCCGACGGGCGATCAGGCGACGGGACTCGGCACGGGCACGACGGCGTTCGAGGGTTTCATCCTCGGCGCGCAACTGCTGCCGGCGCGGAGCTTCTTCCAGTTCCAGGGCGGCGTGACTCTTCCGACCGATCTGTCTCGTGCGCCGCGGTCGGCGTACTGGGCTGGCGCGCTCGGCACGACCGTGGCCGTTGGCCCCATCACTCGCATCTGGTCGCCGATCGTCGAGCTGACGGGAACGCGCGACCTCGTCAGCGGTGCCCCCGTCGACTGGAACACGGTGCCGCAGTTCCAGGTTACGCTGAGCGCACTCCAGCACGTCCGCTTGGGCGTTGGGCTCGACATCCCACTGACGCACCGAGACACGCGCTCTTCGCAGCTGCGCGCGTACTTCTTATGGGACATGGCCGACGGCCCGTTCCTTCAGGGCTGGAAAGGCTGGTGCCCGGGGTGCGAGCCATGAAGCGCTTCGCTGCAATATTTGGTGGACCAGTCGCCGCGCGTGTCGGCGCGTTCCTCGCGACAGTTTCCACATCGGCCGTGCTCGTCGCGGCCATGGGCTACACCACCGCGCCGCGCGGTCGTGGCGATGTGGGTCCCGCGCATTTCCTCACCGCCGATCGGTGCATGGCGTGTCACAACGGCCTCTCGACGCCGTCCGGTCGGGACGCGTCGATCGGGCTCGATTGGCGCGCTTCGATGATGGCCAACTCTTCGCGCGACCCGTACTGGCAGGCGTCGGTGCGGCGTGAGGTGCTCGATCACACTACCGCGCGCGCGGAGATCCAGGACGAGTGCTCCACCTGCCACATGCCCATGCAGCGGTATGCCGCGCGGGCGGCGGGCGGGCAGGGACTCGTCTTCGACCGGTTTCCGACGAAGCGCGGAACCGATCCGCTCGACAGCCTCGCCGCCGACGGGGTTTCGTGCACCATGTGCCATCAGATCCAGAAAGACCGATTGGGCGACTCCGCCAGCTTCAACGGCGGCTTCGTGATCGACACCACGACGCCGGTCGCCCGCCGGCCGGTCTTTGGTCCTTACGTGATCGATCGCGGACACACGAAGGTCATGCACACATCCAGCAGCTTCGTCCCGACGCAGGGCGATCACATTCGGCAGTCCGAGCTCTGCGCCACCTGCCACACGCTGTACACTCCAACGCTCGATGCGACCGGCCGCCGCGTCGGCACGCTGCCGGAGCAGATGCCGTTTCTCGAGTGGCGGCACAGCGCGTATCGCACGGAGCGCAGCTGCCAGTCCTGTCACATGCCCTTGGTCGTCGCCGCCGGCGACAGTGTTCCGATCACGGTGGTGCAGGGCCAGCCGCGGCCGGACGTGCGGCGGCACTGGTTCCCCGGCGCGAACTTCTTCGTGCTCGGCATGCTGAATCGGTATCGCGCGGAGCTGGCGGTCGAGGCGTTCCCGCAGGAGCTGGAGGCCGTCACGGCCCAGACCCGGGAGATTCTGGCGCAGGCCGCGACGGTGGCGGTGAAGCCCGCGCAGGCCGCCGTTGCGGGACACGTCGTGGCGGACGTCGACGTGACGAACCTGACCGGCCACAAGCTGCCGACGGCCTTTCCCTCGCGCCGCGCCTGGCTGCACGTGGTGGTGCGCGACCGGACGGGCGCAACGGTGTTCGAGTCGGGTGCGCTCACGCCGACCGGCCGAATCGTCGGCAACGACAACGACGACGATCGAATGAAGTACGAGCCGCACTATCGCGAGATCACGCAGCCCGGCCAGGTGCAGATCTACGAGTCGATCATGCACGATCCGCAGGGCGCGGTGACCACCGGGCTTCTGTCCGGCATCGGCTACGCGAAAGACAACCGCATCCTGCCTCGGGGATTCGACAAGAGAACAGCCAACTCGGACGTCGCCGTCGCCGGCGACGCGGCGAGCGATCCCGCCTTCGTCGGCGGCTCGCACCGGATTCGCTACAACATCGACGTGGCGCGAGCCCAAGGACCGTTCCGGATCGTGGCGGAGCTCTGGTATCAGCCGATTGGCTTCCGCTGGGCGCAGAACCTCCGCCTGCAGCCGGCCCCGGAGACGAACCGATTCGTCGCGTACTTCGAGTCGATGGCCGACGCGTCGGGTACCGTGCTCGCGCGAGACAGCGTCATCGTGCGGTGACGACCTATGCCACCGATTGCCGAACGTCCGGCCCGCGCTCCACGATCGCGGCGCATTCCACCGCGATCGTCGATACCGCGAAGTTGCGCGCCCCCATGCCTTCGCCCGTGTTCGAATTGAAGTACTCTCGAAATCCGGACTGTCTGATCAGTGCGAGCGTGCGGTCGGCCAGGTGGGCGCTCTCTCGCTCGTAACCAAGGCGCAGCAGCCCGCGCAGGATGAACCACGTCGAGAAGAGCCAGGTGGGACCGCGCCAATAGCGCTCGATCCACAGGTACCGGTCGCTGCCCGGAACGAACGTCGGCTCGCATGCCGCGGTGCTCGGAACGGGAAAGTCGAGCCATAAGCACTGCGGATTTAGAAGATGCTCATTAGCGATCCGGTGCCCGATGTCGGCGGGCAATCGGTCGATCGCAAGTGGAGCGAGCCCCGCCCAGGTGCTCACGCGGAGCCGCTCACCCGTGGAACCCTCGGCGAAGAAGATCCCCGCCTTCGGGTCGTACAGCCGTTGCACCAACGACATGGTTGCCTGCTCGGCGCGCGCCGCGGCGCCGGGCTGGCCGAGCCGGGCAAGCCCCTCCCAGCCGAGGATCCACGCGGTGTTCACGAGCACGTCGGTGGCGTGAAAGCCGCCGTCGGCAACGACCCTCCGGTAGGCGTAGCCGCGCCGCCGGTTGAAGGCCTGAAGGGCGAGGAAGCCGACCTTGGGATGACTGCGCCAGCCGAGCGGCGCATCGTACGCAGGCGTGGCGTCGAGTCCCGTTTCGTCGGGCTGCAGGATGCCGATCAATCCATCGGCGTCGGCGCGCTCGCGATCGAGGAATTCGTGGAAGCGTTGGACCGCCGCGCGGCCTTCCTCCGCGAAGCTCGCGTCGCCCGACCGCTCGGCAACCTCCGCCCACACCCAGCCGAGGAGCGGCGGTTGAATCGTGGCGGTCTGAAATGCGCGCGGGTGCAGCAGGTTGTACGTGAACGCGCGCGACAGGCGGGCGGGACCCTGCCAGAAGGTGGTGTGTCCGATCATGCCCGACGGCTGCTGGGTCGCGGCCAGCGAGCGAAGCTCGCGCATTGCCCGATGCGGATCGAGGCGGCTCCACGCCAGCGCATGAAAGCAGGAGTCCCAGAAGAACTGATCGGGGTACTTCGCGGCATCCGGGCACGTGTACCCGTACACGAGTCCGGCCGCCGTGCGGCCTTCCCGCCAGTTGGCCTCGAGCACTCGCCTCGCGCCTATCGACACGTCAGAGTATTGACTCACCGGACGACAATCCGCGTTCTGTGTTCGGTCTCCTCTGCCGAGGTTGGAAGGCAGAACGCGCGCCGCGGCGATGCGAACACAGCCGTTCGTCGCCGGGTCATCAACATCATCCCGCGCTCTTCGGCGGAGAATCCGAAGCAAATCAGGCGGTGATCGATCTGGCGGCGCGCATCGCGGAGGAAAAAAGGGCGACGGCGGCACAGATTGCGCTTGCCTGCCTTATCGCGAGCAACCGGTCGGTCGCTGACCGACAACCAGAACGGAGAGCATTAATGGAAATCACGCGAAGCGGTTCTCAGCCCTCGACCAAAGGCCCAGCCGATTGGTTCACCGGCACCGTGCGAGTCGACCCGATGTTCGCCTCGAGCGCGCCGGCGCGCGCGGCCGGCAACGCCGTCACGTTCGAGCCTGGAGCGCGCACCGCCTGGCATACGCATCCGCTCGGACAAACGCTCATCGTCACCTTCGGCTACGGCTGGGTGCAGCGCGAGGGTGGGGCGGTCGAGGAGATACGGCCCGGTGACGTGGTTTGGTTCGAGCCCGGTGAGAAGCATTGGCACGGCGCGTCGGCAACCACGGCCATGCAGCACATCGCCATACAGGAGGCGCTCGACGGCAAGGCCGTGGACTGGATGGAGAAGGTTACCGACGAACAGTATGGACGTCGCTCCTAGCGTCGCCGTTCGGCCGGCGGAGCCGAGAGATCTTCAAACGATCGGCCGGCTTGGTGCGCTCCTCGTTCGGCTTCATCATGCCTTCGACTCGCAACGCTTCATACCGGCCACGCCGCAGACCGAGCAGGGCTATGCCTCGTTTCTCGGAAGACAGCTGAACGAGCCGAACGTCATGGTGCTCGTCGCGGAACGGGCCGGCGATGTGGTCGGCTACACCTACGCGGGTGTCGAGGGATACGATTACATGTCGTTGCGCGGCCCGGCGGGGGTGTTGTACGACATCGTCGTCGATCCCGCGCATCGGGGGCACGGCGTCGGCCGCCGGCTGCTCGATGCCGCGCTCCGCGCGCTCCATGCGCAGGGGACGCCGCGCGTGGTGCTTTCGACCGCCGAGCAGAACGAAACTGCGCAGCGGCTCTTCGCTCGCGCGGGATTTCGACGGACGATGATCGAGATGACGCGCGAGCTGGACGACGTGCCGTGACTTGTGGACCGCCGCCGCTAGAGCGCCGGCTCCGCGAGCTTGCGCGATCGTCATCCCCGGCGCTCGAGCCAATCCGCTAACTCTTCTCGTGTCTTCAGAATCGTCTCGTTCGCCGCGAGGTGCGGGTGCACGTCGGAGTCGGCGTAGCCCGTCGGCCGGCCGGTGGTCTTCGATACGATCCACGAATTGCCTTGCTCGCGCGGCTTGCCGTGCATGAGCAGTCTCGGCGTCTGGCCGAGGAGGGCGGCGACAGCGCTGTAGGTGGCGCGCTGTTGGTGCTGGTTGAGCGCCGTGAGAATTCCGTCGAGATGATGCGTGGACATCGAACGCCTCCGAGAAAGAGTGGCGCTCGCAATGTGGGTCTATGGCGCGATCGACCCATCACCGTTTTCATGCGTGCGGGGGCGAACCTTTGCCGCGTTTGCCGCGTTTGCCGCGTTTGCCGCGAGAGGCGACGTCGCGCCGTCGTCACTTCGTCCAGATCACGACAACACCGCACGTTGGATCGCCCTGAAAACGCAGGGGGCGGGGCCTTTCGGGTGGATACACCTCGACGGCCTTCACATTGGGTGGCATGTATGGCGCCTCAGCGGGCTTACCCGGCGACAGGTCAGCTGGCGCGTCCATTCACTGCGGCCTCACCCCCATCCCAACCATTTCGCCGGACCAAGTGTCTTAGGGAAAGACACTTGGTGGAGGCGGTTCATGGCGCTATTGAAAGGAACGCTCGACGTGCTCGTCCTCAAGACCCTGTCCTGGGGACCGATGCACGGCTTCGAGATCACCCGCTGGCTCGAGACCCGGTCAGACGGCCGGCTCGACGTCACTGACGCGGCGCTGCTTCAGGCGCTCCACCGGCTCGAGGCGCGCGACCTCCTCACCGCCGAATGGGGCGTGACGAAGAACGAACGCCGCGCCCGTTACTATAGATTGACGCCCGCCGGCCGCGCCCAACTGCGCGCCGAGTCCGCGTCGCTCCTCGAGCAGTTCGAGGCCCTGACGATGGTGCTCACCGCGCGCTCGGCGCGAGGGTGAGCCGATGCGCTCCCGCGACCTTCGCGCCGGGGTGCGGCGACTCTTCCGTGTCCCGATCCGTACCGAATCGCAAGTCGAGGCCGACGCGGACGAAGAGCTCCGCGCCTTCCTCGCCGAGCGCGTCGACGATCTCGTGGCGCGCGGCATGGCGGCGGACGACGCGCGCCGCGAAGCACTGCGCCGTCTCGGTGGGTCGATCGACGACGCCGCCGCGTCTCTTCACCATTCTGCACGGGCCCGGGAGCAGCGTATGCGTTTTCGCGACATGATCGGCGATCTGCGGCAGGACCTTCGGTACGCGCTGCGCACCTTGCGCCGCGACGCGGGCTTCACGGCATTCGCCGTCGTTATCATTGCGCTCGGCATCGGCGCGAGCACCACGGTGTTCAGCGTCGCCAGCGCGCTGATCCTGCGTCCGCTCCCGTTCGCCGACCCCGAACGCCTCGTCTGGATTCAGAACGGGACCGATCCGGGTCTGTCGTCGCAGACCGCGCAGGTCGATCCGTATCTCTCCTTTGTGCAGGAGAATCGCGCGTTCTCCGACGTGGCCGCGTACTTCGCGTTCTATGGCGTGGGCGACATGAAGCTGAGCGTCGGGAGCGACGCGGTTCGGCTGAGCGCCGTGCCGGTGACGCAGAACTTCTTTCCGTTGCTGGGCGTTCGCCCGGCACTCGGGCGCGGATTCAGCCCCGAGGAAAGCGCGTGGAACGGCCCCAAGGCGGCGTTGATCAGCCACGCGCTGTGGCAGCGCCGCTTCTCGTCGGACCCCGCGATTCTTGGGCGAACGGTCATGCTCAACGGCGCTTCGACGACGGTGATCGGCGTGCTGCCCGCATCGTTCGACTTCGGCTCCGTATTCGCGCCCGGCGCGCGCATCGACGTGTTCACGCCCTTTCCGCTCACGCCGGAGACGAACCGGTGGGGCAACACCCTGTCGATCGTCGCGCGGCTCAAGCCCGGTGCGACGCTCGCCGGCGCCACGGCCGAGCTGAAAGTGCTCGGCCCCCGAATCACGAAAGAGCATCCGAACATCAACAAGTTCACGCCGAGCGCGTCGTCGCTGCGCGATCATGTGACGGGACGCGCGCGCTCGGGGCTCATCGTGCTCGTGTGCGCCGTGGGTGTCGTCATGCTCATCGTGTGCGCGAATCTGTCGAACCTGCTGTTGGCGCGAGCGACCACCAGGCAGAAGGAGATGGCCATCCGCGCCGCGCTTGGCGCCGGCCGCCGCCGTCTCGTGCGGCAGATGCTCACCGAGAGCGTCGTGCTCTCGTCGTGCGGCGCGGTGCTCGGCTTGATCCTCGCGACGATCGGAACACGCGCGATCGCGCGCATGGATGCGGTGAGCCTGCCGCTCCTCGGCAACGTTGGCGTGGACGCAACGGCGCTGGCGTTCACCGCGCTGCTGGCGATCGTCGCGGGACTCGCGTTCGGAATGGCTCCCGCGCTCCAGACCTCCGAGGCGCGCGTGCACGAGGCGCTCAAGGCGTCGGGACGATCGGCGACGGACGGGCGGCGCGGCCAGTGGATGCGCCGCTCCCTCGTCGTGTCGGAGATCGCGCTCGCCTGCGTGCTCGTCGTCGGCTCCGGGCTGTTGATTCGCAGTTTCCTCAAGGTGCTCGACGTCGACCTCGGCTTCCGTCCGGAACGCGTCGCCGCGGTGCGCGTCGATCCGGATCAGAACACATTCAAGTCAGCTCCGGAGTTCGTCGCCTATGTCGACGAGGTGCTTCGGCTGGCGAGACGGATTCCAGGTGTCACGTCGGCGACGGTGGCCGACGGCCTGCCGCTTGGGAGCAATCGAAGCTGGGGAGTCACGCCTGGCGGACAAGAGTATGTGAAAGGGAAGTCGCAAGCCGGTTTCATCCGCGTAGCGACCGACGGATTCGTCGACGCGATGGGCATGACCGTCGTCGCGGGGCGCGATCTGTCGCGGCAGGACGTGGAGTCGAGCGAGAAGGTGGTCGTGATCAACCAGACGGCGGCGAAGGCTTTCTGGCCCGGACAGAGTGCGTTGGGCAAGCTGCTCAAGGTCGGCAGGGATGATCGTCGCGTCGTGGGGATCGTCGGTGACGTACGGCATCTCACGCTCGAGGAGGGCGCCGGCAACGAGGTATATCTTCCGCTGCGACAGGTGTTCGATTTCTCATCGCTCACGCTCATCGTGCGCACGACGCTCGACCCCGCGTCGCTCGCGAGAACGCTGCGTACCGCGCTCGCCCCGGTCGTGCCGAACCTCGCGACGAACGAAGTGCAGACGCTGCAAGGCGCCGTCGACAAGGCGGTATCGTCGCGCCGCTTCTTCACGGCGCTCCTCGGCAGCTTCTCGGTGTTCGCGCTCTGTCTGGCGCTGCTCGGGATCTACGGCGTCATCTCGTATACGGTGACGCATCGTACGCAGGAGATCGGCGTACGCATCGCACTCGGCGCTTCGGCGAGACAGGTGCAAGGGCGGATCATCCGCGAGACCGTCGAGCTGGCGATCGGCGGCATCGCAATTGGGACGGTCGGCGCGTGGCTCGTGGGACGTACGCTCAGCGGGTTTCTCTTCGGGGTAACGGCCGCCGATCCCGCGACGTACGTGGGAATGGTCGTCGTGCTCTCCGTCGTCGCGGTCGTGAGCGGCTACTTACCCGCCAGACGTGCGTCGCGCATCGATCCGATCGTTGCGCTGCGCGAGGGGTAGCTCCGCCACGAAACCGTCATCGCCCCTCGACGTACGCCTGGAGCTTGTCCATCGACATTCGCCACCCGGTCTCATTGTCGGCGGGCGATACCCCGGGCGGCAGATTGTCGTGCACCGCGACGACGTCGGTGCCGCCGTCTTTCTCGGCGAGCGTGTACGTGATCGTCATCTCGCCCTGCATGGCGGGATCCGCCGTCTCGAACTCGATCACTTCGACGACCTGCTCGTTCGGGACGAGCTTCACGAAGCGTCCGTGGTACGTGTCGGTGTGCGCGCTCGTCTTGCCCACGTGGTTTGGCGCATCGTAGGTGAGGGAGATCCGGAACGTGCCGCCCTCGCGCGCGTCGAAGGTATGCACCCGGCTGGTCATGCCGGCCGGGACCATCCAGGTCGCGACGGCGTGCGCGTCGAGCAGGGCGCGGTAGATGCTCGCGCGGCGCGCGTTCACATGACGGCTGATGTGAGTCGAGCTCATGTCCGAATCTACCAAACGCGAGCTACGGAAAAAACAGTTGACAAGCCGGATGTCCGATCCTACTCTACTGAAGAACCAGTAGATGGAGCAATGATGGACGAGATTTACTTCCCGCCGCGCGAGCTCGCGGTCATGAGCGTTCTCTGGCGGCTCGGCTCGGCGAGCGTGTCCGACGTGCGCGAGGCGCTCGACGAGGACCTCGCGTACACCTCGGTCCTCTCGGCGCTCCAGACGCTCGAGGAGAAAAAGTTCGTGCGGCACGAGGCCGAAGGGCGCGCCTACCGCTACTTCCCCACGGTGGGCGCCGACCGCGCCGGCGGCAGCGCGCTCGCACGCATTCGCGACGCGATCTTTCAGGGATCGGCGGAGCGGATGTTCGCGCAGATGGTCGCCGACAAGCGGCTCGGACGGAAAGAGCTGGAGCAGATGCGCGAGCTGCTCGCCGAGCGGTTGGAGGAGAAGAAGCGATGATCGTGTGGATGCTGTACAGCGCCCTCGTCGCGCTGATCGTCGCCGCCGCGGCGCGGGCCGCGGACTGGCTGGCGCGGCTCGCCGGGTACCGCGTTCGTTGGATCTGGGCCGGCGCGCTCGCGCTCACGCTGTACCTGTCGGCGTTGGCGTTGTTGCCCGGACGAGGAGATGCTGCGCTTGCGACGGCAGTCGTCCCGACGCTCGATCCGGGCGGCGCTGCTCACGTGCCGGCCGGCGCATCATGGCGCGCGCTGCTCGTCGCGCGCATTGCAACGCTACGCAGAGAGCTCGGCACACCCGTGCGCGTGGGGCTTGCGACCGTGCACCGCGCGGTCTCGCCCGCCGCGGACACCTACGTTGCATTGCTGTCGTCGGTGATCAGCGTCGGCCTCCTGCTCGCGCTGGTTGGCGTCGGACGGCGCTTTCGCCGCGCGCGGCGTGAGTGGCCGCTCGTCACGATGGAGGGCGTGGAGGTTCGTGTCGCGCCGCACATCGGGCCCGTCGTCGTCGGATTCGTGCGCCCCGAGATCGTCGTTCCGCGCTGGCTGCTGGCCCGGCACGCCGACGATCAACGCATGGTCGTGACGCACGAGGACGAGCACGTCCGCGCGCGCGATCCGCTGCTCCTCGGGCTGGCGTGGAGTGCCGTGGTCGTCGCTCCCTGGAACCCAGGCCTCTGGTACATGCTCTCTCGCCTTCGGCTCGCCGTCGAGCTGGACTGCGACGCGCGCGTGCTGCGTCGCGGCGCGGCGCCGCGTTCGTACGGATCGCTGCTCATCGACGTTGCGCAGCACGCGTCGGTGCTTCGGTTGAGTGCCCTGGCGCTCGCCGACGACTCGTCTCACCTCTATCAGAGAATCCTCGCCATGAAACCCATCGTTCCGCGCTTTGCGCGGCTGCGCGGCGGGCTCGCCGCGGCGTTCGCGCTCGCCGGCGTGCTGGTCGCCTGTCAGACCACGCTCCCCACCGACGCGGAAATCGAGCGGATGGACGTCGCGACGGCGGCGCGCGCAGCGCGCGAGCTGGCCAAGGCGAGGCACGCCGACACGACCGTCGCCTACACGGTCGACGGAGCGGCTGCGACTGCATCGGACGCGTCGGCGTTGGCGCCGGCCGCGGTGGGTCGAGTGCAGATCGTCACGGGAGCGAAGGGCACGCCGACGCAGATCAACATCCAAACCCGCGCGCCGGCATCGACGGCCGCGGGCGACTCGGGCCGCGTGCTCACCGTTCCGGTCCCCATCGCGGTGTCCAACTCGCCGAAGCCGGCATTTACCGGCGTCATTCTCATCGACGGCGTTCGCTCGACCGAGGCCCAGATGAAAGCACTGGACCCGAAGCAGATCGAGAGCGTCGAAGTGATCAAGGGTCCGTCGGCAGCGCTGCACTACAGCGATCCGGACGCGCCCAAGGGGGTCATCACGATCAAGACCAAGCGCGGCGGCGAGTAGAGGTCTTCGGGCAGGGATCGAATCTCGGCCGACCGGTAGCGGAACCGGATCCCGGCGTTATGTTCGCCACAGACAGGCCGCCGCCGGCCGACCACTGCAGCATTTACGGTCGTGGCTCTTCGCATGCGCGTCGTACTGGAACCGCTCGCCGGCATACCGAATGATGAGTCGGACCTCATCGCCCGCATTCGTGCCGGCGACGAGGCGGCCTTTCGTGCCTTGTACCTGGCGCATCATGACGGGCTCTGGAAGTTCGCTTACACGTACGTGCGCTCGCGCGACGTGGCCGAGGAGCTCGTGCAGGACGTCTTCCTTTCGCTGTGGGGAACGCGTGCGTCGTGGCAGGTCACCACGCGAGTGCGGGCGTGGCTGTTCGCGGCCGTGCGGAATCTCGCACTGAATCATCTGCGGCACGAGCGTGTGGTGGCGCGCACCGCTCACGTCGAATCGTCGACGATGGGCGAGCGGCCGCCGGGCCAGCAGGAGACCGTGGAAGCGAATGAGCTCGACGAGGCGATCGAGCGCGCCCTGGCCGAGCTGCCCGAGCGGCGGCGCATCGCGATGACGTTGCGCTGGAAGGAAGACATGTCGCCGCTCGAGATCGCGAACGTCCTCGGGACCACGCCGGAAGCCGTTCGCGTGCTGCTCAGCAGGGCGCGCACCGATCTCGCCGCGCTTCTCGATCGGGTTCGCCGGTAGGGCTGCGGTAACGCAGGTGTAACGTTCGGGGCGCTCGCGGTACGTAGTGGCATCATGCTGGAACCCGAGCTCCTCGACCGCTATCTCGCTGGCGAGTGCACAGAACAGGAAGCGGCGGTCGTGCGCCGCTACCTGATGGCGCGCCCGAACGTCGCGGGCGCGCTGTCGGCGTATCTCCAGCAGCTCGACGGAGAGGGCGATCGCCCGGCCGTTCCCGACGCGTCTCTGTCCTGGGACACGATGCGCCGGCGCGCGCTCGAGCAGTCGTCGATGTCGCCGGCCGCGCCGATGCGGATTGCGCCGCCGGTGTCCACCGCGCCGCCCTCTCGGCATCTCATGGCGATGCTGCAGCCACATCGGATGTCGCCCTGGCGGCGCGCCGGGGTTGCCGCCGCGGTCGTCGCATGCATCGCGGCGCTCGCCGCGGGCGGAGTATATCGCGCCACCCGCCGACCGGTCGACGCTGTCGCTGCTCGGACGGACGAGACGTTCGTCACCGCGAATCGCGAGCGCGCGGAGCTTCGGCTCTCCGACGGCACTCGCGTGCACCTGGCGCCGGCGAGCCGTCTTCGTGTGGCGGCGAGCTTCGGCGACACGCGACGCGACGTCTACCTCGAGGGTGAGGGGTACTTCGAGGTCGTGCACGATACGCAGCGCCCGTTCAGCGTCTTCGCGCGGAACGCAGTGGCGCGCGACTTGGGCACTGCGTTTTCCGTGCGCAGCTACAGCGACGATGCCGCCGTGCGGGTCGTCGTCCGCAGCGGTGTCGTGGCGTTGAGTCAGGTCGGCAAGCTCGGCGCGGGCGACGTTGGACGTATCGGCGTGAACGGAGCCACGAGCCTGACGCGTGGCGTGCGGGTCGACTCGTTGCTGGGGTGGCTCGAGGGCCGCCTCGTGTTCCGCGACGCACCACTCTCCGCCGTACTGCTGGAGCTGCGACGCTGGCACGACGTCGACGTGCAGCTTGCCGATTCAGCCCTTCGTACGCTGCCGTTCACCGGTGTCCTGACCGACGCGTCGTTTCGCACGTCGATCGGCGTCGTTGCGGCTACGCTCGGTCTCCGTGTGCAGCGCGACGGGGACCGCGTCACGCTCGCCCGGGTCGGCGGCTTGACGCCGCCCCCGCGGCCACCCGCTGCCGCGCGTCCGGCACGATGACCATGTCCGCTTCGATCGCTTCGCGCATGCGCCACTGTGCGCCACGAACCTCTCGATCACCCGCGCCTGCGCGCGCGAGGAGGCTTCATGCTTTCTGAATTTTGTACGACTCGCGTACATGACTTTTGTGCGCGCCGCGCGGCGCCGCGAATGTTCGTGGCCCTTCTGGCGGTCGCCTCGATCGTTCCGGTGTCCGCTGTCCGCGCGCAGCAGCCATTCGTCGCGCGCCAGTCGGCGTACATCGTCCGGTTCGCCTCCTCGATCGACGAGAGCGACGCGCCGGTGCTGCTGCGTCAGCCCGTGACCATGGCGCTTCGCAACGTCACCGTCGAGCGCGTGCTGCAGGAGATCGCGCGACGTGCCGGCGTGTCGTTCTCGTACAGCCGCGCCGTGGTACCCCTCGACCGCATCGTCTCGGTGAACGTGCGCGACGCCAGCGTGCTCCAGGTGCTCTACGAAGTGCTCGGCAGCACGAACGTGGAGCTGTGGGTCTCGACGGAAGGGCGTATGGCACTCGTGCCTGCCGCGCCGCCGGTCGCACCGGCGGCTCCGGCCGAGACGACCTCCGTCGAGGCGAACGGCACGGTCACGGGACGCGTGACGATGGCCGCGTCGAGCGAGCCGGTGTCCGACGCCGCGGTCACGGTGAGCGGCGCGACTGCCCGTGCCGTGACCAACGCCGACGGACGCTACACGCTCAACGGCGTGCCGGAGGGAACGCGCACGGTGTTCGTGCAGCGTATCGGGCTCGGGCGTGACAGCGCCACAGTGCTGGTGCGGCCGAACCAGACGGTGACCGCGAACTTCTCCCTTCGCTCGGTTGCCGTGCGACTCAACGAAGTCGTGTCGATTGGGTACGGAACACAATCGCGCCGCGATCTCACCGGCTCGGTGGCTTCGGTGGTTTCGGACGACATCCAACGCATGCCGGTGGTCTCGTTGGAGCAAGCGCTCCAGGGACACGCGGCGGGCGTGCAGGTGACCGGCGGCAGCGGCCAACCTGGCGCGTCGGCCGCGGTGCGCATCCGCGGCGGAAACTCGATCACCGCGGGCAACGACCCGTTGTACGTCATCGACGGAGTTCCGGTCTCGTCGAGCGCGAACGGCACGAACACCAGCACGCTGGAAACGCAGGGCGTCAGTGGACTGAATCCGCTGGCCGCGCTCAACCCGGCCGACATCGAGTCCATCGAAGTATTGAAGGATGCCTCGGCCACGTCGATCTACGGTGCTCGCGCATCCAACGGCGTCATCCTCGTCACCACCAAGCGCGGACGTTCGGGCGCGAACAACACCAACTTCGGTGCCTACTACGGCACGCAGACGGTGCGGCACCGGCTCGATCTGCTGAACGCGCAGCAATTCGCACAAAACGCGAACGCGGCGCGGCTGAACGCCGGCCAACCTGCGCTCTACACCACGGATCAGGTCGCCGCGCTGCCCAATACCGATTGGCAGAGCGCCATCTTCCGCTCGGCGCCCACGTCGAATTACGAAGGCTCGTTCTCCGGCGGGACCACCGATACGCACTACTACCTCTCCGGCAATTTCCTGCGGCAGGCCGGCGTGATCGTGAACACGAATCTCGACCGCGGCACGGCGCGGCTGAACTTCGATCAGGACATTAGCAGTCGCTTCCGCGTCGGCAACCGGTTCACGTTCAGCCGCTCCCAAGCGCAGCTGATGCCGAATGGCGGCGCCGGACAGGAGGTCTCGTCGGTGCTGATCAACGCGCTCACCGCGCCGCCCACGCTCGCGGCGCGCGGCTCGGGCGGCGAGTACTTCGTCGGCCTCAATCCAGCCAATGGCCGGACATTCGCCAATCCGGTCGCCGCCGCGCAGTTGATCACGAATCAGGAAGAACAGAACCGCTTCGTCGGCAACGTGTTCGGTGAGTACTCGCTGCTTCAGAACCTCACCTTCCGGACGTCGTTGGGCGGGGACTACCTCTCGTCGATGCAGGATTTCTACTCACCCTCCACGACCTACCCCGGCGTGTCGACCGGCGGGCAGGGCAGCCGCGGCTCCGTGAGCGTGACGACCTGGCTGAACGAGAACACGCTGCACTACGCGCTGGGAGATCTCGGCCTGCTCCATAGTCTCGATCTGCTCGGTGGATTGACCTTGCAGCGCACCAACTCCGACAACATCTCGGGCACCTCGCAGAATTTCGTCACCGACGCCCTGGGCCAGAACGGGTTGAACTCCGGTGGGACGTTCCTCGGTGTATGGAGCGGCGCGCCGCATTCGTCGCTCCTCTCGTATTTCGCGCGCGCCAACTGGAATCTCGCCGACCGGTTCTTGTTCACCGTCACGGGACGCCGAGACGGCTCGTCGAAGTTCGGTGAAGGCAACCAATATGGCTTTTTCCCGTCGGGCGCCATCGCCTGGCGGCTGTCGGACGAATCGTTCGTCAAGCGCCTCGGCCTGTTCGACGACCTGAAGCTGCGTACGAGCTACGGGCGCACCGGCAACCAGGACATCGGGAACTATCGCGCTCTCGCGACCCTGGGAAGCTCCACGTACCTGTTCAACGGCTCCAAGGTCGTCGGATATGCGCCGAGCACGCTGGCCAACCCGCTGCTCAAGTGGGAGACGACCGACCAGGCCGACGCCGGCCTCGATATCGCGATGCTCAGGAGCCGCCTGCTGATCACCGCGGACGCCTACAACAAGACCACGAAGGATCTCCTGCTCGAGGTATCGGTCCCGGCCACGCTTGGCTACAGCACGCAACTGCAGAACATCGGCAGCGTCCGCAATCACGGCATCGAGTTGGCGGTCAACACGGCGAACCTCACGGGTGCGCTTGGGTGGACCACTTCGTTCAACATCGCGTGGAACCGCAACCGGGTGTTGAACATCGGCGCGGACACGCAGCTGGTGAATCCTGTCGGCGTGGGCGCGGGTGCCAACCAGAACCCCACCATCCTCAAGGTTGGGCAGCCGATCAACTCATTCTACGGCTACGTGTACAGCGGGATGAAGAACGGCCAGCCGACCTACGCCGACCTCAATGGAGACGGCCGGATCTCGACCGCCGATCAACAGATCATCGGGAGCGCGCAGCCCACGTACACCGGCGGACTGACGAATCAATTCAACGTGCGGAACTTCGACCTCACTGTCTTCATCCAGTTCTCGCGCGGCAACCAGATCTACAACATCACGCGAGCACTGCTCACCAACAACGCCGGAAACAGCAATCAGCTCACGGACGTTCTCGCCGCCGCGAGCAGCGGCGCGAACGGGATCCCGGTGCCCAAGCTGGGGAACAGCTACGACACGCGGCCATCCACGCTGTTCGTGGAAGACGGTTCGTACATCAGAGGCAAGAGCATCCGGTTGGGCTATCACATTCCCGAATCGCTGATGGCGGCGGGACGCATTCGCGGTCTGCACGATGCCCAGATCTACGCGAGCATGCAGAATTTCTTCACCACCACCAAGTACACCGGGTTCGATCCCGAAGTGAGCGAGTACGCCACGAGCGTCCTCGCGCAGGGAATCGACTTCGGCACGTATCCGCAGACACGACAGATCACGTTCGGTTTCACCACCGCTTTCTAAGCGCGACGGAGCCACGCGAATCCCATGTTGACCTCTCCTCTTCGTTCGGGCGCCCGCCGTGCCGCGATGCTGCTGGCGAGCCTATCGGCTCTCGCGCTCAGCGCATGCGACCACTTTCTCGCACCGAAACCCACGGACGTTCTCGCACCGGAGAACTTCTATCAGTCCGCGACTGACGCCGTCTCGGCGGTGAATGCCGTCTACAGCCAGACGCAGTGGGTGTACTTCTATTACTGGTACGAGTCCGATGTGGCGTCGGACGACATCTTTGCGACGTCGAATTTCGGCGCCGACGGGCACCAGCTCGCATCGTACACGTTCGATCCCACGCTCTGGTCGCTCGACAACGTGTGGAGCAACGCCTACATCACGATCAACCGGGCGAACATCGTGCTCGACCGCGTGCCGGCGATCGTCATGGATACCGTGCAGCGCGATCGCGTGCTCGGCGAAGCGCACTACTTGCGCGCGCTGATGAACTTCGAGCTCGTACGCCTGTTCGGGGACGTGCCGTTGATCCAGCACGAGGCCAAGACGGTGGCCGACGCGCAGGTGGCGCGCACGCCGGCCGCGCAAGTCTACGCGGCGATCGTGAGCGATCTGCAATCGGCCGTCACGCAGCTGCCAACCTCGTACTCGGGCCCCGATGTCGGACGCGCTACGTCGGGCGCCGCGACGGCGCTCCTGGCCAAGGTCTATCTCACTCAGAAGGACTACACGAACGCCGCCAAGTACGCGGGGCAATTGATCTCGTCCGGCCGGTATTCGCTCAACTCGCATTGGTTGGACAACTTCCGCATCTCGGTGAAGAACACGAATCCCGAGAGCATCTTCGAGATCAACTACGGTGCGCCGGAGCAGACGGCGGGAGTCGTTGGTAGCGTGCAGACGCTGTTCAGCCTCCCCTCCGGCTTTCCGGGCGGCGACGCGTACGGTCTGATGCAGGTGAACCCGCAGCTCGTTGCGCTCTACGCGACCGCCGACCAGCGCGGTAACGGCGCCACGTACATGACCTCGCCGTACAAGGATGCGTTGGGGCGCACGGCCACCTGGGGCGTTCCCAACGGATCGGCGTTCCATAAGTGGCTCGACGAGACGAGCACCAAGGACATGACGGCACGCTCGTGGCAGCAGCAGCCGAACAACTGGATCATCCAGCGCTACGCCGACGTGTTGCTCATCTACGCCGAGGCGGTGAGCGCTGGCGGCGTAGCCACGGCGGGCACCGCTGAGGCAGCGCTCAACCTGGTTCGTTCTCGCGCCGGCATTTCGACCGTGGCGGGACTGTCGTCGTCCGCGCTGACCGATTCCATTCGCGTGGAGCGCCGCCGCGAGTTCGCGTTCGAGGGGCAGCGTTGGTTCGACCTCTCGCGGTGGGGCACGCTGGACGCTACCGTCAAAGCCAAGACGGCGTTGATGGCGACGCTCTTCCCGGGCGAAACGTCGGTGCACGGTGCGCCGGGCAGCCTGTTCCCGATTCCGTCGGGACAGATCAACAACAACAAGTTGCTCACTCAGAACCCTGGCTGGTGATGCATACCATGTTCGCTCGCCGGACGCGCGGCACCACGGTCCTGACGTTCGCCATCGCGGCGGTGCTCGCGCTTCCGCTCGGCGCGCAGGGTTCGAAAGCTCAGATCGAAGCGCGCATCGACCAACTCCTCCGGCGGATGACCCTGGAGGAGAAGGTCGGCGAGATGACGCAGTTGACCATCGAGGCGGTGTCCCGCGTTCATGGCACGGCCGATACGCCGCAGCAGATCGACACGGCAAAGCTCGAGGATGCGCTGCTGCGCCATCACGTCGGCTCGTTGCTCAACGTATGGGACGTGGCGCTCACCCCGGCCCGCTGGCTCGAGCTCACCACCACGGTGCAGCGGGTCGCGGCGCGCAAGCGTCTTGCGATCCCCGTGATCTACGGCATCGATGCGGTGCACGGCTTCCACTACATGTCCGGTGCGACGGTGTTTCCGCAGAGCATCGCGATGGCGGCAACGTGGAACCCGGCACTCGTTCGCCGCGAGCACGAGATCACGGCATACGAGACGCGCGCGGCCGGAATTCCCTGGAACTTCGCTCCGGTGCTCGACCTGGGCCGGCAGCCGCTCTGGTCTCGCTTCTTCGAGACGTACGGCGAGGATGTGTATCTCGCCACGGTGCTCGGACGCGAAGCGGTGTTGGGGGAGCAGCGCGACCCGCGCCCGACGCTCGATTCACTCTTTCCTGAAGCGCCACTTCGCTCGCGCGGGCCGGCGGGCACCGTCTTCGTCGCCGCGACGGGCAAGCACTTTCTCGGCTACAGCGCGCCGGTGAGCGGGAGGGATCGAACCACCGCGCTCATCCCCGAGCGGCAGCTGCGCGAGTACTACCTGCCGACGTTCCGCGCCGCCATCGACGCCGGATTGCGCACCGTGATGGTCAACTCCGGCGACGTGAACGGCGTTCCCGTGCACGCCAGCCACGAGATTCTCACCGGGCTACTGCGCAACGAGCTGAAGTTCGACGGCATCGCGGTGAGCGACTGGGAGGACGTCCAGCGTCTGTACACGGTGCATCACACGGCGTCGTCGCCCAGGGAGGCCGTGCGTCAAGCGGTGATGGCCGGCGTGGACATGAGCATGGTGCCGCTCAGCTACAATTTCGCGGACACGCTGGCGGCGCTCGTGCGCGCGGGCAGCGTCCCGATGACGCGCATCGATGAAGCGGTGCGGCGCATTCTTCGCGTCAAGCTCGAGCTGGGCCTGTTCGAGAATCCGTGGCCCGACAGCGCGCGGCTCGCGCGTGCCGGGTCGCGTCCCTTTCAGGCCGCAAGCCGCGCCGCCGCCGAGGAGGCCGTCACGCTGTTGAAGAACGAGCGCGGGCTGCTCCCGTTGTCCAAGACCGCGCGCGTGCTCGTGACGGGTCCCGGCGCTGCGTCGCTGCCGGCGCAGTTCGGCTCGTGGAGCTACACCTGGCAGGGGACGGACACCGCGGTGTATCCGCGCGGCATCAAGACGTTCCTCGACGCCGTCCGTGACCGAGTCGGCGCCGAACGCGTGACGTACGTACGCGGCGCAGACTTCGACAACGAACGTGATTTGGCCGCGGCGGTCGCGGCGGCGCGCACCGCGGACGTCGCAATCGTCGCGCTTGCCGAATTTCCCATTGTCGAGAAGCCGGGCGACATCGACGACTTGCGCCTGCCCGCGGCGCAGCTGCGTCTGGCCCGCGCGATCGAAGCAACGGGAACTCCGGTGGTGCTCACTCTGTTTCACGCGCGCCCGCGGCTCGTGCGCGAAGCGGTGGATAGCGCGCGCGCCATCGTGACTGCCTACGAGACCGGTCCCTTCGGCGGCGAGGCGCTTGCCGGCGTGCTCTTTGGCGACGTGAACCCGAGTGGCCGGTTGCCGTTCAGTTGGCCGCGAACCGCGGCCACTCTGGTGCCGTACGACCACGCCGAGTCGGAGGAGGCGAGCGCGCGCGGGCCCGAGGGCGGCTACAACCCCGAGTGGCGATTTGGCCATGGGCTGTCGTACACCACGTTTGCGTACACGAATCTGCGTGTCGGCCGCGAAAGCGTTCGCGCCACCGACACGGTGAGCATTTCGGTGGACGTCGCGAATACCGGAGGCCGAGCGGGGAAGGAGGTCGTGCAGCTCTACGTACGCGACCGATATGCGTCGGTGGCCCCGCCGGTGCGGCGGCTGCGCGCCTTCGACAAGATTTCGCTCGCGCCGGGCGAGCGCCGCACGGTCGTTTTTCGTCTCCCCATCCAGCGGTTGGCGTTCGTCGGCATCGACAATCGCTTCGTCGTGGAACCGGGCGATTTCGATGTGATGATCGGAGGGCTCACGAGCCACCTGGTAGTACGATGAGCATCGTGCCGCAGGCTCGCTACATCACTCTCGGCGTATTGCTGGCCGCGTGCAGCTCCGGCGCGGCGGTCGACCCAGGGAGCAGCGTTACGCCCACGGGTCCCGTTGCCCAGGCGTGGATCACCACCGGCGATCAGTCGCGGCTCCTCTCCTCCGAGCCGGACTTGCCGATTCGGTCCGCCGTCGACACGTCGCGCGTCGTCATCGACGTCGACGACGGCACGAGCTATCAGGAGATGGTCGGTTTCGGCGCGGCGATGACCGACGCGTCGGCGTATCTGCTCAACAACAAGCTCGGCGCGCAGCGCGATGCCATCATGCACGAGTTGTTCGGACGGAATCCCGGCCTCGGCTTGAGCTTCATGCGCGTGCCAATGGGCGCATCGGATTTTTCGTCGACGGACTACAGTTACGATGACATGCCCGCCGGGCAAACCGACTCGAGCCTCGCGCATTTCTCCGTCGATCACGACCGCATCGACAAGCTGCCCGCGCTGAAACAGGCGCTCGCGATCAATCCGCAGCTCAAGCTCGTCGCGTCACCGTGGAGCGCGCCGGGGTGGATGAAGACCACGGGGAGCCTCATTCAGGGCACGCTGCGGCCGCAGTCGTACGACTCGTTCGCGAGTTACTTTCGCAAGTTCGTCGACGCCTACACGGCCGAAGGCGTGCCGATCTTCGCCGTCACGATGCAGAACGAGCCGGCGTTCGAGCCCACCGACTATCCGGGCATGCGGCTCGATCCGGCGGCGCGCGCGGAAGTGATCGGCAAGCACGTCGGGCCGCTTTTCGCCCGCGCGGGACTGTCGACGTTGATCCTCGACTGGGACCACAACTGGGATCTGCCGACCCAACCGCTGACCGTGCTCGCCGATAGCGCGGCCCGCCGGTACACGAGCGGCGTCGCGTGGCACTGCTATGCCGGCGACGTCGGCGTGCAGGAGACCGTCCACGCTGAATACCCGACCGTGGATGCGTACTTCACTGAATGTTCCGGCGGCGCATGGGCGCCGGTGTTCGCCGACAACCTCAAGTACTTCGTGGGTACGCTGCTGATCGGTTCGACGCGCGGTTGGGCCAAGGGGGTCGCCCTCTGGAATCTCGCGCTCGACGAGAACGCCGGCCCGCACCTCGGCGGCTGCGGCAATTGCCGCGGCGTGATCACGATCAACTCCGGGACGGGTTTCGTCACGCGGAACGTGGAGTACTATGCGCTCGCGCACGCGAGTCAGTTCGTACGCCCCGGCGCACACCGCATCGCATCGACGACCAACGTGAACGGGCTCCAGAGCGTGGCGTTCAAGAACGCCGACGATGGATCGAAGGTGTTGATCGTGCTCAACACCGGGGCGAGCGAAGTGTCGTTCGCCATTCATATCGGCGGAAAGGCAATCCGGTATGCGATCCGGGGCGGGGCGGTGGTGACGTTTCGGTGGATGTAGATCCAGCCGGCGATAGATCCACTCTATCGTCCCATCGTCCGTCGTATCGATCCACACCATGGAGACTGACACGATGCGTGCTTCGACCGCGACGCAGCAGCGGTTCGCTCGCGGGCTGCGGACAAGGCTGAGTGGACGTCGCAGGCTGACGCGCTATTCTTTGGGGTGTCCGCCCACCTACACCACCGGCCGATGCCCTCCGACCCGCTCAGCGACGCCCGGATCGTCGACGCCTGGCACAAGAACGCCGCCCCGTGGACCGAGGCCGTTCGGCAGCAACAGATCGAAAGCCGGAGGCTCGTCACCAACCAGGCGATCATCGACGCCGTGACGGGCGGATCGCCGCCGCCCCGTACGGCCCTCGACATCGGGTGCGGGGAAGGTTGGCTCGTACGCGCCCTAGCGGAGCGCGGCATCCGTGCGACAGGCGTCGACGTCGTACCGGATCTCATCGAGCGCGCGACGCGCGCCGGCGGCGGAGAGTTTCGCGTTGCATCGTACGAGGCCGTTGCCGACGGGGCGCTCGCGCTCACCGTGGACGCGGCCGTGGCCAACTTCTCGCTCATCGGCAAGGAGTCGGTCGATCGCCTGCTGGCGCGTGTTCCGCAACTGCTCACGCCGCGCGGCCGCTTCATCATCCAGACCCTGCATCCGGCCGTCGCGACGGGCGATCTGCCGTACGTCGACGGCTGGCGCGAGGGCTCGTGGGCCGGATTCGGCGCGGCATTCTCCGATCCGGCGCCCTGGTATTTCCGCACCGCGGAGAGCTGGGTGCGGCTCCTCGTCGCGAGCGGTCTCCGGTTGCTCGAGCTGCGCGAGCCGGTTCATCCCATCTCTCGAAAGCCCGCGTCGCTCATTCTCATCGCCGACACGTCTGGCTAGCGCGGGAAAACGGGGATAAGCTAGCGCACTCTGACGGAGGCAGCTCGATGACTCTCGGCTTCATTCGACGCGGTGCGCTGGGATTGGCGCTCGCCGCGGCGCCCCAATTCGTGAGCGCGCAAGCGACGACCGGCACGGTTCGCGGTCGAGTGACCGAAGCCGGCTCGGGTCGAGGCGTCGCGGATGCGCGAGTCACCGTCACCGGCACGCGCATCGGCGCTTCGAGCGGTGAGGACGGCGCCTTCACGCTGTCCGGCGTTCCGACGGGCGCGCGCACGATCACGGTGCGGCGCATCGGCTATCAGCCCGCCACGCGAACGTTGACGGTCAACCCCGGCGACAACGCCGCGGGCGACATCCGCCTCGACGTGAGCGCCGTGAACCTGAACGAGGTCGTGGTCACCGGCAGCGCGGCGCCCACCGAGAAACGCAAGGTCGGGACGAGCATCGCGTCGGTCGACTCGGCGGTCATCAGCCGTGCGCAGGCGGTCACCGTCGATCAGGCGCTTCAGGGAAAAGTTGCCGGCGCGCAGATCTCGCAGAACTCGGGCAGTCCGGGCGGCGGCGGCATCTCGGTGCGATTGCGCGGCACCAACTCCTTCATCTCCGGCTCGGATCCGCTGTACATCGTCGACGGCGTGATCGTGGACAACGGCTCGGCGCAGCTCGCCGATCTCGGCACGCGCTCGAATCCGCAGAACCGCCTCGCCGACCTGAATCCGGCCGACATCGAGCACATCGAGATCATTCGCGGCGCCGCCGCGGCGGCGCTCTATGGATCGCGCGCCAACAACGGCGTCGTGCAGATCTTCACGAAGCGCGGCAACATCGGGCGGCCGCGGTTCACGTTCACGACGCGCGTCGCGGAGAGCGAGCTTCGCGAGCAGCAGCCGTTCAACTTCTATCCGTTCAACGAAAACGGTCTGCCCGTCGCCCGCTTCAACTATCAGAACGACATCTTCCACCGCGCGCCGACCACGGAACAGAATCTCACCATCGAAGGCGGCAACGACCAAACGCGGTATTACCTGAGCGGTAATTTCTCCGACGAGAACGGCATCCTCCGGTCGACGTCGTCGCAGCGCACAGGCGCGCGCGCCAACCTGCAGCAGCAGCTCACGTCGCGGCTGGTCGGGAACATCACCGCCAACTACATCACCACGAGCAATCAGCTCCAGGCATTCGGCGAGCAAAACGACTACGGCATCATGGGGTCGCTGTTCTTCGCGCCGACGAACGTCGACTTTCGGCCGGTGAACGGCATCTATCCGCTGCCGCCGTCGCTGGGCACGAACCCGCTGCTCGCCATCGACCGCATTCGCAACCCGCAGACGATCGACCGCTTCATCGGCTCCTCGAAGCTCACGTGGACGCCGCTGACCAACCTGCTGATGGACTATACCATCGGCGTCGACAACACCGGCTTCGAGCAAGATCAGTTCGTGCCGCGCGGTGCTGTGCTCGGCACCGCGCCGCTCGCGACCGGCCGGTCGCAGTCGGTGTTCGAGCGCACGCTCGTCGTCAATCAGGATGGCGTGGGCAGCTACAACTGGCGGCCAATGGGCGCCTTCGAGCTCCGGACCACCGCCGGCGGCAACTACACGTCGCAGCGCGTGCGGACGACGCAGGCGACGGCCAACGGGCTCGCTCCGGTCGGCGATCTCGTGAGCGCCGGCTCGGTGTTCTCCGCGACGCAGCTCGACATCGAGCTCCGCACGCTCGGCTTCTATGGCCAGCAGGAGATCGCCTGGCGCAACAAGCTGTTTCTGACGGGCGCCGTCCGTTACGATGCGTCGTCGACGTTCGCGCCGTCGGAGCGCTGGCAGGCCTTCCCCAAGCTCTCGGCGTCGTACGTGGTGATCGCCAACGAGCCGGGTATGCTGAACAACGTTCGCGTGCGCAGCGCGCTCGGCTGGGCCGGCAGTCAGCCCGGCATTCTCAACGCGTACTCGCAGTACATCAGCTACACGCAGCTTCCGTTCGCCGGCCGGCCGGGCTTCGTCAACGACGTCAACTTCGGCAACCCGAGCCTGCGCAACGAGCGCGCGCGCGAATGGGAGGTGGGCACCGACGTCGGTGTGTTCGACGGACGTGCCGGTCTCGAGGCGACGTACTACAACCGTCTCGTCTCAGATCTTCTCTTCTTCCGTCCGCTCGCCACGAGCACCGGCTTCTCGCGCCAGTTCTTCCCGATCGGCTCCATGTCGAACAAGGGGCTCGAGCTGATGTTGACCACGACCAACGTCAATCGCCCGAATTTCGGGTGGACGTCGACCGCGACGTACACGCACAACAAGAACCTCGTCGAGAGCCTGGACATCCAGGACTTTCAGTCGGCGGGCGGCTACCCGAATCGGATTCGCGCCGGCCAGCCCGCCGGCGTGTTCTACGGCTCCTACGCCGCGCGCAACTGTGTCACCGGCGCGCTCCTCCTCGATTCGCTCGGCCGATACCGCCGCAGCAACCAGACGGTGGACCTCGGGGCGACGCTCGCGCAGCGCGAGGCGATCAGCGGCGGCACCTGCAACGATTCGCTGAACAACGTGATCGGCGATCCGAATCCGAAGTGGATGGGATCGTTCCTCAATGAATTCACCTTCGGCAAGAAGCTGCGCGTGCGCGGCCTGCTCGACGGCGTGTTCGGCAACAAGATCATGAACCTGTCCACTCGCGCGCAGAACGCCGGCATCGCGAGCAATTCCAAGGCGTACGAGCGCGAGCTGCTGCCGTACGGCGATCCGCGCAAGCTGCCGCCCGGGTTCAACGCGCGCACGCAGGGGATCTTCGAGTATTGGGTCGAGGACGGCAGCTTCGTGAAGCTGCGCGAGCTGTCGGCCAGCTACACGCTGAACTGGGCGGCGGTGCGCCGGGTGTTCGGCGAAGGGGTCGACCTCACGGTGTCGGGGCGCAACCTCTGGGTGTGGACGAAATACAGTGGCTACGATCCTGAGATCAACCTGTTCGGCACGAATGCCGGCGGCTTGCAGTCGGTGCAGACCACGGCGGCCGACCGCGGCTTCGATTTCGGCGGCTACCCCATTCCGCGCGTGTGGTCGGTCAGTGCGCGCTTCACCTACTGAGCGGCGGAGACCGACCATGCGTAGACACGAGCAGTGCGCGGTGGCCCTTGCCGCAGTGGCATGCACCGTCCTCGGGGCATGCAGCCTCGATCTTCAGAACCCCAACTCGCCAACCGAGTCGCAGGTGACGACGAGCGTCGACGGCGTGATCGCGCTGGCCACGGGACTTCAGGGCCGGTTCGCGACGTCGTACGGCAACTTCGCGTACATGGCGGGCTTGGTGACCGACGAGTTCGCGTCGACCGCCGCGGCGCTGATCTCGATCAGCGACGCTGAGCAGGGTGCCGTGCCGTCGGGAACGGCGATCGCCGACAACGTGTTCAACTCCGTGTACCGCACGGTGCGCACGGCGGACGATCTGCTCACCGGGTCGGACGCGCTCGCATCGCAGTTCGAGCCTGGCACGCGGAGCGGTCTGCGCGCCCTGGCCTTCGCGCTCAAGGCGGAAGCGCTCGGCGAGGCGATCCAGTCCTATCAGCGTATCCCGATCAACACGTATGGTGTGACCGCGCCGTCGTACGTTGGGCGCATCGAGGCCTTGGCGTACGTCCGCGCGCTGCTCGATTCGGCAGCGGCGACGATCGCCGCGACGCCGCCAAGCGTGTTCTTTAATGCCAATATCATAACACCCGGCGTCAACTTGCCGAACGTCATCCAGCTGTTTCGCGCGCGGTATGCCCGAATGGCGAACGACGACGCGACGGCGCTTGCCGCCGCCAACTTGGTGGCGCGTACGGGGCCGGCGGCGCTGTCACTGCTCACCTTCCCGGCGCCGGGCGTGAATCCGTACGCGAACGTCACCGGAGGCACCAACGGCATCGCGCCGCGGCGGCAGTGGCGCCTGTCGATGGCGGCGCAGGACCAGCGCTTCGTCTATTTCGTCACGCCGTCGACGACGCTGACCGGCCGCGTGGGTGCGGCCCTCGATCCCTGGTCGCGGTACGCGAACCCGCAGGCGCCGCTCGCCATTTACTTTCCGGACGAGGCGCTGCTGATCAAGGCGGAGGCGTTGGCAAATCAGAGCCAGGTCGCGGCTGCGCAGGCGGCGCTCGACTCGGTGCGCACCGATTGCACCGGCGGGCGCGGCCTCGACGATCCGAAGGCGTGCCTCCCGGCGCTGTCGACGCAGTTGTCGCAGAGCCAGCTTCTCACGGAAATCTACGTGCAGCGCCGCTACGAGCTGTTCGGCACGGGGCTTCGCTGGGAGGACACTCGCCGCCGCGCAGCCATTCGCGGGCCGGTCAGCGCGCCAGCGATTCCGACCGACGGACAGCGCTGCTGGCTCCCGTACGCCATCGGCGATCGAAATGCCAACCCCAACGCGACGTTCACCGCGCTCCCGGATCCCACGGAACCGGCGGCGTTCCCCGCAAGCTGCCCCGCGCAGTGAGGCCGACGCACATGATGAGGAAATTCCAAACACTCGCCGCGCTCACGGGGCTCGTCGTGGCCGCCGCGTGCGGAACGAAGGAAGCGCCTGGTCCGCTCGAGCCCACCGGGCCGACGGGACGCATCCGCTTCGTGAACCTGATCACCGACACGACCCGGGGACGCGTCAACGCGATTCTCGAAGGCGTGCCCTTCGGCGTGAATCTCACCTACACCCAGAGCACGCCCGCGACGCTGCCGTCGCCGTCGACGGCGATCTACTCGGCGATTCTCACTGGGCCGCGCACCCTCGTGCTCAAGCGCACCGCGGATACGAGCGTCGTCGTCGCGACGGTGAGCTTCACGGTCGCGGCCGGACAGGATCAAACGGTGTACGCGGTCGGCGGCGCCGCTGCGAGCGCCGTGACGTCGCTCGTGGTCAATGATTCCAACCCGGTGGTCGCATCGACCCAGGCTCGTCTGCGGGCCGTCAACCTCAGTCCGACCGCCGGCGCGGTAGACATCTTCGTCACCGCGCCGAACGCCGACCTCGCCGCGGCGACGCCCACCTTCGCGAACGTTGCGTATCGTGGCGCCTCGGCTTACGCGAGCCTCGCGCCGGGAACGTATCAGGTCCGCGCCGCTCCAGCCGGCACGGCACCGACGGCGCGCGCGGCGGCAGTGAGCGTCAACCTGGCCAGCCTCGCGTTGAGTGGCGGAGCAGGAAGCACCATCGTCGTCGCAGACCGGAATATCGGCGGAGCGCCGCTCATCGCATTCACACTCGCCGATCGCTGAGGAGGCGGAGTATCGCACGTGCGCATTTCCGACATGAGCTGGATGCAGGTCGAGTCATACCTCCAACACGACGATCGCGCGGTGTTGCCGCTGGGCAGCACCGAGCAGCACAGTTACCTGCGACTCACGGTGGATTGCATCCTCCCGGAGCGCGTTGCCGCGGAGGCTGCCGAGCCACTCGGCGTTCCGGTGTTTCCGGTCGTGGCGTACGGCGTCACGCCCTACTTCCGCGAGTTTCCGGGGTCGATCTCGCTTCGGGTCGAGACACACCTGAACGTCGTGCGCGACATCCTCGACAGCATGGCGCACAGCGGATTCCGGCGCATCTTCATCGTCAATGGGCATGGCGGCAACGGGGCGGTGCAGCAGTTCGCGCAGGAGTGGGCCGCGGACAACGCCGGCTGCCGCGTCATCTTCCACAACTGGTGGAACGCGCCGCGCACGTGGGCCAAGGTGCAGGCGATCGATCCCGTCGCGTCGCACGGCTCCTGGATGGAAAATTTCCCGTGGACGCGACTGTCCGCGCCGAACGCCGACATGCCAAGCGAGCCGCGGCCGATGGTCGATCTCGACAAGGTGCGCCTGCTCGATCCCGTCGCGCTGCGCCGCTACCTCGGCGACGGCAACTACGGCGGACGGTATCAGCGATCCGACGACGACATGCTCGCACTCTGGAAGGTCGCGGTCGAAGAAACGCGCGCGCTGCTCGACGGATCGTGGGGCGGCGCGTGAGCCGAGGCCGTAGCCGGCGGGATAGATGCGCTTTCTGATCTGGGGTGCGGGCGCGATCGGCGGCACGATGGGCGCGCATCTCGCGCACGCCGGCCACGATGTGACGCTCGTGGACAGCGCCGACGATCACGTCGCCGCGATCAATCGCTCGGGACTTCGCGTCGCCGGGCCGATCGCGGAGCTCGCCGTGCGGGTGCCCGCGTTCGCGCCGAGCGACGTGGCCGGTGAGTGGGACGCGATCGTTCTCGCGACGAAAGCGCACCACACCGAGAGCGCGACACATGCATTGCTTCCGCACCTGGCCGCGGACGGGTGCGTGATCTCGGCACAGAATGGGCTCAACGAGCTTGCGATCGCGGCCATCGTCGGCGCCCAGCGAACAGTGGGAGCGTTCGTCAACTTCGGCGCGGACTACTTGGAGCCGGGCCTGATTCACTACGGCGGCCGCGGCGCCGTGGTCGTCGGTGAGATCGACGGCCGGGTCACTCCGCGGGTGACCGCGATCCGCGACGCATGGCTCGACTTCGACTCCCGCGCGGTGGCAACGCCGAACATCTGGGGCTACCTGTGGGCGAAAGAGGCATATGGTGCGATGCTGTTCGCGACGGCGTTGACCGATGAGCCGATCGCCGACGCGTTGGCCATGCTCGCCTACCGCGAACTGTACATCGGACTGGCGCGCGAGATTCTCGCCGTCGCCGATGCGCGCGGCGTGATGCTCGAGGCCTTCGATGGGTTCGACCCTCGCGCGTTTCGGCCCGAGGCGCCCGGCGGCGAGGCCGAGCGGTCGCTCGACCAACTCGTCGCGTTCAACCGACGCTCGGCCAAGACGCACAGCGGCATCTGGCGAGATCTCGCCGTGCGCAAGCGCCGCACCGAGGTCGATGCGCAACTCGGGATCGTCGTGACCCTTGGGCGCGAGGTGGGTGTGCCGACACCGCTCACCGAACGTCTCGTCGAGCTCGTTCACGAGATCGAAGCGGGCGGGCGCACGCAGTCGCTCGCCACGTTGGACTCGCTGGCGGCGGTGCAGCCGAGCGGTCGCGCATGAACGTCGAATTCGGCGGCAAGACGGCCATCGTCACGGGCGCGGCGCACGGGTTCGGGCGTGCAATCAGCTTGGCGTTCGCCCAGCGCGGCGCGAGTGTCTGGGCGTGCGACGTGATGGAGGAGGAGATCATGGAAACCGCGCGGCTGTGCCACGCGGTGGGCGGCACTTGTGTCGGACGTGTCGTGGACGTGACCGACGGGAGCGCCGTGAACGCATGCGTCGCCGATGCGCTCGCGGCAACGGGCCGCGTCGACATTCTGGTGAACAATGCTGGCGGAGTGCTCGGCCAGGTGGGGCGTCCGCTCGAAGAGGTGTCGCGCGCCGACTGGCAGACGATCATCGACGTCAACGTGACCGGCGTATTTCAGTTTTCACAGGCCGTCGCTCCCGCCATGAAGGCGGCGGGCAGTGGCCGGATCGTCAACATCTCGAGCGGGGCAGGGCTCGGGATCAGTCTCACCGGCATTCAGGCGTACGCGTCGGCGAAGGCCGCGCAGATCGGGCTCACGCGACAGCTCGCGCACGAGCTGGGTCCGTGGGGTATCACCGTCAACAACATCGCGCCAGGTTTCGTGCGCTCGAACCCGGCGACCGAGCGTCAGTGGCAATCGTACGGCGAAGAGGGGCAGCGAGCGTTGATCGATCGCATTGCGCTCAAGCGACTCGGCACGCCCGACGACATCGCGCATGGTGTTCTCTTTTTCGCCTCGGACTTCGCCAAGTGGATCACGGGACAGGTGATCTCGATCGACGGCGGCAAGTGATGGCAGACGACGTGAACAATCTCGCGAAGGTTCTCGCCCACCTCGAGGCGAATCACGAGCGTGCTCTGGACGAGCTGATCGAGTTCGCGGCGATTCCGAGCGTGAGCACCGATCCGGCGCACGCTAGCGATATGGCCGCCGCGGCGCAGTGGGTTGCCGACGCGCTCACATCCGCCGGCCCGTTCACAGTCCGGACGATCGCCACGCCCGGCAACCCTGTCATCTACGCCGAGTGGCTCGGCGCGCCCGGCAAGCCGACGGTGCTCGTCTACGGCCACTACGATGTGCAGCCGCCCGATCCATTAGAGAAGTGGCAAACGCCTCCGTTCGTGCCGACGGTGCGCGACGGGCGTCTCTACGCGCGCGGCGTGTCGGACGACAAGGGGCCGATGCTGATCCCGATCAAGGTCGCGCAGGCCTTCTTCGCGACGTCGGGTAGGCTGCCGATCAACATCAAGTTCATGCTCGAGGGCGAGGAGGAGATCGGCAGCCCGAGCCTCGACCGCTTCATTCAGGAGCACAAGGCATTGCTCGCCGCCGACTTCGTGCTGTCCGCCGACGGCGCGATGTGGCGGATCGACGAGCCGTCGCTGACGGTGGCGAGCCGCGGACTCGCGGGGCTCGAGCTCGCGCTGACCGGCCCGTCCAAGGATCTGCATTCGGGGCGTCACGGCGGCGGCGTCGCGAATCCGCTGCACGCGATGGCGCAACTGATCGCCACGCTCCATGAGCCTAACGGTCGAGTGGCCGTGGCGGGTTTCTATGATACGGTGCGCGAGCTCAGCGCCGCCGAGCGAGCCGAGATTGCGGCGCTACCCTTCGACGAGAAGGTGTATCTCGCGCAGGTCGGTGCGCTTGCCCCGTTCGGCGAGCCGGGATACACGACACTGGAGCGCCAGTGGACGCGGCCCACGCTCGAGCTGAACGGGATGTGGGGTGGCTACGAGGGGCCGGGAGGCAAGACCGTGATTCCGGCCGAGGCTCGCGCGAAGATCACGTGCCGTCTCGTACCCGACCAGGATCCGGACGCAGTCGTCGCGCTGGTGGTTCGCCACCTCGAGGCTCACGCGTCCCCGGCGACGCGATTGACGATCGCGCCGGGTGATCACGGCGCGCGCGCCTATCGCATTCCCACCGATCATTTCGCGCTTCGCGCTGCGGACGCGGCGCTGACCGCTGTATATGGTGTGCACCCGCTGCGGGTCAGCATGGGCGGAACGGTGCCGATCTCGGAGTTGTTCAAACGCCACATGGGAATCGACACCGTCTTCTTTTCATTCTCGACGGCCGACGAGGACTATCACTCGCCCAACGAGTTCTTTCGCGTGCACCGGCTGCACGAGGGGCTCGAGGCGTGGGCGCGCGTTTGGGAAATCTTGGGCGCGGGCGAGAGATTGAGAAAAGCTTGAACCGCGGAGGGCGGGGCAAGGTCGCCATCGACCGCAACCGCCGCGGCTAGCAGCTGGGCGAACCGGTTGCGGATCATGGGCGCACCGTGAAGTTTGCGGTCGCCATGGAGTCGCCCCACACGAAGTCGATCGCGCCGCGATTCGGCGCGGTCGCTCGCACGTTGATGGTGAAGTCCTCGACATGCTCGGCGGTGCGCGCGAAATCCATCTTCACTCGGCCCAGGTCCTGCGACGGCTGATACTCCGTGCCCCATTGGCCGACCTGCTTGTTGACGATGAGGAACGTGCCGTTGCGCGTGTGCTGCGTCCAAAGCGTGTACAGTCCCGGCGCGAGCGTCAGGTCGCCGAGCGCGATCGTCTTCGACGTGGCGAGATGTGTCGCTTCATTGGCGCCGGTGCGCCAGATAGAGTCGTACGGAACGAGGACGCCGCCCCACACGGTGCGCTCGCGCACCGCGGGACGTCCGTAGTTGACGAGGATCGGGCCGCGCGAGAAGGCGGCGTACGCCGTGGCGCGCGGCGACAGCACACCGGTCGGCTTCATCGCCGCCGCGAGGGCGGCGATGTCGACGCGTCCTTGTGCGCGCGTGCCGATGGCCTTGTTCGTCGTCAATCCGCCATCGGTCGTTTGAAGGCGGCCGTCGCGATCGAAGCGAACGAGCATCTGATACGTTCCGCCGCGCATGCGAAGGGTGTCGCCGGCATACGACTGCAGTCCGATCACGCCCACCGCGTCTCCGCCGAGTCCAATGGCAAGGACGGAGTCGCGCGCGCGCCCGCGTGCATAGAGCAACTCGAACGGTGCATAGGAATAGACGGGAAATGCGGGGAATGCATTCGGCGCCGCGAAGCTCTGCGACTGCGTGCTGTCCTTCCATACGATCTGGCGTTTCGCCGAGTCGGCGCGGAGGGTGAAGCGATACTCCACCGGAGCATTGGGGAAGGGCGAGCCATCTGCCTGGCGCCGGCGGATCACGGCCGCGGTGGGGCGACCGTCGGCGGCCAGCGTCACATCATACTGAATACGCTGGATCGCCAGGCCCGCGCGTGTGACGCTCTCACCGGCGAGGCGCGTGGGCGTGCGAGAGAACTGCTCGACGGCAACGGTGTCGTGGCCGAGGCGATAGACGATCGTCGCGTCCTGGGCGCTCGCGACCGACGAAGCGGCAATGCCAACGGCTGCCGCGAAAATACAGGCGTATTTCATGTTCTTTCGTCCCGGAGTGGCTCTGGTGGGATGCGGTAGGGGCTGCGAAGCTTCAGCGACGACTGGCTCGATGGCAAGGGTCGCGTCTGGCGCGACGGTGCGCTATTCGCACTAATCCGTCGGCGGGTCAACGAACGGGGCGGCGTCGATCGACCGGGGGGGCGAGGATTCCGATGCAGACGACTTCGATACGGCTCATTACGGTCAGCCGAGAATTCGGCGCGGGGGGAAGCGAGCTGGCTGGCGACCTCGCCTCGCGGCTGGGCTGGCCGGTGCTCGACCACGACATCGTGCACCGCGTCGCCGAACGGCTGCGCCTCGACGACGGAACGGTCGAGGCGTTCGACGAGCATACCCCGTCGCTGCTCGCGCGGATCGCCACCGTGCTGATCGTGCCGCAGCCATACATGTACTCGGTTCCGGTCGAGGACGCGCCAAGCCACGATGCCATCGCCGAGGCGACGCGCCGCGTGATTACGGAGGCCGCGGCATCCCTTCCGGTCATCGTTGTCGGCCACGGGGCACAGTGCATCTTTGCGGATCGGTCCGACGCGATGCACATTCGAGTCGTGGCGCCGCTCAATGCTCGTCTGCAACGCATCGCCACTCGAATGAATCTCGACCCGTCCGCCGCCGCCGCGCTGGTGCGGCGCGCCGATGAGGACCGCCAGTCGTACGTGCAGCGATACTTTCATCGCGACTGGCGGAACCCGCTGCTCTACGATCTTCAGGTCAACACCGGTCGCGTTGGCGTCGCAGACGCCGGGGCAATGGTCGCGGAGTTCGTGGGGCGGTCGGTGGGCCACGAGCACGTCTAGCCCCGTCTCGGAAGCACGATGTCGATTTGTGGCTGGTTCGTCCGACTACTGTAGCAATCCATCCCGCCGCTTCCGCCGTTCCTGCCGTTCCTGCCGCATCCGCTCGTTCACGCTATCGCCGAGGATCGCCATGAGTGCTTCATCCAAGGTACAGACGTTCTCCAACCACGCCCGGTACGTACCAGGATTTCATTTCGTCACCGGAGCGCTCACGCTGGTGATCGCCGTCTGGACCCTGTACCGCGCGGCGACGTTGCGCACGCCCGACTCACTGCTCGGCGCCCTCGTGGGCGTGGCGCTGGTTGCACAGTTCTGGTATCTGAGGGCGTTCCCCCTCGCGGTGCAGAATCGAGTGATTCGCCTCGAGGAGCGGCTCCGCCTCGAGGCGCTCCTCCCGTCCGAGTTGCAATCGCGCCGCGACGCCTTTACGCCCGAGCAGTTGATCGCGCTTCGCTTCGCGTCGGACGCCGAGCTGCCCGTGCTCGCGAAGAAAGTGCTCGACGAGCAGATCACGGAGCGCGCGGCGATCAAGGCGCTCGTCGTGAACTGGCGGCCGGACCACATGCGGGCCTGACCGCCGTCACGGCGTGCCGCCTCTCGATCAGTTTCGCTCGTAGAAGGGAGGCGGCTCGATGCCCAAGGCGCGCAGGTAGACGTACCCCTGACCACGGTGATGGATCTCGTTGTCGACGACGTAGAGCAGAAGGTTCGACACGAGATCTTTGTATTGGCCGAAGGCGGTGAGCGTTTCCTGGAATCGCTCCGCCGGAATCTGCGGCCAGAGGGCGTTGATCTGGTCGGTGGCCTCGTCCCAGCGCCGGAGAATTTCCGTCTTGGGCTGGGCCTCGCGATCGGACGACGTTGCCCAGTCGCCGCTCACGACTCCCCGGACCATCGGCTCGGCCATCGTGAGCATCTCGAGCGCCAGGACGCCGAATGGCCGCATGCCCCCGACGGAGAAACTGAACAGTTGATCGTCGGGAAACGCCTCGATCGTTCGGCGCGTCAGGCGCCGGTGTCCCAGCCAATGTTTGAGGAACGCGTCGGGGGTGACGGCGGCGGCTGACAGCGTGGATCCGGTGGACATGGTTGCCTCGGATGGTGCGGCGGTTCGGTGTTCATTCGGTGGAGGTCGAAGCTACCAACCCCATGCATCCTGCGCAATCCCGGCGTCAGTAGCTCAGCTTTCCGTCGAGCTCCTCGTACACCCGGCGAATCGCAATCTCGAGCTGACCCTGGAATAACGTCCAACCCTTCAGGTCGCCCCAGTCTCCCTTCGTCGCAGCTTCGCATACCGGCCGGGGCGAGCCCGGCGCCGGTGCGCCCGCCGCAGCGCAGGGAATTTTCGCATCGTGCAGACGCGTCGCCTCGGCGATGACGCGCTCGACTGCTCTCCGGTAGGTGGGAAGGTCAGTCTTTAGAGTTTTCGCATCATCGACGAAGCCATGGCCTGGCACGTACCACGTGGCGTCCATCGACTCGGCGTTCTTGATGGTCTGGACCCACTCCGTGGGGTATGCCGAGCGCATGGCGGGAAAGATCGAGTGCAGGTACGCCTCGCTCATGAACAGGATGCGCTCTTTCGGGAGGTACACGCTGAGGTCTCCGCCGGTGTGCGCGCGGCCGAGGAAGAGAATCTCGACGTCCCTTCCGCCGAGACGAATCACGCGACGGTGTGGAACGGCCTCAGTGGGCAGCGGCGGGCGTCCGGCGTCCTCGAGCACTTTTTTCGAAGTGGGGTGGGCGATGAACGTCGCACCCGCCGGAAAGGCCGCGTTGCCGCCGGTGTGATCGCCGTGATCCGAGCACACCACCACGTACTTGATCGGCTGCGTGGTGGCCTTCGCGATCCAGTCGACCATCTCCTTCGTCTGAGCCACGTTCCCCTGACCGTCCGCAACGAGCACTCCATCATTCGTGACGACGATGAAGTTGACGGTCGTCATCTGGGCGCCGGGATCACCGCCGCGGAGCGCCTCGTAGGAGTAGACGCCCGGCGCGAGCTGCTTCGTGCGCGGAAAGTCCGACGCCGAGAGCCCGCGCTTCACTGGATCGCCCGTGGCCACCTGCGCCACCTGGGCCACCTGGGCCACCTGGGCCGCGGCGGGCACGAGATAGAACGCGCACAGCGCGGCGGACGCCAACAAGCATTTCATGATTCGGCGAAACGATGGCACGCTCACTTACACTCCACAGCGATAGGTTGGCGGCACGGCGAGGAGGTCGGCCGAGCCGCCAAACGTCGGGGCTTCGGGGCGCGAGCGCAATGCCCCGCATTACTCGCGTCTCAGCGCGACGTTTAGGTCGGCTCGTGCCGCTCATCGTGCCGCCGGAAGTCCCGCGCTCAGCAGATTCACCAACAGCCGCAACCCGCCGGGAATTCCTCCGGCGATCTGTCGGTCGAGAGTGAGCGTCGTGTAGACGAGCGTGCCCTTACCCACGTGCGCGACGAGAATTGCGTTCCGGTTCTCTGGTTGATCCACGTCGTGAACTTCGACGACTCGTGCATAGCGCGGATCGGCGGCCGTGGGCATCGACTGCGAGCGGCCGGCCACCCACTCCGCCCAGTCGGCGGCGCCAATCTTGTTCGGCCAGCTCAGCACGCGCGCTTTGGCGTCGAGCACCGTCACTGGCGCGTCGGGTTGCAACACACGCTCGGGCGCCGAATGTGCGAGCGACAGCGGATACGGAAAGAGGCGCGACGATGCCGTCGCTTCTCCGCCGCGGAGCACGACCAGCGTGCCGCCGTTCCGGACGAACTCGATCAGGCGGGCCGTCTGGCCGAGCAGCTCCGGGTGCACGTCGAACGCCTGCGCGCCGATCGCAATGGATGTCACCTTTGACAGATCGACCGACAGCAATTGGTCGGCGGTCGTCGCCTCGCTCACCCACACGCCAACCTGTCGGAGCGCCGACGCCACAGCGTCGCTCACCCCAGGCACGTACAACACGGTGAGCGCCGGCGGTACGTCGATGTCGATCGGCTGAATCCATTCGCCCGACGCCGGCATCACATGAATGGGCGGGAGGTAAGCCCGGTGAATCGTCTGCAGGCCCGTTTGGTAGCTCGTGCTGAGCGTGAAGACGTTCTGCCCCGGAGTTTGCGCTCGCCGTGCGCCGATCACGGCGAGCGGAAGGCGATCGGTCTCGACGGGCTTGCCGCGAAGCTGAACGAGCAGCTCCCGCTCCTCGTGCGGCGCGAGCCGCAAGAATGGCGGGAGTGAATCGACACGAATTCCCTTCGGCATTCCCATTGGCGTGACGACATTCAATCCGACCTCCAGCTCCCGGTCGGAGTGCGACTTCACCGCGATGCGCAGCGATCGCGTGAGCGGCTTGTTGCGCGGAATCCACTCGAGGCCGCGCGCAAACTGCAGCGTCACGTCCGGAATTCCGCCGAGCGGCCGGTTCTGCAAACCGACCTCCGCGTCGGCATGCCGATAAATGACCGGCCCGATGTTCGCCGCCAGCGTCGCGTTTGCCACTTTCACCGTGACCGACACGTTGCTCGTGCGGCGAATATCTTCGGGCACGGCGACGCCGAGCACCTTGAAGGGGCGGGGCAGTAGCCCACCGCGCGCGAGTCCGTCGACCGCGGAAGGCACTTCGTCGAATCGATCGCCTCCTCGCTCCGGGCCGCCGTGTGGTCCGCTCCACCACGGATGTGCATCGGCGAGGCGACTCACTCGCCGGACGATGCGCACAGAGCTGTCGGGCGAAACTTCGATGGATTCCATCGGCGTCAGATGACTCCCCCAAACATCGATGGCTTGCAACGTCGCCGGTCTCGTACCACGGTTGAACATCGTGACGGTCACGTCCGTCGAGTCGCTCGTCGCGAGCAGCTCGCGGTCGGCGGTTGCCTCGAACGAAATGCCGGACGCCGCGAGCAGCGCCGCGGTGCTTCGGTCGCGCACGAGATCGATCGACGCCTCGAGATCGAGCGCCGGCGGATCGCAGATTACGAGAGACGCGGCCGGAGGATCGGCTGCCGCCGACGCGTGTTGGCACCAGGGTGTCGCGGCACGTGCGCGACCGGCGAAGGTTGCGACACGCGCAAGGTACGGAACCGCGGCTGAAGGGCTGCTCGAGCCGAACGCCCGCCGCGCCGAATCGGCGTTCGCGGCGATGCTCGAGATGTTTCCCCGCGCCTCGACGGGCAATCGAGCGGCGAGGCGCGCGAAGCTCGTGTCCACGGCGGCGAACAACGATTCGTCGACCGCGGCGCTGTCGCCCACGCGAGAGCCGATGCGTCGCAGCTCCGCGGCGGTCGAGCGCGCGGCGGTGAGGCCGGCCAATCCCTGCGACCGCTGCTGGGCGCGCGATTCAATCGCGAGCTCGGCGTATGTCTTCCCCAGGACGCGGTCGTATCCCGCCGTCTCGATGCGCAGTCCGGTGCCGTAGCGATACAGCTTCGCCGCCGGCCAGGGCATCCCGAACACCGCGGGCGGAAAGCGGCGCGGATCGGCGGACGACGCGAACGCCTGGTCGACGAATAGGCCGAGCGCCTGATCCTGGCCGTCGTTGTCGGCGAAGGAGTCGGAAAACACGGCGATGACGACGTGCGGCCGGAAGGCGCGCATCACTCCGACAATGTCACCGACGAGCGAGTCGCGATTCCAATGCTTCAATACGTCGGCGATGTTGCGCGCGGCGCCGAAGTCGAACGCGCGAGTATAGAACTGATGCGCGCCGTCGATGCGCCGGCCGGCGAGCGCTTCCTCGGTGCGCAGCGCGCCGAGCGATGTGCCGGCTTCCTCGCCGCCGAAGTTCAGTCCCGCTTCGCCGCGCGTGACCGAGAGGTACGCCGTCTCTACGTTGTGGCCTCGCGACAACCACGCGATGAGCTGGGTATCTTCGTCGTCGGGGTGCATGCCGACGATGAGCACGCGGGGCGTCACGGTGAGTCCGCTCACGAGCCGGTGCAGCTCGGCGGCGCTCTGATCCGTCGACGGCGGCCGCACCGGCGATTGTGATGCGGCGGGATGCGCGGCCAGCAGCAGCGCGGTGGCGCCGATCAGATGGAGGCGTTGAGGTGACATGGCGCTAATCTGTCACGCCACCTACTATTCCGGTAGTAGGAAGATCGACGCCGGCAACCTGCGGGCAACCGTTCTCCGTTTTGCGTCTTCCGATCGCACCGTCGTGTGAGGCTCGCGCCGAAATGGCGCTTCGCTCAACCGGCAGCGTCTACGGACTGATGCTGCGCGCGCGGGAGCGTCAGCACCGCGTCCAGCGCCCGAATTACTGCGTCGGCCTCCAGCCCGTCGAGCGTCTCCGCGCTCGGCCCAATGACACGCTCGCCGGGCGTATCGTACGGCGCCCAGACCTCGTGATCCGCGAGGTTGAGGGAGATGAGCGTTCTCTCGAACGCCGACGCCATGTGGCAGACGGCGGTGTCGGGAGACAGCACGAGGTCGGCCGATGCGACGAGCGCGATCAGCTCGCGTAGCGTCGGCACGATCCCGTGCGCGCCCACACGGGCGGCGAGGGCTTCGACGCTCGCGGCGTCTCGCGGAAGGCCGACCACGATGATCGCGGCCCGGTCGCGCCGCGCACGCACGCGATCGAGAACGGCAGCAAACTTCTCGTCGGGCCACCGCCGCTCGGGGCAGCTCGCCGACAGGTTGACGACAATCCTTCGGCCAGTTGCATTCGTCGCTGCCCACGCGGTCGTCGCGCGCGCCTGCTCGAGCTTCGTGATTACGAGTCGCGCGCGAAGGGTCGGTGCGGCGCCGTGATTCAGGAACGGTTCGGCCAGGCGCATCATCCGCGCGGAATGCGTCGTGCCGACTGCGGCCGGCGCGACGGGCAGCGAATACACATGATCGTTCGGGCGACCCGCTTCGCCAATCCAAACGGCGGCGCGCGCGCCGAGCATCAACGCCACCGATCGGGTCCGGACGTGGGTGCGGAGCACCATTCCGTCGACTACCGCATCGTACCTGCCGCGACGCAGCATCGCGAGCCCCGCTCTCACGCGCCGTCGATCGTACCGCGGAAAGACGATCGTGTCGCGGATGTACGGCAGCTCGCGAACCAGATCGACCGCGTATTCCGACGTGAGCAGATCTACCGTGGTCCCCGGGGATGACTCCGCGATTGCACGGATGGCGGGCAGCGTGAGCAGAAGATCGCCGATCGCATCCTCGCAGATGAACAACACGCGCCGCGGCCGCCCGTCGAGCTCGAGGCCGTCCGCCCCGCGCGGACCTCCGATTCGCACGAGCAGCTCGAGCGCTCGGCGGCGAACGACGTTTTCGACTCGCTGTAATGCGTGCTGCATGCGGCTCACGTGTGCGGCTGGTGGCTCGGCGCGAGAATCTTCAAGTCGTCGTAGAGCGATCCGAGCTTCAGCGTCTGCCGGAACCGACGCCGCACTCGGCGCAGTTCCTGAACGATGCGACGCGCGCTGATCCAAGAATGGGGAGATTCCACTCGAAGCGCCATCGTCAGTCGCACTTCGCTGATGATGTCGAGGCGGAGCTGACGCGCCTCGTCCGGCGTGATCGCAGCTGCCGACTTAGCGTTCGCCGCGGTGGGCGTGGCGCGAATCGCCGACGCGAACGCTCCGAGCAAACGGGAGAACACGGGACCCGGACTGTCGGCGTCGCCGTCGAGCGCGTCGTCGAACGCGGTGATGAACGCGTCGTGTACGCCGTCGAGCACGCGGTCCGGCGCCGCGTCCTCGCCCGCAAGGCGGCTGGCCATCGCCAAGCCGGAGGTCACATACCGATCGACCAGCGCATCGACTGCCGCGGCGTCACCGCGCGAGCATCGAGCGAGGAGTGTGCGGTCGCTCGTGTGGGCAGTCGAGGCGAGCATGGAGGAGAGTCCGAGGGTGAAGAGATGACGACAGCCTTCTCTCCATCAGACACGCGACGCTCCGCGTCCCCCCACGCGACACCGGCGGACTCAACGCCGCGGTTGCTCGGCGAACAGTTGCACGAGGTGGACGAGCGTTTCCGTCGTCTTCTCCAGGCCGCGCCGCGAGTTGAACTCGAGCTTGCTGTGAAAGTTGTGCCCGCCCGTGAAGATGTTGGGGCAGGGAAGGCCGCGGAACGTGAGTTTCGAGCCGTCGGTGCCGCCGCGAATCGGCATCGTGAACGGTGTCAGGCCCGCGCGGCGCGCCGCCTCGAGCGCGTTCTCGGTGAGCTGCGGGTAGTCCTTCAACACTTCCTTCATGTTCTTGTAGTTCTCTTTCACGTCCAGCTGCACCGTCACGCCGGGAAACTTGCGCTCGGTGGCCGACGCGAGATCACGAAGCAGCTGTTCTTTCGCTTCCAGGCCGCTCAGGTCGAAGTCGCGCAACAGGATCTTGATCTGCGACGTCTCCACATCGGCGGCGCCGACATAGGGATGCACGAATCCCACGCGTCCGTCGGTGGTCTCGGGCAGCATGTCGGCGGGCATGTGCACGAGGTAGTCGGCGAACGCATGGATCGAGTTGACCATCACGCCCTTCGCCGTGCCCGGGTGTGTGCTCTTCCCGGCGAACGTGACCGTCGCCATTCGCGCGCTCCAGGTCTCGTCGCTGATCTCGCCGAGCGTGCCGCCATCCACAGTGTACGCGAACTTGGCGCCGAAGGCGGCGACGTCGAACTTCTCGATGCCCACACCGATCTCTTCGTCCGCGGTGAACGCCACCGCGATCGGGCCGTGGGAAATGGCCGGGTTGCGCACGAGCACGTCGACCATCGTCATGATCGTCGCGATCCCCGCCTTGTCGTCGGAGCCGAGGAGGGTGGTGCCGTCGGTGGTGATGACGTCGTCGCCGATCATGTCGCGGAGGACGGGATTCTGCTCCACGGTGATCACCTGCGTACGGTCGTTCGGCAGCACGATGTCGCCGCCCTGATAGTTCCGATGCACGATGGGATTGACGTTCGTGCCCGTCACCGCCGGCGACGTGTCGACATGCGCGATGAAGCCGAGGCCGGGAACTTCGGACCCGGCGGGCAGGTTCCCTGGGATGGACGCGTAGACCATGCACGAGTCGCTGATGCGCACGTCGGACGCGCCGAGCTGCTTCAACTCGCTCACGAGCAGGTTGGCGAGGTTCCACTGCTTCGCCGTGCTCGGAGTGGTCGGCTGCTCCTCCTGCGATTGCGTGTCGATCCGGACGTAGCGCAGGAATCGGTCGACGGCGGTTTCGGTCGGCGGCTGGCGGGAAGCGTCCATGGGAGCCCGAGAGGGGGATTCAAGTGACGACGGTGCGAGGAATTCTAGCTTCAGAGCAGGTGCAGTGGTAAATTCGCCGTGATGCGTCGGCATTGGTTGCAGCGCGCGAGCGCCACACTCTTCGCGATATGGTTCGCGCTCGTCGGGTTCGAGCCCGGCGCGCTCGGCGCGTGCCCCATGCATCAAACCGCGGCGGGTATGTTCGCCGACACTGGGGCATCCGTCGGTCACGCAGCGCATAGCGCGGGACATTCCGCGGCGCACGACGAGCACCACTCCGCGCCCGCTAAGCAGCACGCGCATCACTGCACCTGTCCTGGCAGTTGCTGCGCCACCGCGGTGGCCGTTCCGGCGACGGCCGCACACGTCGCGCGCGTCGGCGAGTTCACGACGACCTACATCGCGCCGGAGCTGGGTCTCCGCGCCGCCTGGACGGATTTCGTTCTTCCGTTCGCCACCGCTCCGCCCTCGGACGCACTGGCCTGAGCACCGCCCGTCGTTGAGCGCCTTCGGCAGCTCGCGGCGGTCCATCCGCACAATCAGAACGGCGTAACACGTCCTCGCGGGCGATCGGACTGAGCCCAGTCCGATTCCGTGCGTGGGCACCATCCATAATCCAACCGTGGCCCAGCCATGAGAATTTTTTCTCTTGTCGTAGCATCCGGCATCGCCGCCGGTGCACTTCAGGCGCAGGTAGTCAAGCCGACTCCGCCAGACACCGTCGCACAGCTCAGCGGCGTCAAGGTGACCGCAAAGCGCACGGAGCAGGAGGCGCGCATCAGCCCCATCCAATTGCTCACGCTCCCGGTTACCGCGAGCATCACCTCGCAGCGCGTCGAAGAGACGGTCAACATCATCGACGCCGAAGACGCGGTGAAGTACCTGCCAAGCGTCTTTCTGCGCAAGCGCAACAACGGCGACACCCAGGCAACGCTGGAGACGCGCGTGTGGGGCGTGAGCTCGAGCGCACGGAGCCTCATCTTCGCCGACGGTGTGCCGATTACGGCGCTCGTCGCCAACAACAACACCATCGGCGGTCCGCGGTGGGGACTGGTGTCGCCCTCGGAGATCGCGCGCATCGACATGATGTACGGCCCGTTCTCGGCCGCCTACGCCGGCAACTCGATGGGCGCGGTCATGGAGATTACCACGCGCCTTCCCGAGAAGCTCGAGGGCTCGATCGGCCAGACCCAAGCCGTGCAGAACTTCGATCTCTATGGTACGAAGAAGAACTATGGCACCGCACAGACGGCGGCGACCGTGGGCGACCGCTTCGGCAAGTTTTCGTTCTGGGCCAGCGGCAACTATCAGAACAGCCACAGCCAGCCGCTGAGCTACGTCACGAGCGCCACCTTTCCCAACGGTACGACGGGCGGCTTCGCGGCGCAGAACAAGCTCGGCGCGCCGGCCAACATCCTCGGCGCAAGCGGTTTGCTGCACACGGACATGACGAACGCGAAGGTCAAGGCGGCGTACGACTTCACACCCTTCGTTCGCGCGGCGTACACGTTCGGATATTGGAAGAACGACGCGAGCTCGTCGGTCGACAGCTACGCGCAGGCGTCCGGGCAGCCCACGTACGCCGGCCAGGCGGGCTTCGCGAGCGGCTTCTACAAGCTGTTCGAGCAGCATACCGCTCATAGCTTGTCGCTGCGCACGGATCGCAAGAGCGATTGGGATTTCGAAGCCGTCGCGACGCGCTACAACTTCGACAAGGATCAGCAGCGCACGCCCACGACGGCGTCGGCCAGCGGCACGACGTTCGGATCGGCCGGCCGTGTTGCCGTGCTCGACGGAACGGGCTGGACCACCCTCGACTTCAAGGCCGTGTGGCAAGCCGGTGGTCCGCTCACTGCGAATGTCGTGAGCTTCGGCGCGCACGACGACCGCTACACGCTATTCAACCCGACGTACAACACGCCCGACTGGACGACCGGCACCGTGCATTCGAGTGTCGCGACGGAAGGCGACGGCAAGACGGAGACGCGCGCGCTCTGGTTGCAGGACGCGTGGCGCATCGTGCCCACGCTCAAGCTGACCGTTGGCGGCCGCTACGAGTGGTGGCATGCGTACGACGGTTTCAACGCCAACGGCAACACGAAGGTCACGCAGCCGACGCTCGACGGATCGAAGTTCTCGCCAAAGGCGATACTCGCCTGGACTGCGACGCCGCTCTGGTCGGTCACCGCGTCGGTCGGCAAGGCCTATCGCTTCGCCACCGCGTCGGAGCTGTACCAACTCGTCTCCACCGGTACGACGTTCACGTCGCCGAATCCGAATCTGAAGCCGGACAACGTGCTGGCCGCCGAGCTCGCGGTCGAGCGCACGTTCGCTCGGTCGCGCGCAAAGGTTGCGCTCTTCCAGGACGACGTGCACGACGCAATCATCTCGCAATTTCTTCCGCTCGTTCCGGGCTCGCCGGCGCTCTTCTCGTACGTGTCGAACGTGGACCACGTGCGGGCGCGGGGCGTGGAAGCGGTGCTCGAGAGCAACGACGTGTTCGTACGCGGTCTCGATTTCTCGAGCAGCGTGACGTACGTGAACGCGCGCACGCTCGCGCTTTCCGGGCAGGCCAGTGCAACCGCGCCGGCGGGCAGCGCGGTCGGGAAGCGGTTGCCGAACATTCCCGATTGGCGCGCGAATTTTCTCACCACGTACCGCCCGGTCGAGCGGTTGGCGCTCACGCTCGCCGGCCGGTACAGCGGGAAGGTCTACACCACGCTCGACAACGCGGACATCAACCCAAACACCTACCAGGGTTTCAGCGCCTGGTTCGTGGCCGATGCACACGTGAACTATCGCGTCGACAACCATTGGTCCACATCGGTCGGTGCGGACAATCTTCTCAACCGGAAGTACTTCTTCTTCCATCCTTTTCCGCAGCGCACATTCGTGGCGAGCCTGAAGTACGCATTCTGATCCCAATCGCTTCAGCTCTTTCAACCTGCTGCCGATACTGACACCGGAGCCCTCCGTGGCTCCGGTGTTTGTTTTTCGTTGTGCGCACGGGAAATCGATTTCGATCGGTTACCACCCGCGCCCCGAGTTGGTCTTATGAATGCTGGGGTGTCCGCCGGAGGGCGCCCATGCGGTTGCTCGTGTGAGTCGCCCGAGCGCTGCCACGCCACCTCTTCCTCCGGCCCATGAGCAGTGCGCCCCTCCGTACGCGTGTGACAGGTTATCAGGAGGATTCCGACGAGTGGCTGATCGACGCCGCTCGTCGCGCAGGGCATCCAATTCCGCGCCGCGATCGGCCTCCGGGAACTAGCGCCTGGCGGCTTTTACTGAACGCCGGCATCGACGACGACGAGATCCTTCGCTTGGCGTGCGTCGCCTCGGGCACCGAACCGGCGGACTTCGCGCGCGTGTCTCCGGAATACAGCGCGCTGCTGCCGCATCCGGTCGCGATGAAGTACAAAGTCGCGCCCACGGGGGTTTACCGGGGCGTGCTCGGCATCGCGACGTTCAATCCGCAGAGCGCCGTGCTCGAACGCGAGCTCGCGTTCGCGTCGAAGCAGCGCGTGAGTCTGTTCGCCGCGAGCCCGGCAGTGATCCTCCGCGCGCAATCGGTGATCTACGGCAACGTCTATGGCACCACGCTCGATACGGAGCCGCGCGGTCTGTCCGCACCCGCGCCGATCGCGCAAGCGAAGGCTGCGCCGGTGGCCCGGCTGTCGCTTGGCGTTCCGATACCGGCGGAAGCGCAGAGCCAGCCGCAGAATCTCACGGAGCGTCTGCTCTCCACGGCGGTCACCGAGCGCGCAGCCGAAGCGCACCTGGAACCAATTCAGGACGGCGGCCTCATTGCCCGGCTCCGTATCGACGGGACGATGAACGACCGCTTCCGCGTTTCAGAAGCGAACGCGGGGCCGCTGCTGCAATCGCTCAAGAAGATGGCGGGGCTCGATCCGGCCGAGACGCACCGTCCGCAGAGCGGGCGCGCGTCGTTTGCGTCACAGCACGGGCTCGTGGAGCTGCGCGTGTCGACCGAGCCGCTCGCCAATGCGCTCGAGAAAGTCGTCGTCCGGCTCTTCAGCGTGCAGGCCATGCTCGGTCTCTCCGACATCGGCCTGTTGCCGGCCGAACAGCATCAGCTCGAACAATTGCTCGGCGCCGGTGAAGGTTTGGTGCTCGTCGCGGGCCCGCCGGGCTCGGGGAAGACGACGACGCTCTACGCGGCGATCAAGCAGCTCCGCCAGCGCGGACGCCGCACCGCCACGGTGGAAGATCCCATCGAGTATCCGCTCGAGGGCGTCCATCAGGTTCAGGTCAGCGGGTCGCAGCACACGACGTTCGCCGCGGCGGCCCGCGCAACGATGGGCCCGGAAGCCGACGCCGTGCTCATTGGCACGCTCGCCGATTCCGCGACAGCGCAGAGCGTGGTGGCGTGGAGCGGAGAGAAGCGGCTGGTGGTCGCAGCGATCGACGCGGTGGATCTGGTCTCGACCATCGAGCGACTCTATGAGCTCGACGCGGACGTTGCCGCGTTGAGCCGGACGTTCAAGGGCGCCGTCGTGCAGCGCTTGGTGCGCCAGTTGTGCTCTACGTGCGCGATGCCGCAGGAGGTGAGCGACCTGCCGGAACCGCAACAGCGGCTCCTCTTCGGACTTCCCACGAGCAAGCTGCGCCGGCCCGCGGGCTGCGCGCAGTGCCGCGGCACCGGCTTCGCGGGACGAACGGCCGTGGCGCAGGTGCTCGTGATCCCGCCGGAACTTCAGAGCGCCATCGCACGGGCTGCCGACTCCGCCGAGCTCGCACAGTTGGCGCGCGAGTGCGGAATGAACACGCTCTGGGATTCGGGAATGAAGCTCGTGGTGGAGGGGCGCACGACACTCGGCGAACTGCTCGACAACGTGCCTGCTCCCGTCGAGAGCGACAATGGCGCGGCCGCGCAACAGGACATCGACGCGCTCCTCGCGCAATTGTTGGGCACCTCGGAGCGCGCGCCGACTCCGGCGCTCGCGGCGCCACGCGTCCCACCGGTCGCACCTATGGCACCGGTGGCACCGGTGGCCCCGGCTGCGCCCGTCGCACCGGCTCGACCGGCACTTCTGCGCGTGCTGCTCGTCGACGATGACGCCGTTGCGCGCCGATCGCTCGCGAACGAGCTGCGGCACGTGGGGATCGCCGTCATCGAGGCGGCCGACGGCGTGTCCGCGGTCGCGTTTGCGCAGCGCCTCGCGCCCGACATCATTCTGACCGAGATCGCGCTGCCGCGGCTCGATGCGGTCGGATTGGTGCAGGCGCTCGTCGCGGCGGGGTCGCGATCGATCGTCGTCGTGCACACCTGGCAGGAAGACGAAGCGCTCCATGCCTGGTTGCGCGAAGCGGGCGTCGCGAGCATTCTGCCGCGAACCATGCTCGCCGAAACGGTCGCCAAACGCCTTCGCGAGCTCGTGCCGGCCAATCACTGAGACCTCCATGCGCGCCCTTCTTGCTCTCGTCATTCCCTTCGGCGCGCTGTTCGCGCAGCGTCCTGCCGTCACCCTCGATCACGAACCGAAGCACCATCTCGTGTTCGCCAACGAGTGGGTGCATGTGCTCGACGTGGTCGTGCCCGCCGGCGATTCGACGCTGTATCACGTCCACTCGAACGACTACGTGTACGTCACCTTCGGCGCCGTCGCCCTCGAGGCGCAAGCGTTGGGAAGCGCGGCGACGGATCTGTCGCTCGCCAATGGAGAGGTGCGCTTCACGAAGGCGACAATCACCCATCGCGTGGTGAATCCGTCGGCCACTCCCTTCCATAATCTCACGATCGAAGTATTGAAGACGCCGGGCGTGCGGGACTCCACGCCGAGCGGTGCGGCAGTGGTGCTCGAGAACGATCGCGTGCGCGCGGAACGAGTCGTGCTCGAACCGGGGCAGTCGACGGTGCGCCACGACCATCGGGGGCCGGGGCTCGACGTGGCGGTGTCTCCGGGATTGATGAGCGTCGCGAACGCGGATGGCGAGCCGGAGCGTATCGCGTACAAGGCCGGCGACTTTCGGTGGCACGACGGCGGGCGGACGCACACTCTCACGAACATTGGATCCACACGCATCGAGATCGTCGAGATCGATTGGAAGTAACGCCGGGGCGCGAGTTGCCGGCTTCATTCGCATTCTCGGCATCGCGGGGCTGTTCAGCGGCTTTGGCCCGGGCGCCACGCCGCGCTTCCCGCACATCCGCACGGAGATCAACGACTACCGAATCGCGTATCTCCCCTCCCCGGCGCGCGCCGCGGAGTACGCGTGGACGGCACAGCACTACGACCGCATCGTTCTCGACTGGGGCGACGCCGTCTCGATGCCGGTGTACCGCCGGCTCAGTCCCTCCGCGGAGATCTATCGCTACGCGCTGAGCTGGACTGTCATCCAACCCGCGAGCCCCACCGCGCCGAACATCGCCGCGACGTACTACCCCGACATGCAGGCCTGGTATGCCGCGCATCGTGACTACGATCTCGAGCGTGCGTTGCTTCACCGCCCGGGGTGTGGGCCCACGCCGGCCTGCCGCGTGTCATTCAAGATCTGGAAGGACGACCGGTGGGCGATCAACCCCGGCGATCCAGGTCTGCGCGCGTACCAACGGCACCGTCTCGCCAGACTGGCCGCCGACGCGGACGGTCTCTTCCTCGACGAGCAGGGCTCCGGCGACTTCGAGCCGCTCTTCAAGGCACGCGCCGCGGAATACTCCGACGCGGCATCGTACCAGCGCGACATGATCTCGATGTTGCGCGAGATCCGCTCCGCGCTCGGCACCAATAAGGGTTTGCTCATCAACACCGCGACGTACGTCACGCCCTGGGACGCGGAGCTGGCGCGAGCTGCCGGCGGCGCGCACGGCGAGCACTTCAACGACCCGGTGTTTCCCGAGATGGAGCGGCGATGGACGTTCGCCGAATCGGTGCTCGCAAGCGGCGCGTCGATGCACCTCACGCCGCCCGATGGACCACCTCCACGCGAGTATTCGAACGGCGGATATGAAACGCCGCTGGAACGATGGCAGCTCTGGGAGCTTGCCAGTAGTTATCTGATTGCACCGCTGCGGCCCGGGCTCTTGTTCTTCAACGCGAATGGAAGCAGCGGCAGCCAGGCATTCTCGGCAGCATGGTTCAAGGCGATCGAGACGAACGTCGGCGCTCCCTCCGGCGCACGGCGCGTGCTGTCGCAAGGCAACGATCGCGCGGGCCGGCCGTATCGAGTCTGGGCGCGCGACTATGGAAACGCGCTCGTCCTCGTACGGCCGGTGATCTCGTGGCAGTCGCGCAGCTACGGCGACGACACTGCCGCCGACGTCGCGCTCCCCGGTAGCGGCTATCACCTCCTGCACGCCGACGGAACGCGAGGACCGTCGGTATCGACGATTGCGCTCCGCGCCGGTGAAGCGGCCATTCTCATGAAGTAGCTGTGATGCAGTCCGGCGCACGCCTCTTGCAGACCTCCGGCATTTCCATCTCCGAACAGGACGAACCCATGTCGACGACAGCATCCGAAGGCGACCGCATCTCGATCCGCGCGCCGCAACCGCCCAAGATGGGCAACACGATCGCCGTAAAAAGCCAGTCGATCGCCGAGGGCGCGCCGATCGGAATGGAGCATGTGTTCACTGGATGTGGCGGTAAGAACGTTTCGCCGCAACTGACCTGGAGCGGCCATCCCGCCGAGGCGAAGAGCTTCGCCATCAGCTGTTTCGACCCCGACGCGCCCACCGGCTCCGGGTACTGGCATTGGCTCGCCTTCGACATTCCAGGATCGGTGACGTCGCTCGAGGCGGGTGCCGGCAACGACGACTCGCCGGCCGGCGGAAAGAGCGGCTACACCGACTACGGAATGACCGAGTACGGCGGCCCGTGCCCGCCGAAGGGCGATCCGGCGCACCGCTACATCTTCACCGTGTACGCGCTCGACGTCGAGAAGATCGAGGGCGCCAGCAAGAAGACAACCGGGGCCACGCTCGTCTTCATGATGCGTGGACATGTCTTGGCGACAGGCACGATCACGGCGCGGTTCGGACACTGAGCGCTCCGAGCAAATAAAGAAGTTCTTGTGAACGCTTTCCCCCGCGTCGCGTCAGGGAAGGCGGGGCGTTGCGTGTCCAAGCGGTATGCGCACACCCACACTCTTCGCCGCCGCGGCGCTCTTCGCCGTGGCGGCTTGCTCCGGCGACTCCGCCGCGAGCACCGACCCTACGGCGACGGGCACGACGTCGACCGGCGTGACCATCTTCGCCGACACGACACTCAAAACCGATAGCGTCGTTGCCGGTTCGGCGATTCCCATCCGCGTGCACATCGTGCAGAACGGTGTACCGATCGCGAACGTGCTGGTCGTCTGGTCGGTGACATCGGGTGGCGGCTCCGTCCCCGCGGCGTCGAGCGTTACAGATTCGACCGGTGTCGCCGCCATCACCTGGACGGTCGGGGATACCTTGGGGGCCAACGCGCTCACCGCATCGATCGCGGGAGCCTCGATCGTCGTCACGGCCACGACCATCGCCGGCCCGGTCTCCACCTTGGTAAAGGTCAGCGCCGACTCCGACGCGGTGGTCGCGAGTGCTTCGCTCGCACTGACGGTTCGTACGGTCGACCGATTCGGCAACGGCGTCGCGGGCGTCACTGTGAACTGGGCGTCGTCCGGCGGCTCACTGACCGCCGCCTCGACGGTGAGTGGACCAAACGGGAACGCGACCGCAAATTTCACGAGCGACGCACGGCCCGCCACCTACTCGGTCACGGCGGCGGTGCCAGGACGGGCCAGCGTCACGTTCAGGGTCATCGGACTGTAGCGCTGCGGTAATGCTGCCGTAGCGCGGCGGCGCGCGCTCACTCGTAGCGTAGCGCCGCCATCGGGTCGATGCGGCTCGCGCGCAGCGCGGGAATCAGTCCCGCGGCAAAGGCGACCAGCACAAGCGCGGCGGTCGCCGCGACGATGACGATCGGGTCGTGCCCCTCGAGTTGAAAGAGCAGCGACCGCGCCGCTCGTCCGAGCCCCAGCGCCGCGACGATGCCGATCGCGCCGCCGATCAACGTCATCACGCCCACCTGGCCCAACACCATCCGGCGCACGCTGCCGCTGTCCGCACCGAGGGCCATGCGCACGCCGATCTCGCGCGTGCGCTGTGCGACGGAATACGCGAGCACGCCGTACAGTCCAACCGCGGCAAGCAGCGTGGCGAGCGCGGCGAACGACGCGGAGAGAGTGCCGATCATTCGGTCGAGAAACACATTCTCGCGAACCTGCTGCGGCATCGTCTTGAGGCGCTCCACCGGCAGGTTCGGATCGATCTTCTTCATGACGGCGCGAATCGACGACAGGATCTGCGCCGGGGGCAGTCCGCTGCGAACGTAGAAGTTGTTCGTTCCGGTTCGGCCGGCCTGGCGATACGGCCGCACGAAGACAGGTGGGACGACGTCCTTCACCTGCGAGTATTTCGAATCCTTCGCCAGGCCGATTATCTCGATGTCGAGAGAATCATTGTCCATCGACATCCGCTTGCCCACGGCGTTCGCGCCGAGGTTGAACTTGCGCGCGAACGCTTCATTCACGATCGCGACCTTCGCCGACCTGGCGTTGTCGTTCGCGGTGAACTCCCGTCCGGCGAGCAGCGGCACGCCGAGCACGCGGAAGTAGCCGCCGCCAACGGCGTTGTACCGCGAGCCGTTGTCGGTGTCGGGATCCTTCTTGAACCCTTCGACGGAGACGCCCTCTCCCCAGTTGCTGCCGGAGATGAGCGCGACCATCGACGTCGTCACACCGGTCACGCCCGGGATGGCCGTGAGCTCGTCTTCCACTCGTCCGTACAGCGCGAGGGCGCGGGTGGTATCGTAGCCGCTGCGCGTCGGCGAGATGCCGAACGTCACGACGTTGTCGATGTTGATGCCGAGATCCACGCGGCTGATGTTGCGCAGGCTCTTGATGAACAGCCCGGCCGAGATGAGCAGCGCCATCGACAACGCGATCTGCGCGGTGACGAGCGTCGTGCGAAAGCGCGCCGCGCCGCGCCCGCCCGAGAGCTTGCCGGAATTGTTGCGGAGCTCCGTCACCAGGTCGGGCCGCGTGCTCTGGAGCGCGGGCACGATTCCGAAGAGCAGCCCGGTGGCGATGGACACGGCGCCGGTGAACAGCAGCACCGGCGTGCTGAGGGTGAACGTCATGCCGCCAACGGCCTGCGTCGGCAGCGCCGCGCTGATTCCCGACAGCGTCCACCGCGCCACGACGAGGCTCACCAGCCCGCCGAGAACGGCGAGCAATACCGACTCGGTGAGGACCTGCACGACGAGCTGCCGCCGGGTCGCGCCGAGCGACAGCCGCACCGCCATCTCCATGGCGCGATTCGCCGCGCGGGCCAGCAGCAGGTTCGCGATGTTCGCACAGGCGATCAGCAGCACGATGCCGGTGATGGCGAAGAGCAACGTCAGCGGCATGCGCGACGTCTTGGTCGACGAGCTCTGGCCTTTCCGTCCATCCGCCATCGTGACCTGCTTCGCCCTGAACTTCTCCATCGTCTGCGCGCTCATCCCCTTGCGCGCCGGCGCTTCGACGTCGTTGATGGCCGCGTGGTACACGGTGTTGACGGAGGCGAGTCCTTGCTCGATGCTCGCTCCGGGTTTGAGCCGGCCGAAGAGATAGACCCAGTAGCTGTTGCGCCGGTCGAAGCCGGTCCAGCCGGCGTTGATCACGCCGCGCATGCTGATCGGCACGAAGACATACGGTGTCGCGCCGAGCGTCGTTCCGTCGAAGCCGCGCGCGGCGACGCCGACGATTGTCATCTGCTGGCCGTTGACGGTCAGCTGCCGGTTCAGCACGGCCGGGCTCGCGCCGAGCTGGGTCTCCCAATACGCGTAGCTCAGCACCGCCACATAGTGCCCGCCGATGGTCTGGTCGTCGGCGGGCGTGAGCAGCCGTCCGAGCGCCGGCCGAACGCCGAGAACGGGGAAGTACGATCCGGAGACGAACACGCCGTCTCCGTTGATCGGCGTCTGGCCCGCCATCGCGAGGTTGGCGCCAAAGAGGAAATGCCCGGCAATTCCGGAGAAGGCGGTGTTCGCCTTCTCGAGATCGCGAAACATGCGATAGCTGAACACCTCGTCGCAGCCGCCGGCCTGGTTGCAGGAATTCGACCCCGCCTGCGGTCCGGGCGCCGCGAAGTTCACCAAGCGTTCGGCTTGCGGCACCGGCAGCGGGCGAAGGAGCATCTGGTTGAACAGCGAATAGATCGCCGCGTTCGCGCCGATGCCGAGGGCCAGCGACAGGATCGCGACGACCGTCACGAACGGTGTCCGAACGAGCGTGCGGACGGCCAGTTTGAGGTTGCGCATGCTGAATGAGACAGCCGGTCCAACGGGAAGGTTCAGAACCCTGGCCCAGCGGAACGACGCGGGTCATCATTCAGTCATGCATTCGTCGTGTTGCGCATGACTCAGCGAGGCCTCGAGACACCCACGACCGCCGCATCGACGTCGCCCACTTCGCTCGAATCGCGTCTCGCGATCATCGAACAACACCTCGCCGCGCTGACGGCTGACGTTGCGGCGATTCGCGCCGAGCTTGGCGCTCCGGTCGGCGGTCGCCCGCAAGTCGCCGCGCCCACGCGCCGCATCGTCACGTCGCGACGTCCGCTCAGCGCTCAGGATCTCGAGGGGCTGCTCGGCCGATATGGGATGTTGGGCATCGCGGTGCTGGCCGCCGTCGCGGCGGTCGGCACGTTTCTCAGTTGGGCGATCGGCCGCGGATATCTGACGCTCGACCCGGCAGCGCGGGTTCTCGTGGGTTTGGCGTTCGCGGGCGGCATTGCGGTTTGGGGCGTCAAGCTCCGTCGCACGGAGCGCTCGTTCGGGTCGAGCATGCTTGGTCTGGCGTTGGTCATCGAGCAGGTCTGCGCGTATGCGGCTGGTCCGTCGTTCCATCTCGTGCCAACCTGGGTGGCGTTCGCCGGAGCGGCCGTCGCATCGTGGGCATTGGCGATATTCGCGCACGCCGAGAACGACGAGCTGCTCTGGTGCGTTGGCTTCGGCGGCGCGGCGCTCGCGCCGTTCGTCACGTCGGATGGGCACGGCAACGTCTTCGCGTTGGTCGGCTACGGAGCGGTCGTGTTGCTACCGGCATGTTTCGCGATCAGTCACCGCGGATGGCCGATTGGCTGGCGCGTCTTTTATTTGGCGTCGGCATTGTACGTCGTCGCCGCCGCGATCGTCGCACACACCGCCGCGACGCCGGGCTTCCTGATTGCGTTCGCGTTTCCCTTCGCCATCGCCGCGGCGGGCATCGTACCCTTCGCGCCGGAATCGCGGAAGCGCGGAGCGCTGCGCTGGCTCGGGAGCTTGGCGGTGCTCGGCGGCCTGGCCTATCACGCCGCGCCCGCCGAGCCGGCGATCGTCGCGACCGCGCTGCTCGCCGGTGTCTGCGCCTGGCTGCTGGTCCTCGATCGGCATGCGCGCGTTCCACAGTCGAGCATTCTCGCGCGGGGCAGAGAAGTGCCGGCGGTGCTCGACTGGATCGACGGCGCGGGCATTCCGCTGCTTCTCGCCGTACAGGCAGTCAACGTGCTCGCGCCTCCGTCGCAGGCGATGGCGCCGTACGGCGCGGCGACCATTGCGTTCGCGCTCTTCGCGTGGCGGCGCGCGGTGAGCCCGCTGCGCGATGCCGCCGCCCTTGCCGCGGTCGGCAGCGCTTTCGGCGTCGTGGAGTTTCTCCCGCTCGAAGCGCCGACGGCGCGCGTTGCCGCCGTGCTCGCGCTTGGTCTCGCCGCGTTCGCCATGCACAAGCTGCGACCCAGCCGCAGCTGGTTGGCGACTGGCAGCGCGCTGTTGCTCTTCGCGGCGGCGACCGCGATCTCGGAGCTCGTGGCCCGTCGCCCGTATGTGTTCCCGCCGTTCACCACCGTGCCGTCGGTCACCGCGCTTCTCGTGACGGCCGCGTTCGTGCTTCTCGCGCGCTTCTGGTACTGGGTGCGTGTCGCGACGCGCGAGTCGATTGCCGACCGGCCGGAGTGGACGTACGCCGGCTCGCTTCGCGTCGTGGTTCGAGCGGTCACGCTCGCGCCATGGGTGTGGGCGTTTGTCTGGGTGCTCATCGAGCTGTCCATGGCCTATAGCCCGAGCACCGCGACCTTGCTGCTCGTGACGTACTTCGCCGCCACCGCGGTAGGCTGTGTCGCGACGGGTCGCGTGCGGCATTCGGCGCGGCTCCGACAGGTGGGACTTGGACTGGCTCTCGTTGCCGCGAGCACGGCATTCTTCGGCGCCACGTCGTACTTCGATTTCGCGGCGCGCATCGCGGCGTACCTCGTCACGAGCGCGTTCCTCCTCGGGATCGCGTACTGGTATCGCCGGCCCGGATTGCTTGCGGATTGAGCGAGTGTCGGATCACCGGCCTCGCAACGCCAGCGACGGATCGAGGCGCAGAGCATGCCACGCCGGGATCGCGGCGGCGAGCGTTCCGGCGCAGAGGAGCACGACAGTAACCCCGGCGTACGTTGCTCGGTCGCGCGGTCCAACGCCGAAGAGCGAATGCTCGAGGAGCCGCGACGCGAGAGACACGGCGATCGCACCGAGCGCCACTCCTCCCACGGTGGTCGCGACTCCCTGCGCGACGATGCCCGTGAACAGCCGGTCGGGCGGCGCGCCGAGTGCGACCCGAATGGCCATCTCGCGTTGCCGCTGGCCGACGAGATACGTCAGCGTGCCGTAGAGCCCAACCGAGGCGAGCATCAGGCCGGCGAGCCCGAATCCCCCGAGGAGCCATGCGGCGACCCGTTGGCCGGCGACCGACGTGCTCACCTGGTCGCCCAGCGTGACGACGAGAGAAGGAACCACGCCGGAGTCGACGCTCATGAGTGCGCCGCGGAGCGCCGCGACGGACGGCGCACCGGCATCGTTGCGCGTCCGTAAGAGAATCGCCGTCGCCGTCGACGGTGCCTGGGCGAACGGCAGATATGCGTACGGCTGCGCACTCTCGGTGAGTGATCCGTATTTTCCGTCCGCCGCAACGCCCACCACGCTCACCGCGTCGCTGCCCATCCCGAAGTGTTGGCCGATCGGCGATGCTCCGCGCCAGACGCGCTTCGCCATTGCCTCGTTGACGATGGCGACTTTGGGCGCCGCGGCGCCGTCGAACGCGGTGAAGGCGCGCCCCTGTCGAATGGGGATGCGCAGCACGTGAAAGTACGCCGAGTCGACGGCATTGAACTCTACGCATAAGAGATCGATCGCCTTCTGGTCGCCGGTGATCGGCCCGCACAATGGTCGGGCCAGTCCGCCGTACGGCACGGTGGCCGCGACGCTCGCCGCCGCCGTTCCTGGCAGTTCCCTCGCGCGGCGCAAGACGGCGTCGACGAAGTGCACGGCGCGCGTGCTGTCGTAGCCGTGCAGCGACAGATCGACCGCGGCCAGTACCACATTGTGCGGGTTGAATCCCGGATCGATGTCGCCCGCCCTCGTGACCGCCCGAACGAACAGTCCCGCACCCACGAGCAGAATGAAGGTGAGCGCGATCTGGGCCGTCACCATCGCGTGCCGCGCGAAGCCGCCGCGCGGCGTGGATGCGGCGTCGCGGAGCGCGGGGAGCAGGGAGCTTCCGCGAACGATTTGCAGTGCGGGCACGAGGCTGGCGCCCAAGCCGGTGACGAATGCCATCGCCGCGGTGAAGAGCGCGGTGTGCCCGTCGATATGGAAGTCGAGCGTCACGGGCACGGGCCAGCGCACCACCGCCGCGAGCTGTGCCAGCAACGGCGTAACGGCGAGCGCGACGCAGGCCGCAACGAAAAACAGCATCAGCCCTTCGAACGCCCACTGGCGCGTGAGCCTCCACCGGCCGGCGCCAATCGCGAGTCGCACCGCCGTCTCGAGCTGGCGCGCGCTGGCGCGCGCGAGCAACATCCCCGCGACGTTGACGCACGCGACGAGCAGGACCAGTACGGCAATGGCGCTCAGCAGCGCCAGGTAGCCGCGCATGGATTGCTGTTGCGCGGCGGGAATCGTGGTCGCGGCGCGGAACGTGACGGATTTCACGGGAAGTCCCGACGGCATCGCTTGGTCGAACCGCCGCAAACGATCGGCGAGGCGGACCTGCGCGACGTTGCGCGGCACGTCCGTTCGCAGCCGGATGATGCCGTTCAGCCACGCAGCGTCGGCCGCGAGCGCCTGGCGGTTACCGGTGAGCTCGGGGGCCAAGTTCGTGGGGACCCAGAGCGCTGGCGGCTCGCCGACCGCGACCGCCGTGAGCTCCCGAGGCGCGACGCCGACGATCGTCACCGGACGCCGGTTGACGAGCATCGATGCGCCGACGACGCGCGGGTCGCCATGGAACAGGCGGCGCCACTCGCCATACCCTAATACGACCTCCCGTTCGGCCGCGGCATCGTTGGCTGTTGCTGTAAAGAAGGAGCCAATCTCCGGGGCGACGCCAAGCACCGAGAAGTAGCTGCGAGTCACGTAGCGGCCGTCGCGCACCTCGGCCGCGCTGCTTGATTGAAGACTGAAGCGCGCGCTCGCGATGCCGGCGATGCCCGCGAACAACGTGTCGTCGCGCGCCAGCGCGACGAGTTGCGGATAGGTGAAATGAGATTCGAATCCCATGCGGAGGCGCGGGATGGCTTCGACGAGCTGCTCGGGCGCACGCCCCGGAACATCTCGCCAGAGCAGCGCGCTCACGGCGCTGAAGAGCACCGTCACGACGGACATTGCCAGGGCGAGCGTCGCCACGGCGGGCACGCTGAAGCCGGGCCGCCGGGCTACACTACGCCACGCGTAACGCACGTCCTGCCAGATCGCGTCCATGACCACTCTCGATCCTATGGACGGTGTGCTGCGGCGACGCGCTGGACTGCCGCTTCGAGTGCCGGCCACGACACCGCGCGTCCGTTGACGGTTACGTACGGTGTGAAGCGCAACCCGTTGTCGCTCGCGACCTGCCAGGTTCGCTGCAGGCGGAGCGATCGTTCGCGGCCCTCTTTCGCGACGCATGCACCGACGGCAGCCGTGTCCGCGCCCGCCGCGGCGGCGAGCGGCATGATCGCCGGCTCGGGTGGATACGCCGCGACCCACTCGCGCTGGTGCGCGAACAGCGCGTCATGGAAGCGCCAGTAAATGGAGTCGCCGGCGTTCGCCACGCACTGAGCGATGATCGCGGCCGGTATCGCGTTCTGATGACTCGGGAGCGGAAGATCTCGCACCTCGTAGTGCGCCACTCCTTGCTGCACGAGCCGCGCGATCACGGGCCACATCGCGGCATGTGCGGCGGCGCAGGCGGGACACGCGAAATCGGTCAGCTCGGCGATGCGGACGGGATCGCCCAAGCGTCCAAGCCGGCGGGGTGGTGCGGCGACTGCTTCGACGCGTTGCAGCGTCGCGGCGGAGACGGATCCGGCGGGCCGGCTGCCCCCGCCGCGAAAGAAGGCGATGGCGCCCAACGAGAGCATCGAGGCGAGACCGGCCGCGAAATACGGATCGATCATGAACATTCGATGCGTGCGCATGGGCCCTCGCGGCGATCGTGGGAAGCGCGCGGTACGTCCGCCTGGACGCCGCGCCCTACGAAAGAACACGCTGGAGACAGCAGTCCGCCAACCGTCGCGGACGCTGCTCGCTACTTCTTCATACAGGTGACCTTGCCGGTGCTGCTCTCGCAGCACACGTAGTTCGTGGTCTCGACGCACGTGAGGCTGCTGTCGCTGTCGGCTGCGATCTCTTCCTGCGCGCCGGCGCGGTTTGGGGCGACGCTGAGCGCACAGAAGGCCAGCGCGGTGCCGAGCGCCGATCCGGCGAAAAAGCGAGTGATTCGTTGCATTAGAACCCTCTCATTAATGGTGTGAGTGATGCTGGTCGTCGTGCGCGGCTGGCGGCGTCGCAGGCGGACCACCCCGAAGCAGGCACGATGAGTGCCGATGACAATGGGCTTTCTGAGAGTATTCTAATAATTGTATGCTCATGAGTTGCTTGAGGTTACGTCGTCGGCCGCACCGAAGGCGCCGCGATCGTCCGACGGTCGCGACTGTTTGAACGGTGTCTGAACGACGGGCGAACGGTCGTTGGCCGTGTCCGTCGTGTGTGCTGTCGTGACCGCTGTCGCTCCGTTGCCGGATACGCGCACTTCAGGCAGCCCGTGACGCAGCTTCGCCCACAGCGTCGATCGCGACATGCCCAGGCGCCGCGCGGCGTGGGTGCGGTTCCCGCGCTCTTGCAGCAGCGCCGTCTGGATGGCGAGGAGCTCTCCGCCACGATCCGCCGGCGCCGCGTAGCGTCGCATTTTCGACGTCGGCGCGCTCGCCGCCAGGCGCACGGGCCGCCGGACGCGGTCGGGAAGATGCCCGGCATCCATCGCGCCGCTGCCGGCGTGCACGACGGCGCGCCGCAATGCGTTGTCCAACTCGCGCAGGTTTCCCGGCCAGTCGTACTCGGCGATCAGCGCGTACGCGTCGGCGGTGATCGCCGGCAGCGGCGCCGCGGGCCCGGCGATGCGCCGAAGAAGAGTCTCGATGATGAGAGGCAACTCCTCGCGCCGCTCCCGCAGCGGCGCGAGATGATGCTCCAGCACCGCGCAACGGTGGAACAGGTCCGCGCGGAAGAGTCGCCGGGCCACCAACTGCTCGAGGGAGGCGTTGGTGGCCGCCACCATGCGCACGTCGACAGCAACCGTGACGGTGGCGCCGAGCCGCCGAATGACGCCGTCTTCGTACACGCTCAGCAGCTTCGCCTGCGTCGCCGGCGGCGTTTCGCCGATCTCGTCGAGGAGCAGCGTTCCCCGATGTGCGCCCTCGACCACGCCGGGCTGCGATTCACGCGCGTCGGTGAACGCGCCGCGCACGTGGCCGAACATCTCCCGTTCGAAGAGCTGTTCGGGAATCGCTCCGCAGTTGACGGCGACGAACGGCCAGCTCCGTCGCACACTCATCTCGTGAATGGCGCGTGCGAGATGCGTCTTCCCGGATCCTGTCTCGCCCGACAGCAGGATGGGGTATGCGGAGGCGGCGGCGAGTCGAGCAAAGTCGAGGGAGGCCGCGGGGCAGAGGACGGTCGCGGCGCTCGCACTGATCTCGCGCTGATCGCCAGCAAGGCTGCGCTGGGTCACGGAGGGGCACCGGCTGCCCTATTCCATGGCTACCATCGCGATCGCGGTCGGGATCATCGTCGACGTGCCGACTGCTGCGGTGGCCGTATCGATCCGACGACAGCGTGGAGCATCGTCGCAGTGCCCATCGATTCAGGAATCGATTCCAACGTACGAGTGCGCGTAGATGTTAGCAAGCAGTAATGTCGTGAGCAGTAATGTCGTGAACGGATTCGACGCGAAAACGATTCGAGGGATCCCCTTCACTCAGGAGATCCCTCGACTTCGCTCGGCATGACTGCTCGTGCTTTGGTGACTCGAGCCCTACGGTTTGATCCAGGGCATCTGGCGGAAGATGTCGCCTTCGGTCTTGTACACGCCCTTCTGACGTCCCTGCGACTGCGGAGCAGCCGGCGGCAACGGAGCAGGCTCGGTCTGACGCGGCGCGGGCGCCGGTTCAGCGGCCGGCGAGGGATAGCTCGGCACCGGTTCCGCGATCTTCGGCTGCGGCGCGGGCGCCGGAGCCTGGGTGCGATTCGACGCGAGCTTGGTGGCCGGCCTGGGAGTCGGCTTCGTCACCGGCTTGCGCGACGCCGGTGCGGGCGCCGACGTCGGGCCGCCTTCGATCGCCGAGACGACCATCTGCGACTTCCCTGACTTTGGCGCAAGCTCGAGCCCGGTGGGGCCGGCCGCGGCGAGATCCTTCTTGAGGCCGTCGTCCATCGGCTGACCTTTGCCACTGCAGGCCGCGACGGCCATCAAAGCGGACGCTGCGGCAACGAAGCTCGCTCGACCATAGACTCTCATGATTCCTCTCAGGATGCTCACGTCGGTAGACGTAAGACACCGCTGAAACGTTAACGGTCCCTACCGCTCCCGGCTATCCCTCTTGGGCACGCACGGAGCCGACTGCAGGCTGCGGCACGACGTCCCCAGTCTTAGCCGTCTGTTTCTTCCTGTCGCGCGAGAGCTTCCGCTCCACCCGCTTGTTGAGCGGATCGAGATACGTGTAGACGATCGGCGTGATGTAGAGCGTGATCAGCTGGGAGAACGCCAGACCGCCAACCACCGCGATGCCGAGTGGGCGACGCGTCTCCGAACCCATGCCGGTCGCCAGCGCGACGGGCAGCGTGCCGACGAGCGCCGCGACGGTCGTCATCATGATCGGGCGAAAGCGCACGTGCGCCGCGTGAATGATCGCGTCCTCCGGCGCCATCCCGTCCTTGTGCTCCGCCTCGACCGCGAAGTCCACCATCATGATCGCGTTCTTCTTCACGATGCCGATGAGCAGGATGATGCCCACGAACGCGAACACGCTCAGCTCGATGTGGAAGATGTAGAGGGCGAGCAGCGCGCCGAACGCCGCGAAGGGAAGTCCCGAGAGAATGGTGATCGGATGGATGAAGCTCTCGTACAACACGCCGAGCACCATGTAGATCACGAACACCGCGAGGATCACGAGAACGAGCAGTCCCGCCTGCGTCGATTGAAAGACCTGCGCGGTGCCGGAGAACGACGTCGTGATGCCGCTCGGCAGATTCACAGTGGCCAAGCGCTGCATCTCGGCGGTCGCCGCGCCGAGCGACGCGCTCGGCGCGAGGTTGAACGAGATCGTCACCGAGGGCAGCTGGCCGGAATGGTTGATCGTCACCGGCCCTGACGTCTTCGTGAGCGTCGCTACTGCTTTCAACGGGAGGAGCGCTCCGGTGGTGCCTTTGACGAACAGCAGTCCCAACGCCGAGATGTCCTGTTGATACTGCGGCAGGAGCTCCATGATCACCTCGTACTCGTTGCTGGGCGTGTAGATCGTCGACACCTGGCGCGATCCGTACGCGTCGTACAACGAGCTCTCGACCTGGTTCGCCGTGACGCCGAACGCCGCCGCCCGCACGCGATTGATGTCGACGTTCACCTGCGGGTTGTTGTTCTGCATGTCGCTCGTCACGTCTTGCAGCAGATCGGATTTGCGCGCTGCGTCGAGGAGCTTCTGTGCGGCGGCGTAGAGCGTCGCGACGTCCTGCGCTTGCATGGTGAACTGATACTGGCTCTTCGACTGCCGTCCGCCGATCTGAATGGCCGGCGGGAGCGACGCGTACGCCGTGATGCCGGGAACGCGCGACAGCTTCGCGCGCAGGCTGGCGACGATGTCCGCGGCGGGCGGCCGCTGGCCGAGCGGTTTGAGCGTGAGCTGCAGGCGGCCGGTATTCGACGCCGACGATCCGCCGCCGCCGCCGACCGTCGACATGAGCGCCTGCACGCTCGAGTCGCGCTGCACGATCGCGGCGATCTGTTGCTGGCGCCGCACCATGTCGTCGAACGACGTTCCCTGCGCCGCTTCGGTCGAGATGTTCAGCGTACCCGTGTCCTGGTCGGGAATGAACCCGGTCGGCACGAGCTTGAACAGGATGCCGGTGCCGATCAACACGACCAGCGAGAACAACATCGACAGCGCGCGATGGCGCATCGTCCAGGCGAGCGTCCATTTGTACTGGTCGAGCAGCCAGTCGTACGCCCGCTCCGTCGCCACGTACAGGCGGTTGTGCTTCTTGTCCTTCTCCGAGCGCAGGAAGCGGCTCGACAGCATCGGCGTGAACGTCAGCGACACCAATCCCGAGACGAGGATCGACGTGGCGATGACCACGGCGAACTCGCGAAACAACCGGCCCACGATGCCGCCGAGAAAGAGCAGCGGAATGAACACCGCGGTGAGCGAGATCGTCATCGAGACGATCGTGAAGCCGACTTCGCGCGCACCATCGATCGCCGCGTCGAGCGGCGCTTTTCCCATCTCGAGATGCCGGACGATGTTCTCGAGCATCACGATGGCGTCGTCCACGACGAAGCCCACGGCGAGCGTGAGGGCCATCAACGACAGCGTGTCCAGGCTGTAGTTGAGCAGGTACATGATCGGAAACGTGCCGACGATGGAGAGCGGCAGCGCCAAACTCGGGATGATCGTCGCCCACACGTTCCGCAGGAAGATGAAGATCACGGCGATGACGAGGCCGAGCGTCAGCAGCAGCGTCATCTTCACGTCGCGCACCGACTGCTCGATTCCGATCGAACGGTCGAACAGCGTGTTGATCGTGACCGCGCCGGGCACCTGTGCCCGCAGCGAGTCCAGCTCGGCGTTGACCGCCGTGGCAATGGCAACGGTGTTCGTGCCCGGTTGGCGCTGCACGGCCAGCACGATGGCGCGATTGCCGTTGAACCAGCTGGCGTTGCGGTTGTTCTCCACGTCGTCGAGCACGCGGCCGAGCGCGCCGAGCTGCACGGCGGCGCCGTTGCGATAGGTGACGCTCATCGCGCGGAACGCCGCCGCGTTCTGTAGTTGGCCGCTCGCCTGCAGCGTGTAGGCGGTGGTGCGGCCCCAGAGCACGCCGGTGGGCTGGCTGACGTTCTGCTGCGTGATCGCCGTCGCCACTTCGTCGATGCCGATTTGTCGGTAGGCCAGCGCCGTGGGATCGAGCTGGATGCGCACCGCGTACTTGGCGGCGCCGTACACCTGCACCTGTGCCACGCCGTCGATCATCGACAGCCGCTGCGCGATCGTCGTCTCGCCGATCTCATCGAGCTGGGGCATCGACTGCGTCTTCGAGGTGAGCGCGAAGAGCAAGATGGGCGACGCGGCGGGATTCGACTTCTGGTATGAAGGCGGGGTGATGCCGAGCGGCAGTTGCCGCAGCGTCTTGGCGATCGCGGCCTGTACGTCCTGCGCGGCGGCGTCGATGTCGCGGGCGAGCGAGAACTGCAGCGTGATCGACGTCGACCCCAGGCTCGACGTGGACGTCATGTTGTCGATGCCCGCGATCGTCGAGAACTGTTTTTCGAGCGGCGTGGCCACGGCGGCGGCCATCGTTTCCGGGCTCGCGCCCGGCAAGCTCGCGCTCACCGTGATCGTGGGATAGTCGACGGTCGGCAGATCGCTGATCGGCAGCCGCCGGTAGGCGACGATGCCGAAGACGAGAATCCCCGCCATGACGAGGAGCGTCATGACCGGCCGGCGGATGAACAGCGTGGAGATGTTCATGGCCGCGGCGGGGTCGGCGTGACCGGTGGCCGTACGCCGGTGGTCGGCTGCGTGGCGCGGCCGGCCGTTCCGGTGGGCGTGGTGGTCGTCGTCGCCGGTATTGCCGGTATCGCCGGCATGGTCGGCGCCGTCGTCACGGGCAGGGTCGGCGTGATGTTACGCGTGACGGTAGGCGTGATGGTAGGCGTGACGGTAGGCGTCGCAGACGGCGCTCCGCCGCCTCCGCGAGCGACGCTCGGGGCGTTGGTCCCGGCTCGCCCGGTGACGATGTCTCCCGCCGCGGAGCCTTGCCCGCTTCCAGTCCTCATCCGAGCGGTACCGGTGTCCGTTCCCGCTCCGAGAATCGCGACGCGCGCGCCGGGGTTGAGCCGCGACTGCCCATCGATCACGACGCGCTCGCCCGCCGCGACACCCTTCTGGATCACGGTGAGGTCGCCGACTTGAATGCCTGGCGTTACGGGCCGCGTCTGCGCCGTCTGCTTCTGGTCGACGACATACACGTATGGACCCTGTTGTCCGATCTGCACCGCTTCACTTGGCACGGCCAGCACACCGCGCTGCACGTCGAGCTGCACCGACAGGAACACGAGCTCGCCCGGCCAGAGCCGGCGGCCCGTGTTCGGGAAGCTCGCCTTGCCCGTCACCGTTCCGGTGAGCGAATCCACCGCGTTGTCGAGGAAGGAGAGCTGTCCCTGGTCGCTCGCCTCGCTGCTGTCGCTCGACACCGCTTTCACCGCGAGCGCATGCATGGCAACGGCGCGCCGAAGCGCGTCGAAATCGTTGTCGAGCACTGGAAAGCGCACGAGCACGGGGCTGATCTGATTGATGACGACGAGCGGACTTCCGCCCGGGCTCACGTTGTTTCCCCGGCGAACGAGTAGGCTGCCCGTGCGTCCGGCGATGGGCGCGCGAATCGTCGTGAAGCCAAGCGTCACCTGCGCGGACCGAAGCGCGGCCTGGTCCGCCACGACCGTCGCGGCCTGAGCGACCGCGGTTGCATGCATCTGATCCGACTGTGAACGACTCACGTACCCCATGTCGGCGAGCCTGCGATACCGCTCGTCATCCTTGCGCGCCGCCTCGGCCTGCGCTTCGTCGCGCGCCAGCACTGCTCGCGCCTGGTCGGCGGCGGCGGCGAAGGAGCGCGGGTCGATGCGAAACAACACCTGGCCCGCTTGCACGAAATCCCCTTCCTTGAAGAGCACGTCGAGCAGGGAACCGGTGACTTGCGTCGTAACCGACACGGTCTGCACCGGCTCCACGACGCCGCTCGCGACGATGACCACCGGCGCGTCGATCCGCGCCACAGGCGAAACGCGGACCGGCGTGGGTGGGGTCTGCCTCTTCGGCGCGGCGCCCTTGCAATCGACCAGCGCCGCGACGCCGATCCACGCGGCGCACCCGCGCGTCCATCGTGCGAAGTTGCTCATGGTCCTGTTCGCGGCCCTGCTCGTGGTCCTGCTCATGGGGCACCGAGGGGTACGTTGGGTCGGCCCGCCACGTCGAGCGAGCCGGTATCGTGCGCGAGCTGTGCCAGCGCGGTCCGCCATTCCCAGCTCGCCTGGATGACTTCGGCGCGGGCGGTCGCCAGCGCGCTGCGCGCGAGCAACACGTCCACGATCGTGCCGACACCTTCGCGGTAGCGGCCGAGCGCCACGTCGGAAGATTGTTGGGCGCTGGTCAGCAGATCGCTCGCCGCGCCCACCCGCTGGGTCGACGTCTGAACGACGGCGTACGAGGTGAACACCTGGAGCGTGATCTGCTGCAGCGTGGATTCCACGCGGGCGAGGCCCGCTTCGTACTGCGCCCGCGCCGCGCGGACGTCATACTCCCGCGCGAAGCCGTTGAAGATCGGGATCTGCAGGCCAAGTACGAGCGAGTAGTTGCGGCCATTGGTGCCCGTGCCCTGCAGGGCTCGCGTGTAACCGCCGGTGGAACTGAGCGTGAGCGCCGGGTAGCCCGCCGAGCGCGCCACGCGAATCTGTGCCGCCAACGCCGCCGCTTCGGCGCGCGACTGGGCGAGCTCGGGTCGCGCTACAATAGAGCGGTTGATCAGCGTGTCGACCGACGCCGCCACGGTGGCGACGGACCCCGACGTCTCGATGTTTGGAATCACGAACCGCGCGTTGGCGCGCAGCCCCATGGCCACGGCAAGCGTTCCGCGCGCGGCGAGCAGGTTGCCCTCGAGCGTGGCGAGCTGCACGCGCGCCTGCGCGAGCGCCGTTCGCGTCTGCAGGACTTCTTCCAGCGTGCCCACGCCAACGCGCAACCGAGCCTCGGACGCTGCCGTGTCGGCACGCGCTTCGTCGACGGCCGTGAGCTGCGCGTCGCGCAGCGCGCGGGTGGCGAGAAAAGAAAAGAGGGCCGACTCCACCTGCAGCACCACGTTCTGGACCGTCGCGTTGTGCGCGAGGTTCGCGGCGATCGCCTGTTGCTTCGCCGTTTCGATGGTGCCGGCGCGGCCGCCGAGGTCCAAGATCAGATAGGAGAGCGACACGGACGGCGCGAACTGCGTGCGCGTGGTCGACACGACGCTGGTCGTTCGAGTGCCGCCGTTGGTGAGGCTGTCGCCGGTCTGTCCAGCGGGGAGCCCGGTGCTGGTCGTTCCGGTCGCGCTCATCGAGCGCGACAGCGTGACGTTTCCATTCACGTTCGGATACAACGACCCGCGACTCGCGCCATATTGGTCGACGGCCGCGACCGCGGTCTCCCACGAGTCGCGCGTGGCCGGGTTGTTACGGAGCGCGAGATCGACGACGTCGATGAGCGAGAGATCGCGCGCTCCGCCCGCGGTGGCCGAGTCGGCCTCGAGTGCCGCGGACGCGGCGGGCGCAAGCGGCGGTTCCGGGGGCGGCGGTGGAGTCCGCGCCGCCGCGGGAACGGTCCATGGAGTCGATGGCGTCGGCGCCGTGCCGGGAACGCCGTCGATGCGTGGGGTGCCTACGGTGCAACCGGACACGGCAACGAGCATCGTGCTCACGAGAAGAGCACGACACGGTGCGACTCGTGTCCGGGAGTGTACGCCGTGCTGCATGGTCGCCGCGATCCAATGCACAAGTGGGACCGGGGCGCACGAGATCGGCTTGCGTCGGGAACAAGGAATGCGGACTATCAGGACGGGTCGTTTGTGGTCCCATCATCCCGAGCCTCGCATGATTCGTCCTGTCGGTGTCGCGCGGGTCGTCGTGATGTGCGTCGCGCTCGTTGCTCTCGCTGCGCCGGCCGTCCGCGCAACGGCGCAGACGCCCGCCGCCCACGACCCTGCGCGCGAGGAAGCGGTGTACGCGCAATCGATCATCCACATCGCCGACAGCGCGATCCATCGGTTGGACTTTTTCCCCGTCCGTGCCCAGGTCCGCATTCAGATGATGTTTGCCGCGCGCGACTCGGCGGGCGTGCTGTTCTTCGAGATCGCGCGTCGGAGCGAGGGCGCGGCCCTGGTCGTCGACGACATCGTGAGCCGGTTCGCCGGCGTCCGCGCGCCCGACGATCTGCGCGCGATGCACGCCGAGCTGGTGGGGTCGCTCCGCGCGGCCCGCGCTGCGCTCGACCGGTTGTCGGCGGCGGCCATGGCCTGTCAGGCCGACCCCAGCACGGTGCTACGCTGCCAGACGCCGTTCACCTCCGCGTCGACGGCGCTGGGAAAGGCGTACCGGCGGTATCTGGACGCGCGGTTCAAGATCCGCGACCAGATCACCGATACGCGAACGGTGCTGCCGGAGTTCAAGGCGCCGTCGTAGGGCCGGTTGACGCGTTCCGAGGCGAACGCGACCGCGGCCGATCAATGAGCAAGTACTCATGAGGAAACTCATCTACCCTCGCCGCCTGTGAGGTACTCCACGCAGCGGTCGTGACGGTCATCACATTTGTGATCTCGTGCTCGGTTCTTGCACGCGATGGGGAGCGTTGGATTTTCACCCCCTTCCAGGAGAACCAATGCGGTTTCACAATGGATCGATCATCGCCGCGGGCGCGGCGGTCGCCCTGCTCAGCGGATGTGCGACGACCGGCGCGCTTCGGCGCGCCACGGAACAGCAACAGGCGTCCCTCGCGCAGCAACAGAGCGCGCTCGCGGCTGAACGCGCTGAACGCGCCGCCAGCGACAGCGCGCTGCGGCAGGACCTCGGCATGGTGCGCGGCGACGTCCAGGCGCTCCGCACCGAGCTGCAGACGCTGCGCACCGACTTCGGCGCCAAGATCACGGCGATGCAGGATGGGCTGCAGTTCGCGATGCCCGTGAACTTTGCCTTCAACGACGCGTCGGTGATGGACCGCGACCATGTGGCGCTCGAGCGCTTCGCGCACGTAGTGCAGCAGTACTATCCCGGCTCCAAGGTGACGGTCGAAGGCTTCGCCGATCCCGCGGGCTCGGCGCGCTACAATCTCGATCTGTCCAAGCGGCGCGCGTCCGCGGTGCGCGACTATCTCGTGTCGCAGGGATTGGGCGGAGAGCAACTCAACACCGTGGGCTACGGCAAGACGCGTCTCGTGATTCCGGGTGCGTGGGGCGACAAGCCCGGCGCGGAGCAGAATCGGCGCGTGGTGTTCGTCATCGAGAGCAAGGGCCAGCGCGCCGTGGCGCTCGGGACGTCCGATTCGCAGTAGAGAGTCGCGCGTGTCATCCTGAGCGAAGCGAAGCCGTTGTGGTTCCGAGCGACGTCGAGGGATCTCCGTCTGTGACGGAGGTCCCTCGACTCGCGTCCGGTTCGCCACTCTCCTGTTGCATTCCGACAGGAGCAGTCCTACGTTCTGTCGAAACACGACAGAAGGCCCCCATGGCGCACGATCAGTCCGACGTCCTCCGCGGCACGCTCGACCTCCTGATCCTCAAGACGCTCACCCTCGAGCCGATGCACGGCTGGGGCATCAGCGCGCGAATCCAGCAGTTCTCCCGCGGCACCCTCGACGTCAATCAAGGCTCGCTCTATCCCGCGCTCCAGCGACTCGAGCAGCGCGGGTGGATCGAGAGCGACTGGCAGACCACCGAGAACAACCGCCGCGCGAAATACTACCAGCTCACCGCGTCGGGCCGCCGTGCCGTAGGCGCCGAGACGGCCAACTGGCGGCGCTACGTCGAGGCGGTCGAGCTCATTCTCGACATCGCATAACTCTCAACAACACGCGGACGCGCGCGGTACGGTGCGCGGGTCCAACCCTTAGGAAATCGGCGGCACCCGATCGTCGGGCGGCACGAAGTTCGACAGGAACAGCCGCTCCGTCGGCGTCAAACTTCCGAGCCCGGTCGCGCTGATCTTGTCGAGGATCCGATTCACCTCGTCGCGATTCACCTCGTGCACTGCCTTCGGATCGACACGCCGCCAATTTCCGAGCACGTCCTTTCCGATTTTCGGCGTGGTCTGCGCTCGAAAGCTCCGAGCCCCGGCGCGCCGGTCGAGCCAGGTAAGATATGCCCACGCGCCGACGAATCCCCCCAGGTGCGCGAAGTCGGCGACGCCGCCGCGCGAGCCGTTGAAGCCGCTCCAGAGTGAGATCAGCGCGAACAGAATGACCGCGAACCGCGCTTCGAGCGGCAGGATGCCCATGATGTAGATCTGCGCCGTCGGCCAGAAGCGCGCGAACGCGAGCATCACGCCGAACACCGCGCCCGACGCGCCGATGATCGGAGCGTTCGGCGCGAAGAACATCGAGAGGATCGCGCCGGACACGCCACTGATGCCGTACAGCGTGATGAACCGGTTCGAGCCGATGCGCTCCTCCACACGCGGCCCGAAGAAGTACAGACCGAGCATGTTGAAGAGAATGTGCGTGATCCCGCCGTGGAGGAACATATACGTCACCACCGTCCACGGCTGGACGAAGATGTACCGCGGCACGAACACCAGCGCGTTGGTGATAGCCGGCGCCGTTTGCTGAAGAAAGAACACCACGATGTTGGCGACGATCAGCCGCCGGACCCAAGGGGTCACGCGGGACACTCCATTCGGGGGTGCATGGCCATTAAATTACTCTGGGTGTCCGGGGGGCGGGGGCCTGATCCTGCGGGGTCGGGCCCTTGGCGTGTACAGACCCTCGATGTGCCTTCTACTCTTTGAATCTAGGTAGTTCCCGTTGTCGGTCGACCTCGAGAGCCAACTGCAGGACGCCGTCAAAACCCGGCGGACCTTCGCGATCATCAGCCACCCCGACGCCGGCAAGACCACGCTGACGGAGAAGCTCCTGCTGTACGGCGGAGCCATCCATCTCGCGGGGTCGGTCAAGTCGCGGCGTGCCGCGCGGCACGCCACGTCGGACTGGATGAAGCTCGAGCAGGAGCGCGGCATCTCGGTCACGTCGAGCGTGATGCAGTTCATGTACGAGGGGTATCACATCAACCTCCTCGACACGCCCGGCCACGAGGACTTCTCCGAGGATACCTATCGCACGCTCGTCGCCGCCGACAGCGCGGTGATGCTGCTCGACAATCGCAAGGGCGTCGAAGATCGCACGCGGCAGCTCTTCGCGGTGTGCAAGCGCCGCCGCATGCCGATCTTCACGTTCGTGAACAAGTGCGACCGCGTCGGTGAAGATCCGCTCAAGCTGCTGAGCGACGTCGAAGCCGATCTCGAGATCGCCTGCCATCCCATCACCTGGCCCATTCACAAGGATGGCGCGTTCGTCGGCGTGTACGACCGCCGGCAGAAGCAGGTGCACCTGTTCGAGCGCGGCGAGCATCACGGCGCGACCCGGGCCACCGTTGCCATCTCGTCGCTCCACGACGCGGAGCTCCGCGAAGTGCTCGGCGCCGAGTCGCAGGAGAAGCTCATTCAGGACATCTCACTGCTCGACGCGGCGGGCCATCCGTTCGACGAGCAGGCGTTCATCACCGGCGAGCTGTCGCCGGTGTTCTTCGGCAGCGCGCTCACGAACTTCGGCGTCGAGCCGTTCCTGCGCGAGTTCCTCGAGCTCGCGCCGCCGCCGGCGCCGCGCGAGGTGACCGGCATCGCCGCCGGCATCGTGAACCCGACCGACGAGCAGTTCACCGGCTTCGTGTTCAAGATTCAGGCGAACATGGACCCCAAGCACCGCGATCGCGTGGCGTTCGTGCGCATTGCGTCGGGACGTTTCGAGGCGGGAATGCAGGTGAAGCACGTGCGGACGGGCAAGATGATCCGTCTCGCCTCGCCGCAGCAGTTCATGGCGCGCGAGCGCACGGCGGTCGAAGAGGCGTGGCCGGGCGACGTCATCGGCGTGATGGACCGCGGCAACCTGCGCATCGGCGACTCGCTTTCGGAAACGAACGACATCGAGTTCAGCGGCATTCCGCGCTTCGCGCCGGAGCACTTCGCGCGCATCGTGCTCCTCGACCCGATGAAGCGAAAGCAGCTCGACGCCGGGCTTCGGCAGCTGACCGAGGAAGGCGCCGCCCAGGTGTTCTTCACCTCCGGCACGGATACCGTGAGCCCCACGCCGATCGTCGGCGCGGTGGGCGAGCTGCAGTTCGACGTCATGCTGCATCGCCTGGAGCACGAGTACGGCGCGCTGTGCAAGTTGGAGCGAATCGCGGCGCGCTACCCGCGCTGGGTCGTGGGGCCGATGCGCGAGATCGAGCGAATCGCCCGGGACCGCGGCCGCATGCTGTTGTGGGACGCGAAGGGCAGCCCGCTCATCCTCTTCGAGGATGCCTGGGGCCTACGTTGGGCGCTCGAGCGGGAAAAGGACGTCGCGTTCCACGAAGTCGCGCCCTAGCTGTCGTTCCCTGTGACGGCCGAGCGATCGGCGTAGTAGAAGCGGATGCTCCAGGCAATCACGTCGCGATAGACCGACGCCTCGGCGCCGGCCGCGACGGAGCTGTCTTTCGCCGCGGCGTACGACGGCCGCAGGCCGGACTCGGCGAGAATTTTCTTGATTTGCAGCAGCATCTGCTCGGGCCGTTGATTCTCGGAACGCAGCTGCTCGACGAGCGCGCGCGCCGACGCTTTCAATTCTTCGCGCGAGCCCGTACCCTTCGACGCGGCGCTGATCGCGCGACGCATGCGCCCGGCCGCCTCTTCGTCACCGCCGGTCTCTTCCCGCTTCCCGCCGTCGTCCGAATCCGTCGTCTGCCCGTAGTCCATGTGCCCTTGATTTGACCATCCCGGCCGCTAGAAAAGCAAGCGCCGGACCAATGAATCGCCGCGCTCGGTTGGTGGCGCGATTCTTCCAGTCTCGGATGGCCTGGCTAGCCCGTCACCTCTACCAAGGCCGTATGCCCGGGACGAACAAAACGGTGCTCCTCGTCGAAGACAACGAGGACAACCTCGTCATTTACTCCACGATCCTTCGGCACTCGGGCTACACGGTCATCGAGGCGCGCGACGGACAGGCGGGAATCGAGGCGGCGCAGCGCGAGCATCCGGCGATCATCCTGATGGACGTGTCGATTCCGTTGATCGATGGCTGGGAAGCCACCCGCCGACTGAAGGCCGACCCCGAAACGGCATCGATCCCGATCATTGCGTTGACCGCCCATGCACTCGCGTCGGACCAGCAAAAGGCCGTGGATGCCGGATGCGACGGATACATCCCCAAGCCCGCGGAGCCGAGGGTCGTGTTGGCGGCGGTGCGGAGACAACTTGGGGAGGTCGAAGCAGCTTAGCGATTGGGCCGATCGAGGGTGCTTTCAAGCCTCGACCGGCGGCTTTGCCGGGACGATTCCGTCATTTTCACTCGGATGACTCGGATGACTCGGGTGCGGCGGATTTTGAAGGGCTTTGTTGGGTGTTGCTCAGAATGGAGCGGTGGAACTCGGGCTTCGGTCCGAAGTGAAAGAGCAGGGCGATCGGGACGCCGGTGGCGCGCAGGTAGTTCGCAACCTGCTTGTGATCCGGCGGCGAGAGCGCCGCGCTGCATTTGACCTCCACCAGCACCTTGCCCTCGACGATCATGTCGGCGCGGTACCTGCCGACTACATGCCCCTTGTACCGCACGGCGATCCCCACCTCGCGTGCTACGGACAGACCTCGCGCTTGGTACTCGAGCGCCAAGGCGTTGCGGTAGTTGGTTTCGAGAAACCCGTACCCCAACCCGTTGTAGACCTCGTAAAATCCCCCGATCATCACCGATGTCAGCTCTTTCTCGAGCAGCACGATCGCTTTATCCGGAATGATCGGAGTCATCGGAGTCATCCGCGTGAAAAATGACGGAACGCAGCCCGATAGAGCGGCCCGACTCGCCAAGCTAGAGCCCGAACGTCCGCCCGAAGTACCCGACCCTTCCACCCACAACGTTTTCTTCGCACTTTCGAGTTATGCCAAACCGACGCCTGTCGATTCTCTCGGGAGACCTCCGTGCCTCCGCCATTCTGCGGATCGCCGCCGAGGTCCGTGGGTTGGTGAAGGAAGGGAAGGAACTCGTCGACCTCACGGTCGGCGATTTTTCCTCGAAGTATTTCCGCATCCCGCGTGAGCTCGAGGATGGAATCGTCGACGCGCTTCGAGCCGGCGAATCCACCTATCCGCCGCCGATCGGATTGGAGACGCTGCGCAACGCCGTGCGCGAGTTCTACGCGCGGCGGCTCGGGCTCGAGTTTCCCATCGAGTCGGTGTTGATCGCCTCCGGCGCGCGGCCGGCGATCTACGCGATGTACCGAGCCTTGGTCGACCCGGGCGATCGTGTCGTGTTCGGCGTGCCCTCGTGGAACAACGACTACTACTGTCAGATCCTCGGCGCCAACGCCGTGACGGTGCAGTGCGACGCGCGCACGGGGTTTCTGCCCACGGCCGAACAACTTCGCCCGGTGATTCGCGGCGCGCGCGTGCTCGCCCTCAACTCGCCCCTCAATCCCACCGGCACGTTGTTCGACGCCGGTCAGCTCGGGGCGATCTGCGATCTCGTGCTCGAGGAGAACGCGCGTCGCGCGCCCGACGAGCGCGCGCTGTTCGTGATGTACGATCAGGTGTACTGGATGCTCACCACGCGCGGCGGCAAGCACGTGGATCCTATTTCACTTCGGCCCGAGATCGCGCCGTACGTCGTCATCGTCGATGCGATCTCGAAGGCGTTTGCGGCCACCGGCCTTCGTGTGGGCTGGGCGATCGCTCCGCCGGACGTCATCAAGCCAATGAACGACGTCATCGGACACGTCGGCGCCTGGGCACCGCGCGCCGAGCAGATCGCGACGACACGTCTCCTGAACGACCACGCGGCCGTGGACCGGTTCATGGAGAACATGCGCGGCGAAGTCGAGCAGCGGCTCGACGCGCTCTTCGACGGGTTGATGACTCTGCAGCGCGACGGATTGCCCGTCGAGTGCATCCGGCCACAGGGCGCGATCTACGTCAGCGCTCGTTTCGCGCTGCACGGGCTGCGGACGCCGACTGGCGAGCTGCTGGCCACCGACGAGGACGTTCGGCGCTACCTGCTGCACGCCGCCGGACTCGCCGCCGTTCCCTTTGGTGCATTCGGTGCCGCCGGCGACAACGGTTGGTTCCGGCTCTCGATCGGCGTGGTCTCCGTCGAACAGATCGAGGCGTTGATTCCGCGAGTGCGTACGGCGGTCGGAGCACTTTCCGGAGCCGCGGTGTTGGCTCGCTGACCGGGTTCGATAGCGGCAAGAGCTTCGAATCGCGGCCAGCTAGAACGTCACGCTCCACCCGACGGGAATCCCGGTCCTCGTCCGATCCGTCTTCCCGAGAAACACGCGATCCACCGGCGTGGTGGTGTGCGAGTACGAGTAGTTGACCACTCGCCAGCCATAGAACGTCCCCAACACCGCGCCGGCGAAGATGTCGCTCGCCCAGTGTTGGCCGAGGTACATGCGCGAGAGGCCTGGCGTCATCGCCACCGCATAGGCGGGAACGGCCACGAACCACGTGGCCCCGGGGCTGCGGTGGTGCACCTCGGCCACGATCGCCGACGCGGCGGCGAACCCCGACGACGAGTGGATCGACGGAAACGCGCGCTGTTGAAAGTGGCCGAACCCCTGCATGAAACGGAAATCGTACTGGTTCTCGAACGGCTTGTCGGCGTCGCGGGGCCGGGTGCGTCCCAGTGGGCCGCGAATGAGCTGGCTCGTCACGCTCGCCGCGAACACCGATTCTGAAACGTGGAAGGCGGCGTTGGCTACGTGATGCTGGCCGGTGAGCCGCGCCACCGCGTACACCGCGAGCCCGCCGGCCGTGAGCGTGGTCTCGTTGATGTGCGTGAAAAAATTGTCGACCCTGCGCCCCACTCGGACGTGCAGGTGCATCGAATCCTGGAAGAAATGCGCGAGGCGTGCGTCGAAGATGCTCAAACCCGCGCTCGCGGCGAGAAACCCCGCGCCGATAGCCGCATCCTTTCCGCTATAAAATGTCTTGTGCTCCGGCGGCTCGGCCGACTGCGCCGCGAGGGGCCTCGCCGCGGCAAGGGATGCCGCCGACACGCAAGCCGCAGCAAGTACGTTCCAGGTTCGTCTCAATCCACTTTCCAGTTCGGCGTCGTCAACCGTCGTTGCAGCCCCCATGCCGCCGGCCTGAACGATCGGTGCGTCTCATTCGTAAAGCGAAACATGGATCCTAAAGACCTGACCAGCTATCTCGGCCTCGCCACGGTGTATCTGTTGAGTGCCAACGTACTCCTCGGGCTGCTCATGTCCGCGCGGTACAACCCCTGGAAGCGCTGGCCCCACAAGCGAATCAACATCCTCAAGCTGCACAACTGGACCGCGTACATCGGCCTGGGTCTGGCGGTGCTCCACCCCATTCCGCTGCTCTTCGCCGACAAGCCGCACTTCGGCATTGGCGACATCCTCTTTCCCGTCTCGTCGCCCGAGCAGCCGTTCGTGAACTCCCTCGGCGCCATCGCGCTCTATCTGCTGGCGTTCACGGTGATCACGTCGATCTACCGCGCCGAGATCGGACGCCAGCGATGGAAGCCGCTGCACTATCTCACGTATCTCGTCGCCGCGCTGTTCATCGTGCACGGCTCGCTCAGCGACCAGCACCTCGACAACTCGCCCATGGACCTGCTGGACGCCGAAAAGGTCGGGATCATGGCCTGCGGCGTGGTCATTCTCGCGGCGACGATCGTGCGCTTTCGGTGGACCGCGAAACATCCGAAATTCCAGCCCCGCCGGCAGTCTGATGTGTCCGCTTAGGAAGTAATTTCCGGCCGTGTCTGGCACCTGGCGTGCAGAACGTACGCTCGGACTGTGCAAGGAGGCTTTTCGTGGCGCTGCGTACGTTTGTCGATGCCATTGGCGATGAGTGGCAGGTATTCGACGTCGTTCCGAGAGCGACGGAGCGGCGGAGCCAGGAGCGGCGTTCGTTGAGCAAGTCCGAGGAGCTCGCGGCCGAACGGCGCGATCGCGATCGGCGCCTCACGGTGGGCGGACGGTCCGGGCTCAGCCCGAGCGTCGCGCAGGGTTGGCTCACCTTCGAGCGCGGGCTCGATCGCCGGCGGTTGTCGCCCATTCCGGCCGGCTGGCAGCGGGCCAGCGACGCGGAGCTCGAGGAGTACTGCCGCGCCGCTCGCGCGGTGCGCCGAGATTCCGTCGGCATTCCCCAAGCCGACAACTCAAAGCGCTGAGTCGCCGCTTCCACGGCGACCCGACGAACGAAAAAGCGCCGCGGTCAGCCCGCGGCGCTCAACAGCATCGATACTCGGTCGCGAACCGCGCGTCCCACCGGCCGCGCCATGCGTGCGGCCAGCTCGGGAATGCGCCGGTTCTGCCGGGCGGCGTCGGCTGCTGAGAGCAGAAGCGCGCGAAGCTGACCGCGGCGCCGGTCGGCTCCTTGGGTGCGATACGAGATCTGGCGATCGTGCTGTTGGTCCGACATACAGCGCCTCTGCCTCGTGGCTGAAACGGTTCGACTTCCTGATGCCACACCCCACAATGGCAAAGGGGATGCCGTGTGAGAGTATCGGCCCGAAAGGCGCCGGGTTTAGCTTTTTGCCATGGAATCAGTCAAACAACAGCGGGCGCACCCTCCCGAGACGCTCGAGGGGTGGTATGCCCTCCATCAGATATTCTCCATCGACCGCACCGCGCTCGGCGACGCGCGGCGGCCACGCGTCGAATCGACACAGGCGAGTCTGGCGACGCCTGACGCCGGATGGTCCGCAGCGGCGAGACTCATCGGGTCCACAGCGGACATCATGGTCGTGCACTTTCGGCCGACGCTCGACGAGATCGGCCAGGCACAGGAGGCGTTTCGTCGTCTTCCGATCATGGATGCACTTCGGCCCGTGTACTCCTTCCTCAGTGTGACCGAAGCGGGCCTCTATCACCTCACGGCGCAGCTCGCGCGCGAGGCGGCAGAGCGCGGCGGCGCGGTGGGCGACGAGGTCTACGTCGCCGAGCTCGCGCGCCGTGCCGCGGCCGAGCGCGATTCGGCGCACGTCAACCGCCGGCTGTATCCGCCGCTGCCGGAAGCGATGCCGTATGTCAGCTTCTATCCGATGTCGAAGCGGCGCGACGCCGGCCAGAACTGGTACTCGCTCACGTTGGACGAGCGGAGCCAACTCATGCAGACCCACGGCACGACCGGCCGCCGGTATGCGGGACGGGTGCTGCAGATCATCTCCGGCGCCATCGGCTTCGACGCCTGGGAGTGGGGCGTGACGCTGTTCGCCAAGAATCCGCTCGACTTCAAGAAGCTCGTGACCGACATGCGCTTCGACGAGGTGAGCGCCAAGTACGCCGACTTCGGCGATTTCTACGTGGGAAAGCTCATCCCGTGGGACGAGCTCGAAACCACCGTCGAAACCATCGGCGGCTGACCGCCGTACGTTCTGCCATCACCTCATCTGAGGCGGGACGACAATGTGGTCGGTGATCAGTGGGTTGCTGGTGCGGATTGCGGCGCTGCGGTGGTTGTTCAAGCTCGGCGGGCTCGGGCTGCTGGTGCCGATCGCGTTCCTGCTCAAGGTGGTCGGACTGCCGCTCCTCGCGATCCTGTCCGTCCTCGCGCTGCCGGTGCTCGTGCTGCTCTTCCTTTTCGGGCTGCCCATCTTCATGGTGCTGATCGTCGGCGGCATGCTCATGGGGCTCCTCGGCGTGGTGCTGGCGGTGGGCATCGTCGCGATCAAGATCGGCCTGTTCGTCGTGCTCCCCATTTGGCTCGTGTGGAAGCTGACGTCGAGGGTGTTCCGCTGGGGATGCAAGCGCCGTGGCACCGGCACCGACACGTCGTCCACCGACACATCGTCGAGCGATACGACGGATTCGAGCACCGACAGCTCGAGCGGTCCCGCGACCGGGTTCGAGCCAGCCTGATTTGGCCTGATTCGGGCCGATGGTCCGTCAACCAGAGGCGAGAACGAGCATGTTTGCCCTGATTCGCGCGCTGTTCTTCGGCGCCTTGGCACTGATGGCGCTGATCCCCGTGGGGATCGTGCTCGCCGTGGTCGGCCTGCCGATCGTTGCCGTGCTCGGACTGCTCGCGCTGCCGCTGCTGTTGGTGCTGTTCCTCGTGGGGCTTCCACTGCTGATCGTCGTCAGCGTGGTGGTGGGGCTCATCGGCGCCACGTTCGGCGTGCTGATGGCGTTCCTCTCCGTGGGGATCGTGGCGCTCAAGATCGCGTTCGTGGTGCTGGTGCCGCTCCTGATCCTCGCGTGGCTGGCGCGCCGGATGTTCGGTCCGCCTCCGGATTACGGCATGCGCGCCTGATCTCGGCGGCGCTCGCCGGCGGTCGCGGTTGCAATTTTGCAAGCCGTTCCCGGGTCACCAACCGGAACGGAGCACGTACGATGAGCAACGCACGCGTCGCAGTGATCTACTACAGCACCTACGGCCACAACCACCAGATGGCCGAGGTCGCGGCCGACGCCGCGAAGGCAGCCGGCGCCGAGGTTCGGTTGAGAAAGGTGCGCGAGACCGCGCCGCCCGCGGTCATCGAGGGGCAGGCGCCGTGGAAAGCGCACGTCGAGGCCACGGCGCACGTCCAGGAGGCCAGCACGGACGACATGGAGTGGGCGAACGCCTACTTCTTCAGTTGCCCCACGCGCTTCGGCGTGGTGGCGAGCCAGCTCCGCGTGTTCATCGATACCCTCGGCCCGATCTGGGCACAGGGGAAGCTCGCGAACAAGGCCGTCACCGCGATGACCAGTGCGTTGAACGCGCACGGCGGGCAGGAGACGACGCTCATCAGTCTTTATACGACGATGATGCATTGGGGCGCGATCATCGTTCCGCCGGGCTACAGCGACCCGTCGCTCTACGCCGCCGGCGGCAACCCGTACGGCGTCAGCCTCACCGCGGGCAACGATCCGATCGGCGAGGAGAGCAAGACCGCGATTCGCTATCAGGCGAAGCGGTTGGTGGAATTCGCCGAGAAGCTGGCGCGCTGACCCTCGCTCCCGGTCATCGGCCGATGAGCCACCCGATCACGCCACCGCCGACCGTGCCGATCGTGAGGATCGGCACGTAGGCCTTGGTGATGATCGCATCGGCGGTGCTGAGGATGAAGCCGAAGGCGACGCCGACGCTCCATCCGGGCAGGTGCAGGGCAGTGAGCTGCGGCGATCCCCACGCGGCCCCGATGGCGAAGCCGATGCCGCATCGATTGAAGAATGCACCGAGGAGCGCCGAACGTTTGTCGGGGAATTCCATCGGAAGCATGGAGACCGCGGCGAGCAGTCCGAACACCAGGCCGCAGATGATTCCGAGCACGAGAGGAGACGTCACCGGAGGGGGGGAGAGGGGAGCGCGTACGGGGACGGTCGCCGCGGAACAATGCTCGTGGTTGACATTGATGCGCAAGTCGGGGTCGGTTCAGGCCCACGACGAGCCCGTGGACCGGCCGATCGGCGAGTCCTGCGCGGCAGAGCAGTGGCCCCGCGGCGCGCGCATCAGTATTTCTGAATAGTCCCGTTGCGAGAGTGGTGCGATGTCCCGATGGTCCATTGCCGCGGTGAGCTGCGCGCTCGTGGTGTGCGTTGTCGCGATCGACTGTAGCGATCAGCCGCTCGACGTCGCGCCCTGTCGCGCGATCGCGCAGTTTTCGCCGGCGTCGGTCACGCTCGCCGTGGCGCAGAGCGTGACCATCGCGACGACGGTCGAGGCGGGGTGCCCCGCTCCGATCGTGCGCAACGAGACGCCTGGGGTGATTCAGCTCGATACGATCGCCGCCGGCTCGTCTGGCGTGTTTCGGGTGCGCGGGCTGGTTGCCGGGAGTGGCCGGGTGCGGGTGATGTCGGCGGTCGATAGCGCCGTGAGCGGGACGCTCACGGTCACCGTGCAATAGTGAATCGTTCTGGGGGTATGGGGTAGCCAAATCGTTCGCCCTTCGCCGGTTGTCGAGTCGCGGCTTTGCGGCTATACTCCTCGGACTGTCCGGCTCGGGTGAGTGAGCGGCGGACGGGACGTAGCGCAGTCCGGTAGCGCACCTGAATGGGGTTCAGGGGGTCGCGGGTTCGAATCCCGCCGTCCCGATCCAAATGGTGAAGTGACAACGACTTACGGCACAAACACCGGCCGTAAGTCGTTTTACTAAACATACACCAGCCGTGTGCTGACGTAACTGATTTGTCGTGAACCGTTTGCGTCAGGGAACACCTCAATGTTCAAGGCGTATCGCGCTTCGCGCGGAAATTCTGGTGTATGTTCTGCGCCATTTCACGGTGGTAGAGGGCGCGCACGCAAGTGAGGCTCCGCGCCCGGCGCCACGCAAGATCTTCCGTACTAATAGCTTCCGCCGATGCCTGTGCGGTTGAACGCTGCCTCACCTGAAAGTACATCAGGTAGCGCACGTTTCGCCCCCCGAGCAGGAACCGCGGGCCCTGGAAAGCAATACCCTCACGAGCCCGGCTTGCTAAGCTGGACGTCGCCGGTTCGAGTCCGGTCGCCCGCTCCTCAGGAAGCCGTTGAACAGCAAGTGAGAGCCTCGGTGCCGCTGCACCGGCGCTCTCGTCACTTCGCTGAGCGTGCTGCTCGGCGTCAGCGCGAGCTGGCGCGCAGCGGTCGAGCTGTCAGGGACTTCCGCGGGCAGTCAGAACTGGCTGTCGACTCCGGTGGACCTCGCATCGTGGACCCGATGGGTGCGCTCAGAATCGCTCGGACCGGTACTCCAGCTCCGGGTCTCCGTAATGACGGTTGGGGCGTCCCGCACGAGTTAGCAGACGCCAGCCGGGCCGTGGACCAGCACGGCTGGCAGCGCGCCTCGACGGTCGCACTTCGTGCTTGCCAAAGGCGATCGTGTCTACGACTATGACGTAGGGAACGTCTCGTCGCCGCCGGCGGTCAGGTGCACGCCGACGGAGTACGTGCCACGCAGACTCGCGCAGCGGGTGAGTCGTGACGGAACTCTCGGCGTACGAATTCTCAACGTTGCGGGGTGGCCCGTTCACCTTGTCGCGCGGGCTCGCTGACGGCCTCGACCCGATCCTCGTCGTCGCGCCGGCCGAGGAGTATCCCTCGCTGCAGTCTCTCCGCCGGCTCGAGCATGAGCTCGCCCTACGGCCTCAACTCGAGGCCGACTGGGCCGCGCGGCCGGTCGAACTCGTCCGGCGCGACGTGCGGCAGATGCTCGTGCTCGAGGACCATGGGGGCGAGCCGCTCGAGAGCCTTCTGGGGGTGCCACTAGCCGTCGCCACCTTTCTACATATCGCTATCCCCCTCGCCGCCGCCCTCGGCCGGCTGCACGCGCGCGGGTTGATTCACAAGGACGTCACGCCGGCCAACATCCTGGTGAACACCGCCACCGATGGCGTGTGGCTCACCGGGTTCGGGATCGCCTCGCGCCTACCGCGCGAACATCAGCCGCCCGCGCCGCCCGACGTGATCGCCGGTACGCTGGCCTACATGGCGCCGGAGCAGATGGGGCGGATGAACCGCTCCGTCGACTCGCGCAGCGATCTCTATGCATTGGGAGTCACCTTTTACGAGATGCTCACCGGGGCGTTGCCCTTCACCGCGAGCGACCCGATGGAGTGGGTGTACTGCCACATCGCCCGACAGCCGGTGGCGCCGAGCGAGCGCGTGAGCACAGTGCCGGCTCAGCTCTCGGCGATCGTGCTGAAGCTCCTCGCCAAGACGGCCGAGGACCGGTACCAGACCGCCGCTGGTCTCGCATTCGATCTACGGCGCTGTCTCGCCGATTGGGAGGCGTCGGGACTGATCGACTGCTTCACGCTCGCCACGCAGGACCTCTCCGACCGGCTCGTGATCCCCGAGCGGCTGTACGGCCGCGAACGGGAGATCCACACGTTGGTCGATTCCTTCGACCGCGTCGTGACGACTGGCGCGCCGGAACTCGTCATCGTGTCCGGCTATTCGGGTATCGGCAAGTCGTCAGTGGTGAACGAGCTGCACAAGGTGCTCGTTCCGTGGCGCGGGCTGTTCGCGTCCGGCAAGTTCGATCAGTACACGCGCGACGTTCCGTACGCCACGCTGGCGCAGGCCTTCCAGAGTCTTGTGCGTTCACTCTTAGGGCAGAGCGAGGCGGAGCTCGGACGATGGCGGGACGCGTTGCACGACGCGCTGGGCCAGAACGGGCAGCTCATCGTGAACCTCATCCCCGAGATCGAGCTCGTCATCGGGAAACAGCCGCCCGTTCCCGAGCTCGCGCCGCAGGATGCAAAGAACCGCTTTCAACTGGTCTTCCGGCGGCTCATCGGCGTCTTCGCCAGACCGGAGCACCCGCTCGCCCTGTTCCTCGACGATCTCCAGTGGCTGGATGCGGCGACGCTCGACCTCCTGGAGTACCTGATCACGCACTCGGAGGTGCGGCACCTGCTGCTGGTCGGGGTCTACAGGGACAACGAGGTCGGTCCGGTTCACCCGCTACTGCGCACGCTGGAGGCGATCCGCAAAGCCGGAGTGCCGGTCCAGGAGATCGTGCTGGCGCCCCTCGGACTCGACGATGTCGGGCAGCTCATCGCCGATGCCCTGCATTGCGAGCCGGGGCGCGCACTGCCTTTGGCTCAGCTGGTCCAGGAGAGGACCGGCGGAAATCCGTTCTTCGCAATCCAGTTCTTCACGGCGCTGGCCGAAGAGGGGCTGCTCGCGTTCGACCCGGACACGCTGGCCTGGCAATGGGACATGGATCGCATCCGCGCCAAGAGCTACACCGATAGCGTAGTGGACCTTATGGTGGCGAAACTGAAGCGGTTCTCTGCCACAACCCAGGAAGCCCTGAAACAGCTCGCCTGCCTGGGTAATATCGCCGACATCGCCACCTTGGCCCTGGTCAACGCGGAAACGGAGGAGAGGAGTCACGCCGCACTCTGGGAAGCCGTCCACGCTGGGCTTGTCTTCCACCACGACAGCGCCTTCAGGTTCCTTCACGACCGCATCCAGCAGGCGGCTTACTCGCTGATTCCCGAACCGCAGCGCGTCGAAGTCCACCTGCGCATCGGACGCGTCCTACTGGCGAGCATGACGGCGAATCAGCTCGCAGAGCATCTGTTCGATGTGGCGAGCCAATTCAATCGGGGCGCCGCGCGGCTGATCGACCGGGACGAGAAAGCGCAGGTGGCGACGATTGACCTGCGGGCCGGGCGAAAGGCCAAGGCGTCGGCGGCCTATGCGTCGGCGTGCGTGTATCTTGCGGCCGGCATGGCTCTGTGGGACGAAGGAGACTGGGACAGCCAATACGAGTTGACGTTCAGCCTGTGGCTCGAACGCGCGCAGTGCGAGCTTTTGAGCGGTAACTTCGACAAAGCCGAGCAACTGATTGCGGAGTTGCTGCAGCGCGCGGAATCGAAAGTCGACAGGGCGGCCGTCTACCAGCTGAAGATTCAGTTCCATGTCACGAAGTCCGAGAACCCGCAAGCCGTGGTCAGCGCGCTCACGTGCCTGCGTCTGTTCGGCATCGAGATGCCGGCACACCCAACGTTCGAGCAAGTCCAGGCCGAATACGAGACGGTCTGGAACACTCTGGGTGAGAGGCCGATTGAAAGCCTGATCGACCTGCCGCTGATAACCGATCCGGAACTGCAGGCCGCCCTGCAGGTGCTCTCGGTCCTTACTGTCCCAGCCTACTTTACCGACTTTCATTTTTATTGCCTGCTCGCGTGCCGCATGGTGAAGGTCAGCATGCAGTACGGGACGAGTGGTGCTTCCGCGCACGCCTATGGTAACTGCGGGTTCATGCTCGCGCCGGTCTTTCACCGGTACCATGATGCCTACCGTTTCGCCAAACTCGCCTGCGACCTGGTCGTGAAACATGGCTTTATCACCTACCAGGCGAGGGTCTACCACGCGATGGGAAGCACCGCCGTCTGGACGCAGCCCATCGGGAGCGCGATCGATTACATGCGGGTGAGCGTTCGGACCGCGATTGAAACGGGGGAGCTGACCTATGCTTGCTACAGCGAGTTCCAAGCAATCACAGCGCTTCTCCTGCGGAACGATCCACTCGACGCGGTGTGGCGGGAGTCGGAGAGGGCGTTGGATTTGGCCCGGGAAGCCAGTTACGGAGACGCGGCAGACATGATCGGGAGCCAGCAACGCTTTATCGCGACTATGCTGGGCCAGACCGCGAGCTTCTCCACCTTCAGCGACGCGCAGTTCGACGAGGCGACGGTCGAGGCGCAGCTGGCAGGGGACGGGATGACGATGAAGATCTGCTTTTTCTGGATTCTCAAACTGAAGGCCCGTTTCCTGTCGGGCGACTACGCCGAGGCGCTCGCGGCAGCCGACAAGGTGAAGCCGCTGCTTTCGGTCGCCATCGTCCATATCCAGTTGCTCGACTACCACTACTACGCTGCGCTCGCTATTGCGGCGGTCTACGAGACCGCCCAACCTGAGCGGCAGCAAGAGTGGCGCGACCTCCTGACGGCACACCGCGAGCAACTGCGCGAGTGGACCGAGGCCTATCCACCGACGTTCGGCGACAAGCACGCACTGGTGTCGGCCGAGATCGCGCGCCTTGAGGGACGTGACGTCGATGCAATGCGCCTGTACGAGCAGGCGATTCAGTCGGCTCGCGAGCACGGCTTCGTCCAGAACGAGGGCACAGCCCATGAGGTGGCCGCGCGGTTCTACGCGGCACGTGGTTTCGGGGCCATCGCCGACGTCTATCTGCGAAATGCCCGGTACTGCTATCTCCGCTGGGGCGCCGACGGTAAGGTGCGGCAACTCGACGAACTCTATCCGAAGCTCCGCGAGCATCCGATCCCGGCATCTCCCACCACGATCGGCGCACTCATCGGCCAGTTGGACGTTGCGACGGTGCTCAAGGCTTCACAGGCGGTATCGGGCGAGATTGAACTCGGAAAGCTCATCGAGACTCTCATGAGGATCGCGATCGAGCATGCAGGCGCCGAGCGTGGCCTGCTCATCCTTGTCAGGGGCGACGCGCTGCAGATCGTGGCGGAGGCTACCACCGGCCACGGTAGGATCGAGGTCACGGTTCAAGAGATGGCCGTCGCTCCATTGGCGCTACCCCTGTCCGCTCTCCACTACGTGATCAGGTCGCGGGAAAGCGTGGTCCTTGATGACGCGTCGGTCGGGAACCCGTATTCGGACGACGAGTATGTCCGGCAGAAGCACTCCAGGTCCGTCCTGTGCCTGCCGGTCGTCAAACAGACCAAGCTGGTCGGCGCGCTCTATCTGGAGAACAACCTGACGCCGTACGCCTTCACGTCGGACCGCGTCGCCGTGCTGGAGTTGCTCGCGTCGCAGGCGGCGATCTCGCTGGACAATGCCCGCCTCTACGCGGACCTGCGGCGAAGTGAAGCGTCCCTCGCCGACGCGCAGCAGATCAGCCATACGGGGAGCTGGCGGTGGATCGTCGACACCGAGGATATCTCCTGGTCCGCCGAGCTCCGGCGCATGTTCGGCCTGAGCGCGACGGACGCGCTACCGTCGGTCGCGAAGTTCGTGGCGATGGTGCATGCCGACGACCGGATCGCGTTCCAGGATGCGCTCGAGCGAGCCGTGCGCGACCGGGCGCGGTTCGAGCAGGAGTATCGCATCGAGCTGGCCGACGGCTCGATCAGGCACCTGCACACCGTGGGTCGCCCGGACGTCACGGCGTCCGGTGAGCTCGAATACACCGGCGTGATCATGGACATCACCGAGCGCCGGCGTGCCGACGAGGCACTGCGAGAAGCGCAGGGAGAGGTGGCGCGCGTGGCACGGTTGACGACGATGGGTGAGCTCGCCGCCTCGATCACCCACGAGATCAACCAGCCGCTCGCGGCCATCGTGAGCAATGGCGGCGCGGGGTTGCGCTGGCTGAATCGGGAGATGCCCGACCTCGACGAAGCACGGCAGGCGTTCTCGCGCGTGGTGAGCGACGGCCAGCGCGCGGCCGAGGTGATCCGCGGGCTGCGCGCGCTCGCGAAGAAGTCCGGGCCGCAGGTGACGATGCTCGACATCGACGACACCATCCAGGAGGTGCTGATCCTCACCCGCAGCGAGATGCAGCGGCGGGGCATCGTGCTTCGCACCGAGCTCGCCGCGAGCACTCGACCGGTGGCAGGCGATCGGGTGCAGCTACAGCAGGTGGTCCTCAATCTCATCCTGAACGGCATCGACGCGATGAGCGCGACCGCGGACCCGCGGGAGCTCGTGGTGTCGTCGGCACTCGACGACGACGGCAGCGTGGTGGTCTCGGTGGAGGACACCGGGACGGGGCTCGACCCCACCGTGGCGCAGCGCATCTTCGAGCCTTTGTTCACGACGAAACCCGACGGCCTGGGAATGGGCCTCTCGATCTGCCGCTCGATCATGCAGGCGCATGGCGGGCGGTTGTGGGCCACGGCACGCGAATCGCACGGCGCGGCCTTCCGCTTCGCCCTTCCCGCCGCAGCCAAGGCGTTACAAGCGCCCCGACCCGGCAGCGAAAGCGAACAGCCATGTGGGCCCCGGCGGCGCCTGTGAGATCGAGCGGACGCGCTCGATCGCGGCGGTTGGCGTAAGCCGCCCTGCGTCCAGGTCGTCGAGTGCCCGCATGGCGGACGTCACCCGCGTCATGTCCACGCCAGCGGGATCGGCCTCCGTGACGCAGACGAGCGTAGCGTCACCGTCTTCCGCCACCAGTTGCAGCTCTCCCCAACGGACGAAGAGCCTGGCACGCAGATCGAGAATCCCGGCGAGCCGTTCGGCGGCCGCCACAGTGTGGGCCGTCGACTGCCCGGCGACGAATAGGACTCGCGCGAAGGCGAGGACGAACTGTGAGCGCTCCTTCAATGTCAGCGCCACTAGAAGTCCACCTTGGTTCTGAATCCCAGAACGACCGCGTGCTGCGTGCCGCCTCCGGCATTGGCGAAATACTGGATCACGGGCTGCACCAGGAGCCATTGCATGGGGTCCAGCAGCACGTTGAGCTCCACGGCGTGCTCGGGCCTCCAACCGGGCACCCCGGGAGGAAGGAACTCCGGGCTCAGAGTGTTCTGCACGTAGCCGATCGACATCGCGTTGTGAAAGTGCACCGGCAGCGGCTCGTTGTAGCTCAGCCCAGCCGTGAGCTCCCGGTAGAGGCGGTTGACGCTCGGCGGACTCCAGTCGTACGCCACCGTTGCATCCAGCCCCTTGCCTCCCTTCGGGTTCACGCGCCAGAGCGCCTGGCTCGCCATTCCGTAGAGGAGATAGTTCTGCGACCGAGTAGTCCCGGTCGTCGGCGCGATGAACGTTCCGGGATTGTACGACACGCCGAACTGATAGAGGCCGGAGTATCCCTTGCGGGTCGCGACGTTGTCGAAGGCACGCACGGACGATGCCTTCTGACCTGGCGTGAACCCGATCTCCGCAACGCTGACGTGATGTCCGTGAAGCTGCGGAATGAGGCCGGTTCTGTTGTGTGTGAAGGGCACGCTGTCCCCAGCCATCAACATCGATTTCACGTAGAGGTGGGGGATCGGCACGACACGGATCTCCACGGCGGGCGTCGAGGGAGGGTCGAAGACTTCGAACGTGTTGAACAGATTGCCCAGCGCATAGCCCATCGGCTCGAAGATGAACGACGCGGCAAGATGCTGGGCTCCGTAGAAGTCCTGACCCGCGAACTGACCCACGCGCGCCACGAGGCGATCCTTCAGCCATCGCTTCTCGACCCACCAGGAATCGAGGCGAAAGGTGTTCTGGCTCGACATTCCGCTGGGACTGGTCAGGAGGCCCAGGTAGGTCCCGAGACTGCTGCCTTCCTGCCAAACTCCCGTCGCAAAGAAGTGCAATCCCGGCAGGCCCAGCGAGTCGAACGCGATAACGACCGTTCCCCGGATGCGATCCCAAGCCGCGAATGTCCCCGGCTTGTCGCCCTCGATGTTCCCGAGGAAGTCGGCGACGTACTGGAGATCGAAGGTCACACCGCGGCCGGCCAGGCGTGTGCGCGTACCACCCCAGTCCCCCAGGAGATGTCCGTGGGGGCCTTCTCCCGTCTCGTGGCTGTCCGGACCGCCGAGTATGTCTCGCGCCGCCTGGGAACGGGCCGGCCATGCACACACACTCAGCCCAAGCCACAATAAATACACAGAGCGCACCCAACGGCCACGCATACGGTATCGCTCTCCTCTGGTTGCACGCCGAGCCGGCGAATGTCCGCTATTTGGCGGTCGCGACGTAGGGTTTGACCATCTTGGCCGGATCGACGATGCGGTCGAACTCGTCCTCGGGGACGAAGCCCAACTTCTGGTTGGCCGCCTTCAGCGTGAGGTCGTTGTCGTTCGCGTAGTGCGCCAACTTCGACGCCTTGTCGTAGCCGATGACCGGCGAGAGCGCCGTCACGAGCATCAACGAGCGATCGACGTACTCCTTGATCTTCTTCAGGTTCGGCTTCGTCCCTTCCACCAGGAACGCGCGGAAGTTCGTGCAGCCGTCGGTCATGAGTGTGATCGAGTGCGTGACGTTGTAGATGATCAACGGCTTGTAGACGTTCATCTCGAGGTAGCCCCCGGCACCGCCGAAGCCCACCGCCACATCGTTTGCCATGACCTGCGCGGCGATCATCGTCAGCGCCTCGGCCTGGGTCGGGTTCACCTTGCCCGGCATGATCGACGACCCGGCTCGTTTGCCGGGATCACCAGCTCGGCGAATCCGGCGCGCGGGCCGCAGGACATGAGTCGGACGTCGTTGGCGATCTTGTAGAGTGACACCGCCAGCGTGCGCAGCGTACCCGAAAGCTGTACCTGATCGTCGTGGGCGCCCTGCACGGTGAACTTGTTCGGCGCGCTCACGAACGGCAGCTTCGTGAGCTTCGCGATCTCGGCCGCGGCTGCCTCGCCGAAGTCGGGCGTCGAGTTGAGGCCAGTGCCCACCGCCGTGCCGCCGAGCGCGAGGCGATACACGCCCTTCACCGCGGCTTCGATGCGCTCGAGATCGTCCGAGAGCACGCCCGCATAGCCCGACCACTCCTGGCCCAGCGTGAGAGGCGTGGCGTCCTGCATATGCGTCCGCCCGATCTTGACGATGTCCTTCCACTGCGCGCTCTTCGCGACGAGCGCATCACGCAGCGCCTTCACCGCCGGGATGAGCCGCTCCTTCACCGCGGGTGCACCGGAGTCTTGCTCCCGACCGACGTGCCAGCGAGCTGGCAACAGCGGTTGGAGATCACCTCGTTCACGTTCATGTTGAATTGCGTCCCGCTCCCCGTCATCCAGACGTGCAGCGCGAACATGTCCTGATGCTGGCCGGCAAGGATCTCGTCACAGACCCGCACGATCAGCGCGTGGCGCTTGTCGTCGAGCCGTTTGCCCGCAAGGTTGGCATTCGCGGCGCCCTTCTTCAGCGTGGCGAACGCGCCGATCATCTCGCGCGGCATCAGATCATGACCGATGCTGAAGTGCTCGAGTGAGCGCTGGGTCTGGGCACCCCAGAGCTTGTCGGCGGCAACATCGACTTCGCCGAGGCTGTCGGTTTCCTTGCGAACGTCAGGCATCGTGTGTGTCCTTTGGCCATCGCTGATGGCCATCGGTGATGGTATCTGTCATGGCATTCCGCTTGGTGTGGCCCGGTGCGGCAGCTCCCGACACCGGGCGCGTGACGTCGGACGGGCATAGTCGACCGGAACGACGAGATCGAGAATCAGGCCAACTCTCACGTGCCACCGCCCCACGCACATCCGCATTCGATCCGTCACAGTGAGATCCCGCGTGCAAGTTGTCAGCGAAGGCGGGGATGCTCTTGAACGGGATTGCTTGCGAGCCGACGAGCAACGGCGTACCACAACGGGCATCAAGACCGTTGCGCTGCCCGACGAGAGATTCGTCGACAGGCCCTGCAACGGAAGCTCCCATGCTCACGTCACATCATCTGTCCACTGCCCGGTTTGCCGACACGCCTGAAGATTTTGCGAAGCTCGGAATCCAGCCCCGGCGCATCCAGGCCTTCGAAGACGGTATGCGCACCGACGGCGGACCGGGCGGCTACGAATGGTGGTACTTCGATTCCCACCTGAGCGACGGCTCGTCGCTGGTCATCGTCTTCTACACGAAGGCACAGCTGAGCCCGGACGGCGCGCTGGCGCCGTTCGCCTCACTGGAGCTCACGCGGCCCGGTCAGCCGCCGATCAGTCTCGAAGCGCACGTTGCGCCCAGTGCGTTCTCGGCCCGCCGCGATCGGTGCGACGTCCGGATCGGTGACAACACTTTCCGCGGCGACCTGCACCAATACGACATCCACTTCTCGCACGAGGGTGTCACCGGCGACATCACGTTGACGGGGCAGGTGCCTTCGTGGCGGCCCACGTCGGGCTGCATGTACTTCGGTGAGCACGACGAGCACTTCTTTGCGTGGTTACCCGCGGTGCCTCAGGGCGACGTGACAGTCGACCTGAACATTCGCGGAAAACAAGAGCATCTCCAGGGCATCGGCTATCACGACCACAACTGGGGTGATGTGTCGATGGCGACGCTCATCAATCACTGGTACTGGGGACGAGCACAGGCCGGCGACTATTCGATCGTATCCAGCTACATCTTTGCCGAGAAGGCGTATGGCGACGCGGAGTTGCCGATCTTCATGTTGGCCAAGGGGGCCAAGATCATCGCCGACGATGGACGCAAGGTCACGTTCCATCTCGAAGACGAGCATACGGACCCGCAAAGCGGCAAACCGGTCCCGAACGTCGTGGTCTACGAGTATGCGGATGGGCCGGATCGATATCGGGTGAGCTACAACCGTTCGAAAACGATCGCCGATGAGGAGCTCATCACACAGGTCAGCGGATTGAAGCATCTCCTGGCCAGGCTGGCGCGATTCGACGGCGCGTACCTGCGCTTCACCGGCAACGTGCAGCTCGAGCGCTTCGTCGACGGCAAGCTGGTAGAAAACGTCAGCGATCCGGGAATCTGGGAGATGATGTACTTCGGTCACGTGTACCGGTAATCGACACCTTTGCGGGAGGGCCCCCAAAATGACTTCCATCGCTTCCGAGCGGATCGTGCGCGCTTCTCCTCCGTGCCGGCGGTCGTTGACCCGACGCGTGCTGCGTGGAGCGGCGATCGCGGTCGGGTCGCTGCTGCTCGTCGCGGTCATTGCGATCGCGGCGATGGTGCGGCCCGACATTCCGCTCGCCGCGCTGATGCCGGAGTACGGAGCGGCGCCATCCAGGTTCGTCCACATCGAAGGGATGCGGATCCACTATCGCGACGAGGGGACGGGACAGCCGCTGGTGCTGCTGCATGGATTCGGGTCGTCGCTGTTCACCTGGGATCGCTGGGTGCGACAGCTCGCCGGCACCCGGCGGCTGATCCGACTGGATCTGCCCGGATTCGGGCTGACCGGGCCGGCACCGGACGGCGACTACACCGCTCAGCGACACGTCCGTGTCGTTGCGGCGCTGCTCGATAGCCTCCACATCGAGCGCACCGATATCGCCGGCAACTCGATGGGTGGGCGCACGGCGCTGATGTTCGTACTCGCGCACCCGGAGCGGGTCCGCAAGCTGATCCTCGTCGACGCCGGCGGCTTCGCGCCGATGCCGCCGCCGGCGCTGTTCAAGCTGGCGCAGACGCCCATCGTCGGCCCCTTTCTGATTCAACATGTCACGCCGCGCTTCGTGATCCGCCGCAACCTCGCGGGGGTCTATGGCGATCCGTCGCGGCTCACCAATGCAGTCGTCGATCGCTACTCGGCGATGGTGCGGCGCACCGGCAACCGCGGTGCGATGGTGGCGCGGATCACGGGTCCGTCGGATCCGAACCTGGCGGATCGGCTGGGCGAGCTGAAGCTGCCTGTCCTGATTCAGTGGGGCCAGCTGGATCAATGGATCCCGTTGTCCGACGCGCACGGGTTCCAGCGCGGCATCGTTGGCGCCGAGTTGCGGGTGTACCCGGGCGCCGGCCACGTCCCGATGGAGGAGATCCCCGAGGCGACCGCTCGCGATGCCGGCGCCTTTCTCGGACCGTCCCGCTCGGGACAGCGGTAACTCAGCGGCCGAATCGTGAGCCTCTTGAGAGTCGCCGAGGAGGTGTCCCAGCCGATGGTTCAGACGGGTGAGAAGCGCCAGGCCAGCAGGTCAAGGTCCTCTCATCCGGGGGCTTCCTCACGGCGTATGAGATCGTGCTTCCCGAATTCGAGACAACGACCGGCATCAAGGTCACGACGGGCGCGGGGCCATCCCAGGGAAATACGCCCGACGTGATCGGCTCCCAGCTTCGCCGAGGAGTTCCCGCCGACGTCGTCATCATGTTCAGGGAAGGGCTCGATGAGCTCATCGCCGAAGGCCGCATCATCAGAGGGTCGGACGTCGATCTGGCTCAGACGCCAGCAGGCGTTGGCGTGCGTATGGGAACACCGATACCCGATATTCGAACCGTCGAGGCATTCGAGCAGACGCTGCTGCGCGCGACGTCAGTCGCGCTCCCGGAGAGCAGCACCGGTAGCTATCTCGTGAAGAAGTTGTTTCCACGGCTGGGCATCGCGGAGGCCCTCGCGAGCAAGAGTTCGAACCTCGAGGCCCCAGCGGTCGGCCGAGGCGAAGCGGAGATCGCGATCTTCCCAGCCAGCGAGCTTCTCAACCTCCCCGGCGTGGCGTACGTCGGTCCGATTCCAGAGGACGTACGGTTCGTCTCCATCTTCTCGGGCGCGATTGTGACCGGGACCAAGGAAGGGGAAGCCGCCAGGCGGCTGATCGCCTTTCTGGCATCCGATCAGGTGGCCGCGGCCCTCGAGAAAGCCGGATGGAGCTGCCGAAGGGCTCACTAGGTGGCTTACGGCGAGCATCGGCGAGCGTCGCTTGGCCCTCCGGCTCGCTTGACTCCCTGCCGACGGCGATGAATCGTGTCAACGGGCGGTCGTCCATGGAGAGCTGGCCAATGGGAACGAAGGGCGACGTCACCGAGCAGAGGCGACGGCCGACAGGTCGCTGGCCGGCGAGAACCGGCGGCTCGAGATGATCGCGCGGAGCAACTCCGGCACCGTCATCCTCGATGCCATCTGCCGGTTCCATGAGGAACAGGCGCGCGATTCTCTGTCGTCCATTCTCCCGCTGGATGCGAAGGCCAACTGCCTCCGGCGACTCCGTACATCACGATGCCGACGGCGTCTCAAGAGACGCTGGGCGCCTCCGACTCTCGCGAGATCAGCGGGACCGTAAAGCAGAAGGCACTGCCCAGGCCCCGCGTACTCTCGACCCAGAGCTCGCCGCCGTGCGCTTCCACGAGCGCCTTCGCGATGGCGAGCCCGAGGCCTACGCCACGCCCATCACCTTTCCGAGCCTGCCAGAAGTCTTGAAAGACATACGGCAGGTATGCCTGGTCGATGCCAGGGCCCGTGTCGACGACCTCGAACAAGGCTCGACCCGAGTGCGCCCCCACCCGCAGAGTCACCGTGCCTGTGGCAGGCGTGAACTTGAGCGCATTGCCGATCAGATTGCCCAACACCTGCGAGAGTCGCACCGGGTCTACGCGAACCATGTCCGGGCGCGGCGCACAGTCAACGCGGAAGTTGATCTTCTGCGTCTCGGCGAGCGGACTGAAGGTGTCCTCACTCTGCTGCACGATGTCGATCACCGGGACGACCTCCAGATTGAGCGACATCGTCCCCGCCTGCAGCCGGACGGCATCGAGTAGATCCTCGATCAACCGATTCATCTGCTTGACCGCGCGGTGCGACGTATTGCCAAGCTTGGCCCGGGCGGCCGGCGTGAGCGCTTCCTCAACGAGAAGCTGGGTCGCTCCGCTGATGACACTCAATGGATTCCGGAGGTCGTGCGCGACCACGCCGAGCACATCCTCTCGCGCGCGAGCCAGCGTCTCGGCGTCGCGCCGGCGCTGCCGCTCCAGGTCGTAGCTCCCGGCGCGGAACAGGGCGGTGCCCGTCGCCTGCGCGAGCAGCAGCGTGAATGTTTCGTCGACCACGCCGAATGCAGAGGCGCCGTCGAAGATGAACGAGATGGCGCCGAACGTCTCTCCGCCATGGGTCAGAGGGGCCGCGACCAGTGCACGCGGATCGTTGACCGCGTGCAGTACCTCGAAGGCCAACGGGTAGCGCCGTCTGAACTCCTCGACGGAGCGCAGCCAGATTGGTCGCCCCGTGCGCACCGAGTCCATGACCGGCCCCGCGGTATCGGGCGCCAGCATACGACGGCGCGTTTCCGCGTCGAGCTCGGGTAGCCCATTCACGCCGAGCAGCTCCGTCTGCGTACCGTCGCTCCGGACGAGCACTCCGTGCGACGCCTCCAGCAGTGCGAGTCCCTTGTCCAGCACGGCGGCCGTGACCTCCTCCACCGTCGTCGCCTCCGAGAGCGCGGTCGTCACCTCGAGCAGCCGCGACGCACGGAGCGCGACCGTCTCGGCGCGCGCGCGCGCTCGCTGAAGGGCCTCCATCGCGATGATGATGGTCGCCGCCAGGACGAGAAAAGCGATCGAATTCAGGATCGCGGTCGGTCCAACGATCTCGAACGAGCGGGCGGGAGGGATGAAAAACCAGTCGATCAGCAGGAACGACAGCGTGGTGGCGACGACCGTCGGTCCGCGGCCCCCACGCCACGCGGCGATGGCGATCACCGGCACGAAGAAGAGGAAGCTTGGCCCGTTCCAGCGGCTCTTGAGCACGGCGCTGCCCGCGAAGGCCGCCAGCACCAGCACGACTGCGAGCAGGTAGCGGCTCACCAGTGTCCGTCGAGACCGCCGATGGGGACTGCGCGCGGGCGGTGCCCAGTGGGAGCTCGGCTCTAGGTTCATCGTTTCCTTGGAAGCAGGCCTTCCGCACCGTCGGCAAGTGAAGAGTGGCACCTGCCCGCAGGGTCCAACCCCAGCCAAGCGTAGGATGTAGCCGGGCGGCACGAGTGTCTTGTCTTCTATTGCTGTGGCAGGCGCTGGACTCCCGGCCCGCGTGCTGGGGCTGGATGGGCCTCGAAGCTATGCGGGTCCACCGAGGCTTCACCGAGTCCGATTGCCGAGCCGGTTCGCCGGAGTACCGGAATTGGGTCGCTTCCCCCCTCCGTGAACAATCACTTCTCAGGCTGGGCGTCGCCGTGACGTTGGTCCCAAAGGCGAACCGTTCATTGCTAGAACGAGCCCGCGTTTTCGGTCCGTCGTTCCTGACGTGCTTGGATGAACTCGGCGGGGGTCCGGTCCCCGAGCGAGCCGTGTGGACGCACCTCGTTGTAGTCCCGCCGCCACGCTTCAATCGTCGCCCGGGCGTGCTCGATCGACAGGAGTTGATGCACGTTCAAGCACTCGTCGCGCAAGCGCCCGTTGAACGACGCGATGTGCCCGTTGTCCGTGGGTTTGCCCGGCCGTGTGAAGTCGAGCTGCACCCCTCGGTAGAACGCCCAGGCTTCCAGCGCCTTCGACATAAACTCGGTGAGGTGATCGACGGTGATTGACACGGGCAATCCGGCGACCACGAGCAACCGTTCCAAAGCGGCCACGACGCTTTTTCCCGTGAGCGAAAACCCCACCTCTAGCATGGGACTCTCGGGGACTCTCGCGACTCCACTGATCGACCACCGTGAGCACGCGAAAGGGGCGGCCGTCGAACGACTGATCATGCACGACATCCATACTCCACCGCTGGGCCGGCCCCGTTGGCACTGGCGCCGGCCCGCGACGGAGCGCCATGTGCTTCCGCCGCCGCACCCGCATGCGCACCTGCATGCGCACCTGCAGGCCTTCGAGCCGGTACAGCCGCCGCACGCGCTTCTTGTTCACGCGCCAGCCCTCGCGCCGTAAGAGAATGTGAAGGCGATTGTACCCGAACCGCGGCCGCGCCATCGCGAGCTCGCGGATACGTCGCCGCAACACCTGCTGGTCGTCCGCCGCGCTCCGGTGATACCACGACGTGCGCGACAGCCCCGCCAGCCGACACGCACGAGCGACGGCAATCCGGAAGGTCTCCCGCTTTTGACCTGCCCGCCTTTCCTGGGACAACGTCACTCAGCGTTTCGTCGTCGTCGCCGCGAGGGCGGCTCGCACGCGGTCGACCTCGGGCTTGAATTCGGGATCGGCATCCGACCAGAGGCTCAACACCCGCTCGTACCATCCACGCGCCTCGTCGGGATAGCCCATCCGTGCCGCGAGGTCGCCGCGCTGCTTCATCATCCGCGGCGAGAGCAGGTACGGCCATTCCCACGCATCGTTGCTGGTCGAGATGCGCGCCAGCACCGCCAACGTCGAGTCGGTGAACGTCCGAGTCGCGCGAAGGGCACTCAGCGAATCGCCGAGCGCGAGGTAGATCTCGCTCGCGTGCAGGGGTATCGCGAGGTCGTCGTTCCCCGATCGGCGCGATGCCGTCCCGAGCGAATCGAGAAGTTCCGCGACGGTGCGCTCGTATGACGTGTCGCGCAGCCAGATCGCGTGCGATCCGAAGAACCGGATGCTCGTGGCCCCGCGTGAATTGTACGGCGACCACGCTCGCGGCACGCGAGGCAGGTACGCCATCGTGAAGAACAGCTCGGTGCTACGACAGCGTGGGCGGCCGGCGGCACAGAGCGTATCGCCCGGAATTGATTGCCCGTAACGCCGCTCGTCCTCGGCCATGGATGCCAGGGGGACGCCCAGCATTGCATAGGGACGATGTCGTGCATAGGTGCGGCGCTCCGCCGACCAACCCTGCGATGCCCCGTATGCATCGATGGCGGCCAACATCGGATGCACGCGTCCGAAAGGCGCCTCGAGCCCTCCAATCCGTAGCGCCTTCGTCGAGTCGTCAGGCAACTCGCGCGAAAGTGTGTCGAGCGCTGCTCGGCCAGCATCGCCCTCGCCGAGCATGATCGCCACTTGCACGCGAGCTTCCAGCGCGTTGGTACGCGCCGTTGCATCGCCGTTCGCCGGAATGAGCGCGAGCTCCGCCTTGGCTGCCGCGAGCTCGCCGAGCTGCATGTCGAGCTTCGCGAGGTTGAGGTGAGCACGTGCCTCGCCCGGACCCGCGTCCGCCCACTCGCGCGCGATTCGCCGCGCCTCCCGGAGGTTCAGCAGGGGTGAACGCGTCGAGTCCTGCCGCGCGCGCATCGGCGTCTTCACCGTGGAGTTGCCCCGCACGGGCTGTATCAGGAGCGTATCGGCATCCCGAATGACCCAGCCCGCATACGTCCCCAAGTCGTTCCCACAGCCTGGCCGTTCCACGGCGCACACCGTCACCTGTGTCGTGGCGAGCATGTCGATCACGTGCTCGAAGGCAGGATGGTAGCTCGGGTCGATGACGAGCACGCGCCGGAACGCCGCGATGGCGCCATTCCAATCTCCGCGGAAGCGCCCACGCGTGGTGTCGGCCGTGGGCTCGGGTGGGAGATATCCCGCGTGGAAGCGGCAGTCGCCGAGCGCATAGAGCGCCTCGACGTCGAGGGAGTCATGCTGCACGAGCGTTGCCAACGTGGTGCACGCACGCTCGGGATCACCGGATGACGACGCGAGGCGACTGCTGATGAGCGCGCGCTCGCGCGGAGGCAAGGCACCACCCAGTCGGGCGGCCGCAACGGCGTGGGCCCGCTCGACGTCGGACCCGCGCGCGCGCTCGGCATCGGTCAGACGCAGGGCCGTCCAGTGCATCGCGATGGACAGCTTGTAGTGCGCGAGCGCGAACGTGGAATCGAACTTGAGCGCCGCGAGAAGATGACGACGCGCATTCGTGAGCTCGAATTGGTGGAGGGACGCGAGTCCCGCGAGGTATTCGCGATAGGCGTCGGCGCTGGTCGTTCCGGTGGCACCGACGCTCGCGTCGCGCGGCGGCGCGACCGCCAGCACCGCTCGCGCGAGTGGCCCGAATGCGGAGAGCAGCGAGTCCGGATCGGGTACCGGCTGCTGCACGGAACGAAGCCTTGTTCCGCTGCGCACCTCGAACACGTTGGCGACGAGACGGGTACCACGCCCCACCTTGATGAAGTCGCCCATCACCAGCCGGCCAGCACCTGCCTGGCGAGCAAGCGCGATGCCGTCGCCCAATGACAGCGCCTGTGCAGCGCGCGAGACCGGAAGCGTTCGGAGCAGGTCGGCGACTCGCTTGTCGTCCACGACGCCGATGTCGGTCCAGCGTCCGAGGTCGAGCGAGAGGAGATTGACGCTCGCATCGCGCAGCCACTCGAGGTCCGGCGCGCGCGTCACGTTCGTGAAGGGCACGACGATCCACATGCGATCGCTCAGCGCGGGCGCGGCGCGCCGGCTGACAGTGGCCGCCGAATGGCACGGAGGGGGAGTACCATCGGGGCACTGCGCGCGCGCCACGCCCGGTGCCAACGACACGAACAGAGCCGCCATCGCGCGCGCGCCGGCACGAACATCGAGTCGTCGCTGATCCATGAGCCAAGCTATGACGTCCGCGCTCGCGCCGCCATCGGCTACAGCGTCGCCGTCCCTGTACGGTTGCCAGCGGAAGCGTCGGGCGCCGCTCGTCAGTCAGGGCGTGCCGCCGGCCCTCGCCAACGCCGCGCGAATGCGCGACACCGTCGGTTGCAGCTCCGGATCGGCGTCGGACCACAGGCTGAGCACTTTGGCGTACCACTCGCGCGCCTCATCCATGTCGCGCGCCGCGTCGGCAAGCTCGGCGCGCAGGAGCATCATGCGCGGCAACAGAAGCCATCGCGACTGAAGCGTCTCCGATCCGCCCAGCGGCGCACCAGCCGAGATCCATACCGCCATCGGCGCGACCGAGTCGACGAAGAATCGCGTATTGCGCCGCGCTGCCACAGTGTCGTTCGCGGCGAGTGCGGCGTCCGCCGCGATCACCCCGGTCGCCTGATCGATCGCGCCGGCATTGATCCGACTGCGGGTGATCTGTTCGAGCCCCACTACCGCTGACGACAGCAGGTCGCGCCGCTGACGTACGATTGCCTCGGCCGGCCCGAACCGGAAACCGGCGGCGGTGACCGGGAAGGGCGGCCACCAATCGCGATGCATGCGCAGACCATACGCGAGCGACGGCAGCAGTGCCGTCGTTCGGCAGCGCGGCGCGCCGGCGGCGCACGCGGTGTCGGCGGTGAGAGAACTCCAATATCGGTGCTCGTGGGCGCCGGCGCTGTCCGAGGGCACGCCAAGCATGACGCGCGGCTGGTCCATCCAGTACTGCAGCTTGGCGGGTGACCACCGCCCCTCTTCGCCCAGCCGTCGAAGCGCGGCGGTGACCGGCGCGAAGTGGCCGAATGTCGCGCTCAACATGGCATTGGGACCGCCGTAGTCGATTGTCTTTGCCGACAACCGCACCAGCGTATCGAACACGGCGTGCGCCTCGGCACCCCGGCCGCGGATGATCGCGATGTGGACGCGGCTGGTGAGGCTCGCGAGACGCGTGTTCTCGTCGACCGCGGCCCCGATCGTTTGCAGCTCGTCGCTCGCGCGATCGATCTCACCGAGCGCGAGGTCGACGCTCGCGAGATCGAGGTGTGCTCGCGCCTCGGACGGACCCGCGGTGACCCACTCCTCGGCGATGCGTTGCGCCGCGCGTTTGTTGAGGAGGGGAGCTCGCTCGCGTTCGGAGCGTATTTGTGCCGCCGACAGCTCGGCCGACCGCGACCGCAGCGGGACGATGAGCAGGGAATCGGCGTCGCGCAGCGCGATGACCAGCCAGGAATTCGGATCGTTGCCACAGCTGAACTCCGCGGACGCGCAGACGATGAAGCGGTCCCTCGTCAACGCGTCGAGGATATGCTCGAATGCCGGGTGATACGTCGGATCGAGCCACAGCACACGCCGGAACGCGGCGATCGCCACGTTCCAGTTTCCACGCAGGCGCGCATGGCTCGAGTCGATTCGTTCGAGGATGCGTCCGCCGTGGTACTCACATTCGCCGATCGCGTAGAGCGCCTCGACATCCGACGAATCCTTCGCCGCGAGCCCACGCACCGCGGCGCACGAGCGCTCGGTCTCGCCATTTGCCAGCGCGACGCGCGCACTGATGAGCGCCCGCTCTCGCGGCGGAAGCGATCCGCCCAGCCGCGCGGCACTCAGTGCGTGGGTACGTTCGGTCGTGTCGTCCGAGGCGCCGTCCCAGTGAATCGCGAGCGCGAGCTTGAAGTGCGCCAGCGCGAATGTCGAATCCAAGGTGAGCGCCTTCGACAAATGTTGCTTGGCGTTCGTGAGCTCGAACCGGTTCAGCGCACTCTCGCCGAGCAGGTATTCGCGATACGCGTCGACGCGCGACGTGCCAACCGCGCCGAGCTTCGCGTCGGCCGGGGGCGGCACCGACAACACCGAGCGCGCGAGCGGTCCAAAGGCCCCGAGCAGGGAATCGGCATCGGTGCTCTGCTGCACGGTACGGATGCGAGTTCCCGTCTTCGTGTCGAAGACGTTGGCGATGATGCGGATCGTACGCCCGACCTTCACGAAATCGCCCATCACGAGCGTCGCCGCGCCGGCCCGTCGCGCGATGCCCAGCCCGTCGCTCAGCGTGAGGCCGGCGAGGCGCGCGGGTGGCAACTCGCGCAACAGATCGCCGACGTGTTTGTCGTCGACGACGACGATGTCCGACCACCGGCTCAAATCGAGGGAGAGCAGGTTGACGCTCGCGTCGCGAAGCCAGTCGATCTCCTGCGCCTTCGCGACATTCGCGAACGGCACGACGACCCAGGCACGCTCGCCGAGCGCGCGCGGCTCGGCTCGGCGCGTGAGTTGCGACGTCGCGACCCGTTGGCACGGCGGCGCGGTTCCGTCGGGGCACTGCGCGCTCGCACGGACCGAGGCGAGGGCCAGCAGCGCGACGATGATTGGGAAGCGGGCCATTGTGCCGGCGTCGCGGAGAGGGAGGGCGGGGCGTGGGGCGATCACACAAGCTACCTGCTCGAGTGCGGGCCGCCAGTACCGCGGCGCTCTCGACGCCGCGCGACGGCGCGTGTACTATCAGAGCAAAATGCCGACGCCACCGCCGCCGCCGCGATGAACGGCGATCCCCTCGCCGAGCAACTCGGCGCCGCGCTCGGCGATGGCTATGAAGTCGTTCGCCCGCTCGGCGAGGGCGGCTTCGCCGTCGTCTATCTCGTACTCGATCTGGCGCTGAAGCGCGATCTCGCCGTGAAGGTGTTGTCGCCCGACATCATCACATCGAAGTCGATGCTCGAGCGCTTTCGACGCGAAGCGGAGACGATCGCGGGTCTGTCGCATCCGAACATCATTCCGCTGCACTTCATCGGACAGCGCGACGATCTGCTGTATCTCGCGATGCCCTGCATCGCCGGCGGTTCGATTGCCGATCGCCTCGAGCGTGAGGGACCGCTGCCGGTCGACGACGTCGTGCGCATCGTATCGGAGGTCGCGAGCGCGCTCGCGCATGCGCACAAACGCGGCGTGATCCATCGCGACATCAAGCCGCCGAACATTCTCGTCGACGCCGAGTCGGGCCGTTGTCTCGTGACGGACTTCGGCATCGCGCGCAGCGCGGATCTCGCGCAGCTCACGGCGACCGGCATCATGCTCGGCACTCCGGCGTATCTCTCGCCCGAGCAGGTGACCGGCGAAGCCGTCGACCATCGCGTCGACATCTATGCCCTGGGCGTGATGGCGTACGAGCTGCTCGCGGGCCGGGTTCCATTCGAGGGGCCGACGCCGATGGCCGCGATGATGAAGCGCCTCGCGGGTCCGCCCGATTCCGTGAGCAACGTGCGCACCGACGTTCCGCCGCACGTCGACGCGGCGATCACGGCGTGCCTCGCCGCCGATCCCGCCGCGCGGCCGCAGACGGCGCACGATGTTGTGCGCGCGTTTGGCGGTGGCGGGCCGTCGACGTCGGGCGCCGTTGCAACGAGTGCATCGACGACGAGGCCACCGGTAGGTCGTGCTGCCGCGACCCGAACGCCGCGGGCCGGCGCGCGGCGTATCGGGATCGGCTTCGCGACGCTCGTTGCCGTCGCCGCCGGCGCATACGCGCTATCGGCGCGACGCACCGCAACCGGCGCGGCCGCGACCACGACCGCCGCGCCGACGGCGTTGGTTTCTGCGCTCGCCGCCATCCCCGCTGGGGAGTACGTCATCGGAAGTGACGACGGTCCGGCGATCGTCCGCCCGCGGCACGTCGTGCACCTCGATGCGTTTCAGATCGAGCGCACCGAGGTCACCGTCGGCGACTACGAGAAATTTGTAATAGCGACTCAGGCGCCTCCGCCGTGGCGCGGCGCGCGTCCCGCCGACCGAATGCCGGTGACGCGTGTGACGTGGGCGGATGCCGCCAACTACTGCGCGTGGAAGTATCGGGACGGCGGCCGTCTTCCGACGGAGCTCGAGTGGGAAGCGGCGGCGCGCGGTCGCACAGGGCGTGTGTTTCCGTATGGCGATGCGCGGCAACCGGCGAGCGCGAACACCGAGTCAGCGCACCGCCCGGGGCCTGTTCCGGTCGGCAGCTTTCCGCGGGGCGCGACGCCGGAGGGCGTCGAGGACATGAGCGGGAACGTCTGGGAGTGGACAAGCTCCCCGATGGCGTCATATCCCGGCGCCGCGGCGTTGCCGGACTCGATGTCGGAGCATCGCGTGATCCGCGGCGGTGCGTTCGATACGGCGGACACGGTCGCGACGGGTTGGTGGCGCGGTCACTTGCGCGTGACTGCGGGCGGGTCGGAGTTGCCGAACACGGGGTTCCGGTGTGTGGCGGGCGCGAGATAGCGTCGGGATATCTTTCGCGCCTCAGAAGGCGCCAAAACGCTCGTGAATCTAGAGATAATCAGGTGCGCTAAAGTGCAGTCTTGCCTGGTGGTTGGTGGTTGGTGGCTGCGCTTGGCTGGGCCAGCCCTGCTCGTGCTGGCATGTCAGACTCCCTCGAGTCGACGGATTCGCGACCAGAAAAAGCCGGTCACGGTTCACGCTGAGATGACGACATTTGTCGGTGTTGATTCGGTGACGTTCACGGCAAGCATCCGGCCGGACGTTGCCATTGTTCTCAATCGTTCGGCATCACGCGCCGATCCTGACGCCGTTTCGCCTCACATCGTTGGCTGGTTATGGGTGCCGGATTTGATTGGCGCCGATCCGTGGAGCAAGGCATGTGTCTCGTCTGCGTTGACCTGTCGTGCTGAGCTTCACGGGTCTGGAACGATGGTGTTCAGCATTCGGTTAGTCGATGACGTTTGCGCCGACTGGGTGCACGTAGAAATGGTGCCAGCTCCAGATGTCGACGAAAGAGACAGCTTGGCTCGGAAGAGGCAGGATTCTCTGAACAAGGCCGTACGTACGAAGTCGCCAACATGGGAACGCTGCGCGAAATAGCTCGACGGCCGGGCGGTTGGCGATTGTGTCGCGATCACGGCCCGAAAGGTGACAGGTGTTTGCGGAACGCTATGAAACTGTGACAAGATCCAGGTGATGAGATTCGTCTAATATCGAGATTCATCGGTGCGAAGTCTCTTCCGCCAACAACTCGGAGCCGTGCGGATTTTACTCGGCGCGGGGCGCCGCAGTTGAAGTCCGACGGTCTTGCGTGCGACACTGGATTTCCCCGTCGACCGGAAAAATTCCGAGAAAGCCGGGCACACGGGGCGGCAAGTATTACGCTGCGTTCGTTTCGACCTAGCGAGACGCGATGCGTTGGTCCATACTCCCGGCCGACGTTGGAATCCTTGGAATTGGAGAAGTGGCATGCCCCCAAGCCCGTCAGCACGGCAGTTCGCCTCGAAAGGCAGTCAACGCTGGCTGCAAGTAGCCGTGGACCGTGCTCCCGAGCTGCTGGACACGCCGATCAAATCCGCGCTAAAGCTTTCTGCATCGACGCAGATCGAATGGTTATCGCCCCTACGAACTGAGAGGTTCGTTGAATACCGCGATTCCGCAACCTTTACGAGGTTCAACGTCGCGCTGCCTAAACGCTCACTGCCCGACTTCTGGCCGTCCGGTGGTCCGATGTGGGACGGCCTCGCCAAGACGTCCACAAGCGATTACTTGCTCGTCGAGGCCAAGGCGCACATTCCGGAGATCGTCTCGCCTCGGACACGCGCGTCTGAGCCGGCGAAAGGTCGAATCCTCAAGAGTATTCGGGAGGTTCAGCAGGATCTTGCGCCAAAGTCCGTGGGATCGGTCGATTGGACGAATACCTTTTACCAATACACGAACCGAATCGCCCACCTGCATTTTCTGCGACAGCAGAATGGGATCCGCGCCCATCTAGTGAACGTTTACTTCACAAATGCGACTGACGTGGGCGGCCCAACTGAACAAAAGGAGTGGGAGGCGGCAATCAAGGTTGTCGAATGCTACCTCGGGCTCGGCCGCCATAAGCTTGGAAAATTCTCGCACAAGATATTCGTGGATGCGGCTCCGTTGGCCGCGTTGGCAGACGAGGCGGCGAGCTCACAACCGGCCTCCGCTGCCCAAGTCTCATGATCGCCGGCGTCGACGGTTGTTCAGCGGGATGGATGGTTGCGAAAGATTATGGTGACGGTCAGCTGCGCATCTCTGTCGTTCCATCCGTCGCGGACCTGATCGCGGACCAGGACCTCGAGCTCGCTGTAATCGATATTCCGATCGGATTGCTCGACCGCGGTGTCCGTGCCGCCGACCGCGAAGCCCGGCAGCTCCTCGGTCACCGTGCTTCCTGCGTTTTCAACGCCCCGATCCGACCAGTGCTTGCGGCGACAGACTATTCCCAGGCCAACGAAATTGGGCGGTCCGTCGAAGGCAAAGGTTGCAGCAAACAGGGATTCGCACTCGTTCCGAAGATTGTGGAAGTCGACAAGTTGGTGCGCTCGGGTGGCGTTGCCTCTGGTCGGATTATGGAAGGACACCCTGAGGTGTCGTTCGCACTTATGAATGGAGGCACGGCGCTTTCCGTCTCGAAACACGAGGCGGATGGCCGAGCGGCGCGAGTGAGGCTGCTCGCGACGAACCTCGGGTGTGACGCGGCAGGTCTCGCCGGAGCGTGGCCTTCCAGCCTGACGTCGGACGTACTCGACTCACTTGCCATGCTTTGGACTGCCAGAAGAGTTCTTAGTGGGAGCTCGTCCCGCATCCCGAAGGTTCCGGAGCTCGACGCATTCGGCATCGACGCTGTGATCACAGCATGACTCGATCCGTCCGCTACTCCGAGTTAGTGGCCGAGCGGAAGGCGTACGATCCAACGCCGTTTGCTCTGGAGAATCCCTCCGTTGTTGGTGGCGGACGCTTCGACTCCGACCACATCGGGCCATGGACAGTGTGGGCACACGACCTCGAAGCGGACCTCATGGTTGTGGGCCAAGACTGGGGAGACGTCGCGTACTTCGAGAAGAACAAAGGTTTCGATGCGCCAGGGAACCCCACCAACGAGGCGCTTCGAAAGCTGCTTGAAAGCATCGGCCGGCCGATTCCGCCACCACCCGCAGCTACCGACGCGCGCGACGAAAGAAGGTCGTCATGCGGTGTCTGGCTGACAAACGCCTCGCTCTGGCTGAAATCCGGCGGAATGTCGGCGCCAGTCAGGACTGAGTGGTTTGGCGAGGACTCGATGACTCTTCTGCGCGCGCAGGTTGATCTCGTGCAGCCGCGAGTCATCGTCGCCCTCGGGGCGCGTGCGCACGGTTGCGTGCTCGGTGCCTATGGGCTGCCGCGACACGCTGGTCCGTACAAACGCGCGGTCGAGTCTTTAGAAGGAATCGCCCTGCCGACAGAGGGGCGTATTACGACACTCCTCGCGGTCTATCATTGCGGCGCGAGAATTCAGAACACGCTGCGACCGCTCACGCAGCAGTTGACTGACTGGCAGCGGGTGCGGCGCAGCTTGAGCAATTGACTGTGCTGTTGCGGATTGCCGCGGACGCGAAGCGATTGGTCTCGTCTGCAAATCAATTGGCGCCAAGCCCAAGCCGATTCGACGGGACGCTCGAGTCGTTTTTCACGAATCACGCCGCTCGCACACTCATCGAGCCCGGTGTGCTCGAGCGCTTCCATCGCGCCTTCGCGAGCTACTTAGACTCCACGGACCCGCTGGCGTTGGTTCGCGCAGTTCGAGGCACCGTGAGAGGGTGCGACTACAAGGCTTGTGACGGCAGTCGTTTTCGGGCGACGGACAATGCGCCGGCGTGGTGGCTTCACGCGGCGCTATTCCATGGCGGGGAAATCGAAGCTTCGTCATTTCGAGCCGTGATCGAGACGATGCCGACCCACATGTTCGAGGTGGCGAAGATGTGTGCGCCAACCGCGAGCGCGGCGGGATGGCATGTCGCGCACATCTTTCCAGTCAAAGACGGCAACACTGACTTCGCCCGGTGGGACACCGCCGACATTACGCGACGATTCGTCAGGAACATTCATCCGTGTAACTACTTTTTCATCCCGAAGACGGACTGGCAGACATGGGGCGGAGATCCGAGGGTGCTTGCATTCTTCGCCAAGAAGTATCGTGAGCGGTATGCCAGCGTGTGGACACACTTTCTCAGGTTTGCGGATGCCGAGGACTTCGACGACTTGGAATCGTCCGAGGAGTGGACTTATTCGTACTCGCAAGAGGAGCGGCCGGAAGCTGAAGCTTCTCTCCGACGCCAGCCTAGCCCCCGGAACCGCCGGGTCTCAGAGTCGTCGGACGGCGTTGTTGAGTATAGCGCAACCAGACTCTTGTTCAAACGAGTACGACTAAGAGTCACTTGAACCTGGAGTAATCAATGCCCGCTTCTGTCTCTCGACCGGAACAGGTTCGCTCCCTCGCCGCGCTCATACGTACTCTGGATCTGCCGAAGTCGACAGAACGTTGGAGCTGCGCGAGCCTCGGAAGTGCCCACGTAGGTGCGGTGCTCGCGGACGCGACTCTACAGAGTGGAGTAAACTACAACGCCATCGTCGCGCCCCGTGTAAAGCGCATCATTAGCGATTGTCCGCAAGCGTCGGTGACGTCGGGGTTGAGATCCGTGCTGCGAGCAAGCGGGCCTCAAGCGTTTCTGAACATCGCCAACCTCAGGAAGTGTGCTACGATCTGGGGTCTCGCCGATCTCCTGCGCGATGAGGGTGTGGAGACGATCCACGAGCTCGCGACCTGGGTCATTCGTCCGGACGCGATCGACAAGCTCCGCGCGGTGTTCGGCGTCGGTCCGAAGACCGCGTCCTTCATGCGTCTCCAGCTCGGGCACGATGCAATCGCCATCGACAGGCATATCTGGGGCGCAGCGGAGTCGGCGGGCGTTCAAGAGCCGGATCCTGATCGTCTCGCAGCGTTGTTCAAGGACGCGATTGCTGGTACCGAGATCACGCTCGCTCAGGTCGATGAGGCGCTGTGGTTGCGGGGAAGTCGAAACCAATAGTGCTCGTCCAAGCTGGATAGCTGGCGCCGCCACCATCTTCGGTGATTGATCGCGTAACATCTGGTTCCGCTTCGGCCATGTTCGGTGGCGATGCGAGACTACTTGGTGGCGATGCGAGACTGCTTGGTGGCGATGCGACATCGGTTGGTGGCGATGACCTCGAGGTATCATCCTTGTCGTCGATGCAGCCGGTGCGCTAGTAGCTGCCGATGTGTCAGTTTGAACGGCCATTTGGTGGCGCTCGGCTCATCGTTGGTGCAAGTCCGCTCGGCGATGGTGGCAGTCGCCGCTGCGCTGGCGGAAGGCCCGCGCTTCGTTGGTGGCGGTCGCCTCTGCGCTGGTGCAAGTCCGCTCACCGTTGGTGGCGGTCGCGTATTCGTTGGTTGCGGTCGCCTATTCCTTGGTGGCGGTCGCCTCTCCGCTGGTGCAAGTCGAGAGACACGTTGGTGGCACTCGCCTCTGCGATGGCGCATGTCCGCTCATCCTTGGTGGCGGTGGGCTCCGCCTTGGTGGCGGTGACCTATTCCGTGGTGGGAGTCAGCTCATCGTTAGTGGCAAGTTCGTCGCTCGCTTGGTGCCGGTGGCCGCCGCGACGGTGCAAGTGAAGTCTGCGCTGGTGCTGGTCGTCTCTTCGTTGGTGGCCATCGTCTCCGCGTTGGTGGCAGTCGGTTCCCCGTTGGTGGCGCTCGCCTCCGCGATGGTAGAAGTCGTCTATTCTTTGGTGCTCATCAACTCATCGTTGGTGGCGGTCAACTCTGCGACCAGTAAAGTCCGCAGTGCGTTCTGCCGGCTCCGCCACCCGCTAATCCGAGGCTCGCGAGCCTACAGGCACGGTCCGCTCGCCACGTCGGCGAGTGCGGCGTCTGCGCGGACGCCTTCGGTGGACGTGCAAGCTGCTTCGACAGCCGGCGATGCAACTCGTCTCATCGCGCCGCGGGCAGTCCGATCCGATCGGTCGCGGCGCGAGCGCCGATCGTCCGGCTTCTATCGTGATGTCGGCTGAGTGTGGTCGCCGAGCTACCCGCCCGGTCGTAGTGCTCGCCTGCTGCGGCTCTCACTGCGCCAAGACGCTCCCAACACGAGTGCGATGAGACGTCAGCACCAACTCCTCGCGTCTTTGCTCCGCCCGCAAGCCCAAGCAGCTCACACGGTCCGCGTCTCCAACACTCGGTTGGAGTCAGCCAGCGGGTAGGCTCCGGTCTGCAGCCGTCCAAGACACGCAGGGTTGTTCGCAACTACGCCGTCATCGACTCCTTGGAGTCGAGACGGCAGGGGAACGGCCGGCGTTACGCATGCCACTGTCTCATCGGATCGCCGGACGGCCGTTCGTGGCTTTGGCCCGCTGCTGTTTGCGAACTCTCACCTTGCCCCGCAGTCCGTCAGCGACAGTGCATCACCCGCGCGCCACCCGCTGCAGCGTTTGTTCGGTTTCTGTTGGCCTCGGAGCCGCTCGCTTCGGCGTTACGGGCCGCTCGCAGAACGGCGTGGCCACCGTCGCGAATGGTTGGTGCACCGTGAGCCCACCCGCGCTCGGCGTACGGACGAGCATCGTCGCGCAGTGTTCGCTTCGGCGCGAACTCGCTCGCGTGATTCACCCGAAGGTCAAACGATCGAAATATGGCCTCGAGGTAGGCGTGCTCGCGGTCAACCTCGATGAGCGCGTCTATCAGGGTGCGCACGTCATCAAACGTTCTCGGATGCAGTCCATCCTCGACGAGGGCCGCTGCATGCTCGGCCGCCAAGTCGACGCGGCCGGTGACATAGTGCGAGAAGCGGTAGGCGTCGAGCCGGCGGGAGGGTTGCTCGAACGGCGGAAGGGGGGCGGCTCCGCGCCGCCGCAGCGCCCGGGTCGCTTCGATGCTGGCGAGCGTGATGCGGATCTCCTCCATCAACGCGCTTCGGCGCGCGTCGAGCGCTCGGAGCTCGTTCGGCGCGGAGTATTGTTCCGCTTGGAGCGAATCCAACATGTCGATCACCTTGTTGAAATGCTCATACGCCGTCGACTCGGCGGCCCGCGCGCACAAGTCGCGGTGCGCGCCAATCACGTCGGCGATCCCCTGCATCGAGCAACGCCGTTCGAAGGTTCTGGCGTCCATTCCGCGACTCCGGGGTGGGTAGGGACGGCAGAATACAGGGGCCGCGTCATGCCAGCGTGAGGTGGCCGGCGTCCGGCCGGACTGCGCGAGACCGGTCGAGCCGTCTCGCGATCGTGGAGCGGACGCCGCACCACGTAACTGCTCACTGCGCAACGATGGCTCTTGCCGTGCGGTGTCGGTGCCAGCCGCGGTGTCGGATTTCTATGGCGCGCTCGTGGATTGCTGGCCGCGCCGTCGAGGTCCGCTAGGGGAACACGTGCCGGGGCTGCCGCGCCGGCAGCGCCGCGGGCCGCGCTGCGTCGGTGGGTGACGCGGAACAGCACTCGCGACCGTCCACTGGTTCGTGGATTTTCGCTATGCGTGCGATTACCGCGAGCTCTGCGTTCGAAGGTGCCAAGCCGTGATGACGCTTCGCCGCGCTGTCGCGCCGACGTGCCGCGGCGCCAGCCAACGTCTCGCCAGCCCGAGCAGCGCGCGCCACGGAATGTTGTTGAGCGTTCGTTGCAAATCGCCGCGTACACGCGCTTCACGTCTCCGCTCCCGATGAATTCTCGTTCGTTACCGTGCTCTTAGTTCGTGGCCGCGGGCGAATGATTCTCGAGACACCCGCAGCCTAACGAGGGTCGTACCGAACAAAGGCGGGTCATGGATCAAATTCGGCGCGGAGGCCTGATGTAAGGAGTTGGGTCCACGCGGACGCAATTGTGACCTCGCGTTGGAGATTGGGTTTGCCTCGGGGCGACGCGAAGTGAGCCGCGAGGGACGTTCCATTTCAGTCAAACGTCATGTGTCTCACTCGACGTCAACACCATGCGCTATGAGATCGTCATACGCTTCGTCAGGCAGCCATCGAATGGGCCGTTGTTCGAATCCGTGGGCACGAAAGACGAACGCGTTCACTCCAACGTACGCTTCGACCCAGCGCCAGCCGATTTCCCGCGTGCGAGTCGTGCCGGATATGAGGACGACAGGTCGATCGACATGGGAGTTGGCATCGATTGCCAACTTCACGTAGGTCGAGCAGTCGGTTGGGCTCGGCCACGGATTCGGCTCCGGATGCTTGTGCCACTCACCGACGAAGTCGATACAACCCGCCGATTCCGCTGCGTGCCGATCGATAAACGCCTGACAGAAGGCACGGTCGCGGTTGAACGAGAATGCGCTGTGACGCGCTCCGGGGCCCGGTCCGCTTGCGGCCGTTACCACCACGGCGTCGAGCTTGTGATCGAGAAATCCAACAAGCACGCCGCCCGTCTCGACGCCAGCCTTCGATTCGGACTCTGACTTGAGAGTTTGTTCAACAGATCGCAGCGCGTAGACGCGGGCAAGGTGGGATGGTAGGACCAGCCCCGCTCCCGCCGCCGGCCTTGGATTGCGTGACCCAAACCCGTTCCGGCGTCCACGGCTTTGAGGCGTGACGCCCCCTTCCGTTGATTCAGGTTCCTCGAACCCGTATGCAGGGGTACCGTCCGACGAATGGGATTTACGGCGTTTCACGAAGACGGTCCAGTTCTTTGTGAAACAGGGCGTCCAGAGTCTCATCGAGTGAGCCCAGTAGCTCACGTGTGCTGCACACCGGGCATTCCGGATGCGGGCGGAATCCACTTCGTACCACGGTGAGTGGCGGGACAGCGTAGCCCGGCGCAACCGTCCCCACTCGATTGCCCGCGAACACCCAGTGGGACTCCTCGTCTACGAGACGATCGTGGAGGATGTCGAGGGCCATTTCAGTGATGACATGGGCAGCTAGCGCATTCGCATTCCCGGCGCCCGGGAAGGTCGGATCGACGCAACTCGCCTCGAAGAATGGTTCGGCCTCGACATCCGGAGCGATGATATACGTCCCATCGGCTGCCTTCTCGTAGAGACCGTTGCAGTATAGACAAGCTGTCCGGCCCGGGATCGTCAGGAAGGCGCGCGCTACCTGGGCTTGCGCAGTAACCCATGCGTGAAGAACGGGTAGCGGCGGCTCAGCTTGTCTCGCCACGTCATCGATCTGGCCATCAACGGCCTTGAGGGCAACAGTCGCGACTACAAGCGCCGGCCGATTCTTGCGATCCAGCAAGACTGTCTCGAACGCGCCGGACTCAGCACGGGTTCCCAACAGCGTTTGCACGCTCACGTGCGGGTTTGTTTCACGCAGGATTTGATGCATCGCCCGCACCTTCATCCGTCCCACATCGGGTAGGCGTCCTTCGTGGCGAACGACGTTGCCTGGCTTGACGACATCGGGATCAACGAGCACAAAATCACGGACTCCAGCGGCCGCGAGGCTGCGCGCTACTGTCGAACCAAGCGCACCAAGTCCGACAATCACTACCCGAGCCCGCGCGACAGAATCGTGTTCGTAGATCGGGCCTACTCGGCGTGCTAGGTCCTGCGCACTCACGCTGTACGAAGGAACGCCGCGGACCTCAAGCCGCGGGCGGAAGAGCGTGGCGCGGAGGTGATTCTTTCGCACGCGGTCTTCGATGAGCTTGGGCCATTCGAGGTTGATGAAGAGCCACTCGCGCTGAATTCTGTCCACCGTTGCGCCAGCCCCCGTCGTGCGTCGCGGGTAGCTAAGGGCAATCGGGAACCAGCCGCGCTCGCGAACTCCCTTCGTGAGTGCCGCTTCGAGAAGCTTGTCGATAGCGTCCGCCGTGAAATTCAAGTGATGGCAAAGCATCACCTCGAACCCCGTGAAATCGGTGAACGGGGAGGGTTCGGAATCGAGCGCGAACCAAAGGCCGTCGACCACGTTGTACTTGTTCGGACGTACGGGATTCTGGCGGAGTCGGAGAGCTTCCCAGAGGCGATCGTTCGTGTCCCGCATCGGCCGATCGTTAAGGTCGGCGGCTGCGGGGGCAAACGGGCCAAGCAGTGCGAGCGCTGGCTGCTCCCCCCATTTGTCCCACTCGAGCTTCATCGTGCCGGTCGTTGCCGGCGGTTTCGTCCAAACGGCGTGCGGTGGAAGGAGAACGCCGCGGACGTACGCCGTTTCGCGAGGGAGATAGGCGATGAGTTCTGCGGCCGGTACCTCATGGGCGAACTTTCCCGTCACCTCGGCCGCTACGAAGGCTCGGGCACCGTCAACACCTCGCGCGATTCCATAGCCAACAGCCCATGGTTCAAGCTCCTCCTGCATGAAGCAGAGATCGCCATTCGCGGTTTGATGGCGGCGCCGGCGAATGCGTGTGTCACACGGACGGACGTCCAATTTGTCGAACGGGTAGTTCGTGGGGTAGCTAAAGTCGAAATCGAGACCATACCACTTCTCGCCTTCACCTGGGCGTGCAGCCTTCACGCGCACCCGGCCCGACACGATGAGGCGCTCCACCGTCCGAGTTCCAGCGACGTCGAGAGGCCACGCAGCGATCCGAGGAACGAGCCCTAGCTCGCGCGCCGAGGCGATCTCCCGCAGAAATAGCGGTCGGAATCGGTCCCACCACGAGGCACGCGACGGAACAGCCGGGGCGTTGATCGGGTCGCCTTCCGGTGCTGGTGCCGTGTCAACTTGCTCCGAGGCTTGGCCGGCCGGCCGTGCGGCGGCCGGCCGCTTTCGCGGGCGCATCCCAAAACGGCTGGACATCGGCGCGCCTCTCGCCGACTAGGCGGTCGGACTCTTGTCGCCAAGCCGAGTCTTCGAGACGATGCGAGCGGCGGTCGCGAGCGCGCCCTCAGTGCCACGGCGCCGTGCGCCGGAGCCGCCATCGTCGTTACCGTCGTCTTCCGGTTCAGGAAGCTCGTACTCGGCCTGGAAATCCTCATCATCCATTTCCCACGTCATCGTCCCGTCGTCGTCGATCGTGAGGACGACGGTGAACCGTTCATCTGTCCGCAGGACGTTATCCACACCCACGCGAGATTCGTATTCGTCCAGCATGTCGTCGTGGGGGTGATCGTGAGTATTCTCGGAGCCCACGGAGACGACGATGACGTCGGGGTCCAGCACGTCCAGATGCTCGGTCCAAGCCTCGTCGTCTTCACATCGCTGTTTGAAGAACGTACGAGAACAGTGGTGACTCGACCGGAGCACGTTGCACTTGAGCAGGTCGTCGTCGTAATGCTTGATGATACTCTTCCACGCATCCAGGTGACTGTCACCGGTGATCATGACGGAGCGTCCCGCGTAGCTCATCTTCAGCACCATGCACTCGTCGTGGATGCGATTCTTTTTCTCCTCAGCGGTCATGTTCTTGTCGAGGCGGACGTGACGGCTCGGGCGAAAGACGTGAAAGGTTACTCCGTCGATCTCCGCATACGTCTCCGACGAAGAGCAGGGCTGATAGAGCGCATCGTCTTCCTCCATATCTTCGGTGAGGGCGATGAACTTGTCATACTGCTCGTTCTCGCCCTCGTCGCAGTCGAGTCGGTGTCCCGACTCCCACATCTCGCCGATTTCGAACTGGTTGCCAAGCTGGCCGCATCCACGAATGTGGTCGTCGTGCGGATGGGTGTTCACGAAGTAGGCAAGGCGCTGGGAATCCTCACCATCGGGAAGTTGATCGGCGAGATACTGGATGACATCGATCCCGCGGCTCTTGGGATCGAGGTTGATATCGACGAGCATATGATCGCCGTTGGGTAACACGATGTGGGTCGAATCACCCTGGCCCACGTTGAGGAACTTGATGACGAGCTGAGACACGGGAATTCTCCTGCGGCGCCAGCGGCGCCGGGGTAGTGGTAGGAATGAGGGGAATAGGAGTCGGCGACTTCGCGAAAGGCGTGCTGACACCATCTGGCGGCGGCTCTCCACCGCGCCCCTCTCGCTCCGCTTCCCGCGTGTTGGGGGAAGTCTCCTCCTGACTACCGCTACGTGTTCGTTGTACCGAACTCGTTGCCGCATCCGTGCGTGCCAGCGCAGAGCAAGCTGCTATGGCGTCGGGCTCAACCCGCGCCTCGAGAGCAATGTACGGATCTAGAGGTTGGGCTCTTGAAACGGCGCAGAGGAACTGCGACTTGAGCGACGAGCGCCACAGATCGTCATACATGTCGGCGCGCTCGAGCGCCCCGTAAAAGACTATCACCAACAGCTCGACAACACCGGTGAGTTGCCACGTGAGCTCGCGCTCAGCGCGCAGCACCTGCGCGAGCAGGATTGCCATAACAATTGCCGCGAGCGCGCTCGCGGCTCGGGTCAACGATGTCGCTGCGCGAAACCGATCTAACCCGTCTCGCTCTCCGATGAGTTGAGAGAAGCTGAGGTTTCTCGTCTGCGTATCCGAGATCGTTGCATCGGCGGCGAGTCCGAGCCGACGCTTCCAGTAGGCCTCGATGATCGCGTCGAAGTCGGCGCGCGGTCGATGGTCGTCACGTGAGTGCTTGTGACGTCCGGTCAACGCGTGATCGACACTCGCCACGGCTGATGCTGCGCGACGGGCGAGCTCCGGAACAAGCCGACCAGCAAGAACGATCAGGCGGCTGGGCGACTGAAGAATCCACTCGCCGATCGCGTTCGCGGGACGAGAAAGCGCCTGGACAAGATAGCCGAGTACGTACGCTCCGCCGAGCGCCAGCCATGGATTCGCGCGAGCGAATGCGAGGAGCAGTGCCAGCCACGACGGGGCTACAGCGGCGACGACTGTAAGTGCGCCTAGTCCGCCCGGAATGAGAAGCCCGAACGTCTCGTATAAAATGTGCTTCGCCACCTCGGCGAAGCCTTTGAGTCCGTCCATCGCACCGCCTTTCGGCGGCGTCGTCAGCTGCGGCGCCGTCGTTCTGTCCCGTCAGCGATCTCTGGGACCGGGCGGACGCCTGGGCTTCGATGATGGCTTCGTGGAACCTGGGGTTCGCAATTTACATCGTCATGTGTTAGGAAGCAAGTTTTCCTAAGTACAACGGCTGCAAACGGTTAGCTCTAAGATGGGGCGGTGGTGTACTCGGGCAAGCCGCCTGTCTGCGTCGGTGTGCCCCAAACGATGCTTACTACGCAGGCGCTGCGTCATGCCCGAGTCTCGAGGGCGAGATGGTGACGCCTTGATTGGGAAAGGCTCACCCACCACCCTGCGCCTGGTCTCGTCGAGCGTTACTGAACTTCAGCAACACCGTTCCGCAGCAACACCGAATAGGCCGGGCGCCATGAACGAAGCGGAAGAATTAGCGCAACGTGTCCTTGAAGCGTTCTTCACGGATGTCAGGATCGAGTTCGCGGCGACCCAATCGAACGGCGAGTGCGATTTCCGCCTCTTCCGAGAGGACAATTCAGAAATTGCAGTCGAGGTAACCCGTGCAACTGACCCGGTAGCGCTCAGAACGCGGGCCGCGTTGATGGACGAGCGACGTGGCGGCCAGGTGATCAACGCCCGTCGGAGCACGGGCGACTGGCTGGTTGATCCAACGAAGGATGCGAACATCCGCCGCATACGTGAAAGAGTGGATGAGTATCTGGCGGAGATCGAAGCTGCGGGAATCGGAGATTTTTTCGTCGAGCGTGATGCGTGCCACCCCAGCGTGGCCAGAATCTGGAAGGAGTTGCGAATCGAGGCTGGTCAACGAATCCGCTGGAAAACTCCTGGTCAGATATGTATTGCACCGCCTGGTGCAGGCGGCTGGGTACACGGTTCGCTCATCAACGATGCTGTCGAGCGAGAGCTCCAGAAGGTCGACAATCGTCGTAAGCTCGCCGCACGGCAGTCGGCTGAAGCACACCTATTCGTCGTTATTGAATCAAGTAGCGACGCCTGGGGGGCGATGTTCCGCATGATGCTTCCGGACGTTCCGCCTCAGTTTCCGACTGAGATAGCCCACGCATGGGCCGTCGCCCGGTTGCCGGAGAACTACGCGCTTTGCCGGGTGTGTCGGGTTAGCAGAGCTGAGAGCTGGGAAGACCTAGGTCTTGTCGCTGTCGACGCGGGGGCATGACTCACGACGAGAGTCCCAGAGACACTGTGCTTCACTATCGAACGGGACACGTTCATTCCTGGTCGTTAAGCTGCGACATCATCGCGGCGTTCCGCTGCCGCCATGAACTCAACCTGGGTCTTCGACAAGCCGAACAGCTTGGCGACTGCTGCATCGAGTTCGCGGTCGACGAGCCTGGCGCGACGCTCGACCAGTTCGATTGCATCTGGTGTCTTTGCCTTCGCGAGCCGCTCGCCCAGGCCTATCAGCTCGTCGACCATGGCGACGACCGCTTGCTGAGACGCGCGATCAGCAGACTTGGTAAAATCCAACTGCGGTATGGGAATCCCCAGTAGGGCGTCCTTCTTGATTTTTGGAAACGTGCGCTTTTGATCGAAGTTCGCCTGACGCCAATACCAGCGAATTGGCTGCGATGACATCACCCCGAGCACGAATCTCAGGTCATACCCGGCGTCTCGGGTGAGGTAGACGTTGTAGATCGTGTTCAGTGTGAGAAGCCCTGGCGGCACCAAGGTCGCGATTGGTACCTCTCCGATTTGCCGCACGCCGATTCGCGCTTGAGCATAAACGTCTGCGTTGCCACCGCTTTTTATCGAACGCGGCTGAAAGTCAACAAACTCCTTCGGAGGGGCAAGCCGGTAGCGTCCGATGTTCACGCCGTCGATCACCGGGCGATGATTCTTCGTGGCCGGCCAGTCGGTGACGTATGCTTCTCTGGCGAACGTTTGAATCCCGAAGTAAGCTGTCGCGAAGTCGCCAAGCGGTATGGACCTCTGGTCCAGCGCCGCCGCGAGTGAATCCGCCATCGCTCCCCCCACGAGCCCGAACTGCTTATCAGGATGCGATGCCCAACCGCTCTGGGGTACGCTTTCCTCTTCAGTAACGTCTTCCGGAAGTTGTGAGCTGATGACAGATACTTGGTGATCCCTGGCGGGCGCCATGCGTCGCACTAAGATCGTTTCGCACGTGTCGACGCTAGCGTCTCTGAAGACCGGATACTTGAACACTCGAAGAGTGTCAACTTCAGTTTTCTCGAGAATTACTTCGCGGAGGTTCCGCGCGAACTTGTTCCGAAGAAACGAACTTGGGGTTATGTACCCCAGCCGACCGCCATCCCTCAGTAGATCGATGCCACGCTCCATAAAGACATGATAAGTATCGATCTTATACCGAGCCGCCCGGTACTTGTGGGCCAAGTATGTCTCGATCATGGGTTCTTCCAGTGACTGCATCAGAACGTACGGCGGGTTGCCTATCACCGCGTCGAACCCGGCGTTCTTGCGTCGGAAAATCGCCGGAAATTCTTCGTCCCAAGTAAACGGCCGGATGCGCGAGTAGGGATCGTCCTCTCCGCCCAGAGCAAGGCGGCCGGAGAAGAAGTCGGCATCGATGATTGAGTTACCGCGGCGAATGTTCGCGTCGAGGTCGGGAAGGGCGCGCTCGCCATTGTAGAGGGCAAGATTTGTCTGGACCGTCTGCTGTGTTTCTCCCTCAAGCACTTTTAGTAACAGCGAGAGCTTCGTCACCTCGACTGCTTGGGCATCGATGTCGACGCCGTAGATGCTCTGCAATAGAATTCGCTTTCGTTCGTCGATCGTTAGACGCCACTCATCGGATCTGACCTGAACCAACCTAGGCTGCCGCTGCCGCGCCCACTTGCCCGGATCGTTCGCCAGGTACCAGTCAAGGTGCCAGTCGAGTAGGAATTGATACGCTCCGAGGAGAAACGATCCCGAGCCGCACGCTGGGTCAACGATCCGAATGTTCGCCCCAGTCTCCTTACCTCTCGTTGCCGGAACTGGCCTGCGATCCGCGAGTAGCGGGCCGAGTGTCCTTCCCACGATATCGTCAACAACGTAGGTGGGAGTGTAGTAGACGCCGCCTGCCTTTCGGACTTCCGGCTTGTCCTCGATGACTGCGCGGTGACCAGGCGTAAGGCGGATAACCTTGCCCAAGAAGCGCTCGTAGACCTGTCCGAGAATGTCAGCCGGAAGAACCGAGAACGCATATGGGCTCTCCGGATAGTACAGGCTGCCGATGATGTCCCGGAGCGGTTTGTCGTCAATGTCCAGTCGAAGGGTGAAGGTGTCAGCCGCGCTGGGCCGACCTCGCTCGGGCTCGAAGTGGAAGAGACCTGAGTTGTATCGATCGTCCGCACGGCGAAAGAGTTTGCCGAGCGCGGAGTAGACCCCGTCCTTCTCGGCCGCCTCTGCGAGGTGCCCGTAGTCCTCAAGTCCGCGATCTTCCGCGATACGCAGAAAAACGATGCGATCGACGGTCATCTGGACGGCAACGTTGACCTCATCGGCCGAAAGCTCTCCATTTCTGGCCGCGATGTTCTTGGCCAGGAGAGCGCGCCAATTCTCGATCTCTTCGAGGAAGACGTCATCCACCGGATCGGCCCCGCGCTTACGTCCGGCTTCCTTGACGAAGCGATCTAGTTCGCCACGACGGATAGCCTCAGGCGAGAAGATATTGATGAGCCGATCCCACTCAGCATCATATTCTTCGTGGGTGATATAAAATATTCTGGCCTCTGATGCTTTCGCGTTTAGGCGCGGGCGCGCTCGCGCGTCATAGACGGCAAATTCCTCGAAGTCGGTCAGAATGCTCACCGGCAGGTGCGCGGACCATGCATACCGACGAAGCTGGAAGGCGGACGGGACGTCGGTCCGGACGTTCACCGCCGGCTTCTTCGTCTCAACGAAGAACTTCCGGACGCCGCCGATGCGAAAACTGTAGTCGGGGCTTCTTGGCCGCCCGGCGATGCGTATGGAGTCTTCGTGAACGACGTCTTTGTATGCCTCGGCGTATCCGCGCCGGTTGTTGACATCCCAGCCGAGCGCCTCAAACAGCGGGTCAACAAACTCCCGCCGTAACTGCGTTTCGTTGTACGTCGGATCCTTATACGCTTCGCGGTTGCGACGAAAACGCTCCACGAGTTCGAGTACGGCGGCGGGAGCTGGCATGCGTTCGGCGGATGGGCAAGAAAGGGATGGTGGCGGTGGGCTTCCGGGGCGCCGGTCTAGCGGCGCCACGAATGCCATCCGAGGTTCGGGCTTGTCGAACGGTATCACGGTTCCTCTAGCGTAGCCACCCGCATTCTGATCAGAATGCCGGCGACAACGCCGACGAGGCTGGCAGGAATTTCGCGTTCGCGACAAGTTGGTCCTGCTGTCGCCGTTCAAGATGCGTCGCCTCTAGGCGGCTATCTGATCCGAAGCGGGATGCCAGTATGGACCACGGGGATCATTCGGTCAGGCAGAGTGTCGACTGCCACCAGAGACCCGACTTCGTCGATGGTCGTCTCGCCAGTGAGAATGGCTTCGCGGGCCTTGCGATCCACGGCGATCTCGCCGAACGACTCCTGGCCGTCGCGCCCCACGATTCGAAGCCGGAGTGTCGCGAACGCGATATGGGTTCCGTGCGACATCTGGATGAACCCATAGGCTTGCTGACGAAGCGGCGCGTGGTGCGTCCTGATTTCACGCGCGTAGCGTGCACCCGTGCTCGTCCGGATCTCTGAGGTCTGATCGATCGCCGTTTCATCGAGAACGCGAAGCACCACCTCGATCGCATCACCACCCGCGAAGTCCACCTTGATGACGTCGAATCCGTGAAGAGCGCCGGCATCGACCATCTCGGCCAGTGCGATATCGCGCCGCGGCCGCTGGGGGCCCAGCGTCGACCAGCCGCGTGCCCGCATCGTCCTTCCGTACGCGATGTCAAACAGCGCGAGGGCTAGCAACAGGACGCAACAAGTGACTGTCAGGGCGTACACGCGACGCGAGAGCTCGGCGTGCGAAAGTCGGACTGGTCCCCAGGAGTAGGCACCGGTCCTAGGATTCGCGTCCCAGAGTTCGATCGAAGTGTCGCTGAGAATGTGATAGTGATGGTGTGCGCTCGCGTTGCGCAGGTGGTTGTCCAGGCCATTGGTTAGCAGGCCGGCCTTTAGGCGCTGGCCTGCTTCGATTTCGGCCATCACTCGGACCTTGACGCGTCCGTCCGAGTCGATGACGTCGGTCAGCGGCTGCTTTGTCCGCGACAGAGCGTCAGCTGCCACGACGGGAGCAGCAAGCGTGCGATAATAACTCTCATACGTGAATTGATATAACGATAGTAAAGAACCAAACCGATCGTCCGGCTGTTGGGTACTGGCGTTCCACGCCGCCCTGGCGAGCGCGCTCTCACGCTGCTGGAGCGCATCCAGCTGCGTGAAGGCCTTGTCGTATATGCCCGACATACTTTGGGGGTGGGCGTCGAATCCGCGCTCGAGGATTTTGTATGTCGCCCGCACTCGGATGTGCATGGCATTCAAGCTCTCGCCGGCGAGCATGTGCGCTCGGTAGAGAAGACCGGCGATCGGGTGCAGGTGCCTGACGTCGAGGTTCGTAACCCGCGACGGCGGTAGAATCGCCGCGATCAGGTCGGTGGCCCATCGTGTCGCAAGAGGGAAGTGGTGCTTCATGCCGAAGGCCGGTGCCTAATATGGCGTCTCGAGGTCACAGTCGGACTTCGCGACCTGTAGACGACGTCAGCTTCGTTTGGCTCTATGATGTGTTCGGTGGGCATCTAACTCCCGGACCCGCGTGTGATGCATGGCGGCTCAAGTACGGCGGAAGCTCGGCGGGTTAGCAAACGCGTCGCAGAATCTGATCAGTGACCTAAGGCGCTTAGCAGGCGCCGATGAGTGGCTGGTTGGTGACGGTGATTCGCCGCAAACCCCAAGTGATATCGGCAGAACGGTCGTTTCACGAACCGCGGTGATCACTCCTCCCCGTCTCTCCCCTCGATCGCCGCCGACACTTCGCTCGGTGGCTCCGTCACCGGATCGCGCGTCTCGAGCAGCATCGACTCGAAGTCGAGATCACGCGGAATGCGCCGCATGGCGTCGTCCCCGATCGCGCCGCTATTTCGCATCCGCAGCACCTCCGCGCCTTCGGCGCGGATCATCTCTCCTCAAAGGCGCCGGTACTCGACGGCGCGCGAGTCGTCAAGCGCGCCGGCCTCGTGGGACGGCGCCACGACCAGATCGTCGTGCGGCGTCGTCGTTCCCGCAGCGTCCTCCGCGGCGGTCGCCTCGTGCGTAGCCCGGCAACGCGTGCGCTGGCGATGACGCTGGGGGAAAAAATGGGGATCAGCGTGGAGTGCGCGCGCGACATCGCCAGAAGACTCGAACTAAAAAGCTGCTTGTCGGGACAGTTCGTCGCGGCTTGCCCGATCAATCTGATCTGCAATCGTTGTTCGATGCTCTGGCAAACGACATCGCGGAAGAGTCGTCGACGGGTAGTAAGAAAAATAGCAGGCTAGCCGTCGCATAGGTCGTAAACGCACCTGCTACTGCGGACATGCAGTCGGCGAATCGCTCAGTTTCTGTGCGGTAACAGTTGCGTAGCCGGCGCAGTCGACACGTCAGACAATACATCCGAGGCGCGAATATTACGGATCACCTCGGCCGCTTTTTTCTGGGCGAACAGCCTCGAAAGCAAGTCGCGACGAAACGTCTGGAGCTTGGAATGGACGGTTACGATTCGAACTGCCGCCAACGATGCGATTGCAGTCGCTGCAGCGCCCAGGACAAAGCAGTACTTGTAAGCCAGCGAATATCTCGCCGCACTGGCCATGATCGCTGCAACAGCAGCATTAGTAGCGAGGGCGATCGTGCAAGCAATCCCGGCGTAGAGTACGCGGTTCCTACGACCGTGAATGTATTCGAACGCCCGTTGCGTCAAGCCAAAGCCGAAGGTGTCGATGTCTTGGCTCAACTTATCAAGTTGCGTGATCGCATACCAGGCGAGCGCCGCGAAGGCCGCACTCAATCCGGTAATCGCAGTGAATACGAGCGGGATGAAGGAAGGCACGTGCTGGTACCAATTCTCTGCACCGAGAACGACAGTCGCGACTGCCAACACGTTCAAACCAATCTGAACGACCCGCTGCGGTGCCGAGGTCACACGTCCTCCGATACCTGCTGGCTCTCAAGAAGGAAGTCTAGCCATTTCTGCATCTTGTCCGCGACATCCGCAAGCTCTGGAACTGAGTTGATTGTCTTCACGGATTTTTGTTCCGTCAACCACAGGTCAACACCGCGAACCTTGCCCCGCTTCGTCTCAATCTGGAAAATTGATTCGTCGGCATCACGCAGAACTCGAGCAAGGCCGTCCATAACCGACGTCTTTCCCTTCTGTCGTCCGCGACGTCGGATTTCGAGAGAAAAATCCACGTCGTCAATTTGTGTCGCAGCATCAACATCCGGCGTATCATCAAACGTCCCTTCGGTCCGAAGCATTTCGAAAATCCTGGACTTCAGATCTCGGGTGAGCCCGCCAAAGTTCGGGTTTTGTTCGGCTACCGGTAATATATCATCGGTCACGGAAGCGCGCAGGGTGACCGCTTTAACCCCAGTCAGGATCGCCTTCCCTGCTTTTGAGGCGACGTTATCAAGAGAGATAAACGCCCCGTCCTCAAGCACCTGGGCGGATTGAATCAGCCACCAATTCAGATACGCTTGGAACTCAGCTGCGCGCAAAGCCTGGGACTGCATGACCACCACGTGGTTTTCCTGAACCCCGAAAAACAGGCTGCCGCTCATCACCTGCTGCCTTTCGGCCAGCGGCAACAGGCTGATCGCGTACTCCAGATCATCTTCACCGACGGTCAAAATGGTCTGATGGTCGCCCTCGTTGTAGTCGAGGAGGCAGCCGACCACCATCTGTCCGCGCGCGTAGCACTGGTTCACGACGCGGACGCGTTTGTTCCCTTCGCCTGAGCGGTGCGACCGCTTCGCCGGCCGAGCGTCCTTTTTATGTGCCGCCAGAATTATGCCGGAAAGTGACTGAGGTTTGGCACCAATGATTTGAGCCCGCTTGTAATGAAAGGTCTTCTGACGGCTTTCGGCCATTTGTTGGCGTTTGTTTGAGTCGCGAATCGAGCAACGATGACGGTCTGAACAGAGCTGAACAATGACGTGAAAGCTTGGCAGCGCGCTAGAGCCCAGCGCGCCAAAACGATCATTGAAGGACTCCAATACTCGTTTTCTGCGGCGCCACGCCCGACGTCGCACGGCAACAGCGGTATTCGTGGCAGCCTAGGTTCTGAACGAAACGCGAGCCTACGGGAGCCAAAGGGTGAAAAACGACGATTCCTGTCGCATTTTTCGAATGGCGTAGCGAGGCGATAAAGCTTCCTCGAGCCCCGTAAGTCACTTTCCCATATTCAGTTAGCCAGCAACGCGACGGGCGACCGACGAGATATCGGCTCTTCGAGCGTAACGAGCGATCCCGTCGAAGCGCTCCCTACAACGTCCGCCGAAACGACTTCGCCGACCCGCAAACATCACCCCGGCAAACAACGCCAGAAAAAAGGCGTCCGACATGACAACCCGCACCGCCGCTCGTTTGAGCAGCAACACCCTCAACCCATCCACCGCATACGTAAACGGATCGACATACGTAATCCACCTCAGCCAGCTGGGCAACGACTGCGTCGGATCAATCGCCCTACTCGGAAGTACAACAGCGCATTGAGCACCCCGAAAAGAGCCCATGGCAGCATCGGATTGTTCGTTCGTCCGACGAGACACGCCATTATCGACATGAACGCAAAGGATACGACGATCACGAGAAGGATCAGCGCGAGGAAGCGCACCGGATTGATGATGTCGTACACGCCCGCGACGAGTCAGCCGAGGATCGTGATCATCACGCCGCTGATTGTTGCCTTGATCGTGCCGGCCAGGTTCTGCCGCAGTACTAATTCCAGTTTCGTGTTCAGTGTGACGAGATAGCCTTCATGGACCCCGCGCTGCTTGTCGTCGAGGTACGACATGGCGCCGACGATCATCACGGTCATGAAGATCCCCAGGCTGATCACGCCGGGCAGCATGTACCGGATGTATGGCACGAAAGGGAAGAGCTCCACCGGGTCCAGCGTGGCGGCCTTGATGTATCGGCGGTTCGAAGCGTTCAGCCCCGCCTAGCGACTAGGGAACCGCGAGGAGCCCCCTAGCCCAGCGTTGCGCCGCGGTACAACGTACCCCAAGCAGCCCCCCAAACACCGGACAGCACCTGAATGCGCCTCGCTACCGTACGCACCCTCCTCGCGCTCTCGCTGATCTATAGTAGCGCCGCCCTCGCCCAAGCCCCGGCGCCGAACGTCGCCAGCGCCAAACGAGCTTTGACCGTCGACGACTACACCCGCTGGAAGAGCATCAACAGCTCCTCCCTCTCCGGCGACGGCAAGTGGGTGACCTACGTCCTCGCCCTCACCAACACGCTCCCCGCCGACGCCAAGCCGGCCATGCACCTACGCAGCCTCAGCGACGATCACGAGGTCGAAGTCGCGAGCGCCACCGCCCCGGCCTTCTCGAACGACTCGAAGTGGCTCGCGTACCAGGTCGATCCGTCGAGCGGCGGCGGCCGGGCCGGCGGTCGCCGCGGGGGCGCCGCACCCACATCCGCACCCGGAAACGGCGCACGCGGTGACGCGCCCGCCCAGCGCCCCCGCGTCGAGCTCCGCAACCTGGCGACCGGTGCAGTTCAGGCCTGGCAGGACGTGGCCTCCTTCACTTTCGCCGCCAACTCGAACTACATCATCCTCCGCCGCCGCGCGAACAACGGCGCCGGCGCACCCGGCGGCCGAGGCGGCGCACCGGGTGGATCGGGAGCAGCAACGCCCGCAGCCGAGCCCACCGGCCCGCGCGGATCCGACGTGATCCTACACAATCTCGCAAACGGCCGCGATCAGCTCCTCGGCTCCGTCGCCGACATCGCGTTCAACCACAGCGGCGATCTGCTCGCCTACACCGTTGACGCCACGCCGCGCGACGGCAACGGCCTGTTCGTGATCGATCTCTCGAGCGACCGCACCGTCCCGATCGAGAACGACAACAAGGTCTACAACCGCCTGCAGTGGAACGACGCCGGCACCGGCATCGCCGTGCTCAAGGGCGTGGACGTCGCGGGCATGCGCGAGCGAGACAACACCGTCGTCGTCTATCCCAACGTGCGCGATCTCGTCGGGTCGGGCGTGGTGCAGGCATCGATGAGCGCGAAGCCGGCGACACTCACTGCGAGCGCGTTGCCCAAGGGACTGGTCATCAGCGATCGCGCCGCGCTCGACTGGAGTGGCGACGGCAAGCGGGTCTTCTTCGGCATGAAGGAACAGGTGGCCGCGCCGGACACGGCGCGCCGCAAGGGAACCGACGAAGTCGCCGACGTGGACGTGTGGAATACCAAGGACGACCGCATCCAGTCGGTGCAGATGACCCGCGCCGACGCCGATCGCAATTTCACCTTCCGCGAATCGTTCGAGATCGCGCCGGCGAAGTTCGTGATGCTCGCCGACAGCACCATGCGCGACGTGCAGGTGAGCCAGGACGGACGCTGGGCGGTGGGCCAGGACGCGCGGGCGTACGTCTCGGATTACAAGCGTCCGGCGGCCGACATCTATCGCGTGAACACGCAGACTGGCGAGCGCACGCTGATCGCCAAGGGCCAGCTCACCGGGCAGAACATCGTGGGCATCTCTCCAGACGGGAACGAGTTCGTCTTCTGGAAAGACAACAAGTATGCGTTCTATAATTTCGACGCGAACGCGACGCACACCATCGGCGGCACGGTGAGCTTCACCGACGCGCTCTACGATCACCCCGGCCCCAAGCCGAGCTACGGGGTCGATGGATTCACCGCCGACGGCAAAGGCATCGTTGCGCGAAGCAATTACGATCTCTATTTCGTTCCGTACGACGGCTCGCAGCCAGTGAGCCTCACCAAGGGAGCGGGCGCGAAGAACGAGATCCGCTATCGCTACGTGAAGCTCGAGCCGGATACCGACGCCGTGGCCGGCGGCGGTGGTGGCGCGCCGGGTGGGTTCGGCGGCGGACGCGGCGGGCGCGGAGCGATCGCGAACAAGATCGACATCTCGAAGCCGATGGTCCTCTCCGCCTATGGCGAGTGGACCAAGAAGTCGGGCTTCGCCGAGCGTGAGCCGGACGGCACGATGAAGGGCATCGTGTACGACGACGCGGCGTACAGCGTTCCGACCAAGGCCGCCAAGGCCGACGTCTACATCGTGCGCCGCGAGACGTTCACCGAGTATCCCGATCTGCGCATCGCGACCGGTACCGACTTCGCCCACGCGAAGAAGATCACCGACGCGAACCCGCAGCAGAGCGAATATCTGTGGGGCCATCGGCAGCTCATCGACTTCAAGGACAAGGACGGTCATCGTCTGCAGGCGCTGCTCACCTACCCGGACGACTACAAGGCGGGCGAGAAGCGTCCGATGCTCGTCAACTTCTACGAGAAGAACTCCCAGAACCTGCACCGCTACTCGGCGCCGAGCTACGTGACCGGCATGGGGTCGATGCCCATCCAGGCGACGAGCGACGGCTACATCACGCTCGTGCCGGACATCTACTATCACACCGGCTCGAGCCACTCCGACCAGCTCAACTCGGTCGAAGCCGCGGTGCGGAAGGTGATCGCGATGGGCGTCGTCGATCCCAAGAAGATCGGATTGAACGGGCACTCGTACGGCGGCGAAGGCGCGGCGTTCATCGCGACGCGGTCGCGGCTGTTCGCGGCGGTCGGCGTCGGCGCGGGCGTGACGGATCTCTATCAGGACTTCAGCCAGAACTGGGGCTGGGGGTATCAGGTGCCCGGTGGGTCGGGCGCGAACGGGAACGACTACTACCTGTACGGACAGGGGCGGTGGGGATTCTCGCCGTGGGAAAAGCCCGAGATCTACATGTCGGAGTCGGCGTTGACGCACGTGCCGGACGTCACAGAGCCGATCCTCATCATGCACGGGACGGCGGATCCGACGGTGGCGTTCCAGAATGGGCTGGGGTTCTATAATGCGCTGCGATACAACGGCAAGAACGCGGTGTTGCTCGCGTATCCGGGGGAAGGGCACGGGCTGCGCGGGCTGGCCAACCGGAAGGATCTGACAGTTCGGTATTTCCAGTTCTTCGATCACTACCTCAAGGGCGCGCCGGCGCCGCGGTGGTTGGAGCAGGGGGTGCCGTACCTGCAGAAGAACGCGACCGACGTTGGGGCCGGTATCGTGCCATGATGTCGTCGGGGAGCGCCACGCGGGCCAGCGTCGTATGTGCGAACCGCTGGCGCTCCCGCCCCGTCCGTTGTAAAATTTCCGCGGCTTGAAGGGAGCCGCCGGGTCCGCGGGAAGAGTTCAACTCGCCTTCGCATTGCCCGCGTGTAGTTCGGGCCATGACCTCGTGCAGCCTGCTGCGGACCCGGGTGATGCATGGAGGCATGATGACCCACACACTCCCCGCACGGCCAAGCCTCGAGCACTTCCGCGGCCAGGCCAAGACCCTGCTCGCCGAGCTCCGCGCCGGCGACGCCAGGGCCGCCCACACGTTTATCGGACATCTGCCAAAGGCGCGCGGTCTCACCGTCGCAAAAGTGCGCGCCGCCCAGCTCAGGCTCGCCGACGCGCAGTCCGTCGTCGCCCGGCGGAACGGATTCCCCAGCTGGCCGGCGCTCGTCCGTCACGTCGAGACGTTGCGCGCGCTCGAGGGCGCGTGGGCGTTCGAGTCGCTGCGCATCGACGGCACCGACGCGCCGAGCGCGATGCTCGCGCACGCGACGCTGCTGTTCGACGGCGACCGGTTCCGGATGGAGTCGCCGGAAGCCCACTACGACGGCCGCTTCACGATCGATACCGCGCTGTCGCCGATGCAGCTCGACATCGAGTTCGTCGAGGGCCCCGAGGCCGGGCATTCGGCCTACGGCCTCCTCGTCCTAAACGGCGACGAGCTCACGATTTGCCTCGGCGTGGTCGGGGCGTCGCGGCCGGCGGCGTTCGAGTCGAAGCCCGGCACGGGCCACGCGCTCGAGCGGCTCCGGCGCGTGTCGGCGGCGCGTCCGCCGAACGTCACAGGCGGCGTTCGGCAAGCGCCCGCCGAACCGCCGGGCGGTGCACCGGCGTCCGCCGGCGAGCCGGGTGAGTTCGAGCTCACGAGATCATCGAGCGACATGCTGCGCCGGCTCGAGGGCGCGTGGGTTCCGGTCCGGCTCGTGATGAACGGCGAAGAGATGCGCCAGGACTGGCTTCCGTTCGGATCGCGCGTCGGCACGGGCGACGAGTCGAAGGTGACGTTCGGCGGACAGGTCATGCTGCATGTGAGAATGCGCATCGACGACAGCGCGCGGCCGGTCGCCGTCGACTACGTCCACCTGAGCGGCCGCGACACCGGGAAGCTGAGCCGGGGAATTCTCGAGTGGGTTGGCGACGAGGTGCGCTTTCTCATTGCACCTCCGGGACGGGCGCGTCCGTCCGACTTCTCGGCGCCCGGGACCGAGCAGACGTTCAGCCAATGGAAGCGCCGGGAGTGAGTGACAGCGCGAGGTCCTCAATGCGAGACCGCGGGGACGCTCATCACACCGGGCGCGTCTCGTTCGCGCCGCCGAATTACTTGTCGTCGTACTGCTGCGCGAGCTCGAGCTGTTTGATCGCGGCGTCCAGCTCGCCATGCCCAGGCCCAACATGAGTGATCTCATCTCGTCCTTCCCGCCGCCAAGCGGCGCGAATGTGTGTGGCCGGATGAGGCACGCAGCGCGGGTAGCGTCAAGGCGTCGTGGATGTATCACCGGACCCCCGTGCGCCACATCACTCACTCCCGTCTCCCCGGCTTGCGCACCGCAGACGCCTGCTGTAACTCGCTACATGATCTCAAAACTCGCCGCCGCCGCGGCCATCGCGGCCCTGCTCGCGCCCGCCGCCGCTCCGCTCGCCGCCCAGCGCCCCACGCTAGGCCTCGACCGCGCCGGCATGGACACCACCGTCCTCCCCGGCAACGACTTCTACAAGTACGCCAACGGCACCTGGGAAAGACACACCCAGATTCCGCCCGAGTTGAGCAGCTACGGCGGCTTCCAGATCGCCGACAAGGTGGCGACGGCGCACGTCATGGAGATCGTGCGCCAGGCGGCGGCCGCGCACGCGGCGGTGGGGAGCGACCTGCGCAAGGTAGGCGACTTCTACACGGCATTCCTCGATACCGCGTCGATTGCCACGCGCGGCATGGCGCCGATCCGGCCGCTGCTCGATACCATCGCCGCCATCGCCGATCGCGCGGCGCTCGCGCGCTTCCTCGGCGCGCATCTCCGCGCAGACGTCGATCCCATGAACCGCGGCGTTCTCCATACGGACAATCCGTTCGGCTTCTGGGTGACGCAGGATTTCAATATGCCAACCCGAAACTCGGCAGTGCTCTTTCAGGGCGGCGTGGAGATGCCGGATCGCAGCTACTACGTGGACGCGTCGCCCAAGATGGCCGCGCTGCGGGCCACGTACCGCGCGCACGTCGCGCGGATGCTGTCGCTCGCCGGGCTTTCCAACGCCGCGGCGCGCGCAGACTCGGTCGTCGCACTCGAGACGCAGATCGCCGCGTCGCACTGGAAGGTGGAGGACAGCGAGGATCCCGCGAAGGGCAACAACCACTGGGCGCGCACCGACTTTGCGCGCAAGGCGCCGGGTGTGGAGTGGGCGGCCTTCTTCACGGCAGCCGGTCTCGCCGATCAGGACTCGCTGCTGGCGTGGCAGCCGAGTGCGATCGTGGGCGAGGCGGCGCTGCTCGGGAATCAACCGCTCGGCACGTGGAAGGCGCTGCTGGCGTACCACGCCATCGAGGACCGCGCGGCGGTGTTGCCCTCGGCGTTCGACCGCGAGTCGTTTGCGTTCTTTGGCAAGACGCTGAGCGGCGCCGAAGCGCAGGCCGCGCGCGACAAGCGGGCGGTGGATGCGACGAGCGACGGGCTCGGGTTCATCGTCGGCAAGCAGTACGTGGAGCGCTACTTTCCGGCGAGCGCGAAGGCGAACGCGCAGAAGATGGTCGCGGGTCTCATCAGAGTTTACGAGAAACGTATAGACGCGCTGGACTGGATGGCGGCGTCGACCAAAGCCGAAGCGAAAGCCAAGCTTCGCACGCTGCAGGTGAGCGTCGGCTATCCCGACCGGTGGCCGAGCTACGCGGCGCTGCGCGTGGAGCCGGGCGACGCGTATGGGAACGCCGATCGTGTGGAGCGCTTCGAGTATCAGCGCAGCATCGCCCGGCTCCACCGGCCACCCGATCATGGCGAGTGGGTCATGACGCCGCAGATGGTCAACGCGGTGAACCTGCCGGCGCTGAACGTGTTGAACTTTCCGGCGGCGATTCTCCAGCCGCCCTTCTTCGACGCCACGCGCGCCGACGCGATGAACTACGGCGGCATCGGCGGCGTCATCGGCCACGAGATCAGCCACAGCTTCGACAACCTCGGCGCCAACTTCGACTCGCGTGGCCGCATGCGGAACTGGTGGACGGCCGCGGACTCCGCGCACTTTCAGAAGGCGACACAGGCGCTGGCGCGGCAGTACGATGCGTATCAGGCGCTGCCGGATCTGGCGATCAAGGGGCAACAGACGTTGAGCGAGAACATCGCCGATCTCGCCGGGCTGGCCGCTTCGTATGATGCGTTCCATGCGTTGCTCGCGGGCAAGCCGGCACCGGTGGTGGGCGGGCTCTCGGGCGATCAGCAGTTTTTCTTGAGCTGGGCGCAGATCTGGCGTACGAAGTTCCGCGAGCCGGCGCTCAGGCGGTCGCTGCTGACGAACGCGCACTCGCCGGCGCCGTGGCGCGCGGTGACGGTGCGCAATCTGGATGCGTGGTATGCGGCGTTCGGGGTGAAGCCGGGGGAGACACTGTACCTGGCGCCGGGGGATCGGGTGCGGATCTGGTGAGGGCGATAGGGTTCTCGTCCGTCATCTGTATGAGACTTCCAATACCGGTCTGTCGATACTCGTCAATCCTTGACGACCTCCGACAGCGCCGGCCGCTTCGGCCCGCGGTTGTCGCCCGACGACCGCCCTCTGAGATGCCGCCACAGCCACGGCAGGAAGTAGTCGCGCTGCCACCGAAACTCGGCCATGATCGTGGCGCCCAGAGGCCTTCGCCATTCCGTCGGCAGCGGATGCGACCACGAATCATCCGTGCCAGGCAAGCGCAGCGCCCACGCCAGCGCCGCGGCGATCCGCTCGTGGCCGGCCGAGTTGGCGTGAAGACGATCGAGACTCCACATCCGCGGGTCCGAGCCCACCGCGTGTTTCGCCAGGTCGACCAGCACGGCCCCGCTCGACGCGGACGCATGACGGAGCGCGTCGTTCAACGCACGAACCCGACCGGCGATGGGGCGGCCGAGTGGGAGCACGAGCGAGAGATCCGGAAGCGTAAAGCCGAGCACCGTTGCGCCGTTTTGGACCAGCGTGCGCTGCATGATCTCCACGTCGCGTCCGACCGTATCGGCGTCGAAACGGCGCTTGACCACGTCGTTGGTCCCCGTAAACAGCGTCACGAGGTCGGGCTGCATCGCGAGGGCCGGTGCGAGCTGCTCGTCGAGAATTTCCCTGGTCGAGCGACCGCGGATGGCCAGGTTCGCGTACAGCAGCGGCGTCGATTGCGCGGCCGCGACGCGCTCGGCGAGGCGATTCGCCCAGCCTCGATAGCCGCCGCGGCCATCCGGATCATCGAGGCCTTCCGTGGAGCTGTCACCAATCGCCACATAGCGCGCGAACACCCTACTTCATCCCCGCCTGACTCTTCACGTACTCCGCCGCTGCCTGATGGGTTGCGAACCATGCGCCGCCTTTGCTCTTGATGTGTTGGATCAACATCTCCAGCGCAACCACCCGCGACCGATGTCCCGAGATGTGCGGATGATTGGTGAGCACGAACATCGAGTGTTCTTCCCACGCCTTGTCGAATTCGTCCATCCACACCTGCGCCACGTCGCGTGGAGACGCGTAATTGCTGCCGCGGGGATCGTACAATGGCGCGTCGTCCATGATCCACTCGACGGGGAGCTCGACGATTCCCGTGCCCTTGCCATTCTCCATGAGCTCGTACGGATCGTCGTCGGACATCATGGAGCTCTCATACGTAAATCCCATCTCGCGGAGAATGCGCACGGTGTTTGGAGAGAAATTCCAGCTCGGCGCGCGGTAGCCGGCGGGTTTGTGGCCGAGCGTTTTCGTCCAGAAGTCCACCGCGCGCTGGAGGAGTTGTTTCTCCGTATCGTAAGGAAGCTGCGAGTTCATCTCGTGGATCCAGCCGTGCACGGCGATCTCGTTGCGCCCCGACTTGCGAATGAGATCGACTTCCTCGGGATGAATGCGCGCGCTCATGGCCGGGATGAAGTAGCTCACGGGGATTTTGTACTTGTCGAAGAGCGCGACGAGCCGTGGCAGCCCGGTGCGTGCGCCGTATTCCTGTTCCGAGAGCGCGCCGATGGTGGGGTCACCGAACCGCACGCCCACGGTTTCGTTGTCGACGTCGAACGAGAACAGCACCGCCACACGCGCACCGCCCGGCCAGGACTTGGGCTTGAGGCTCTTGCCGGCGCGGACGGCGTTCACGACGGTGAACACGGAGTCGTCGCTCCATTCCCAGCCGGGTTTGACCCCGGGCCGGACCTGAGCGAGCACCGGCTGAGACGGAAGCAGAGAGGCGGCAATTGCGGCGGCGAGTAACTGGTGGCGCATCGAGGCTCCGGCTGGGGGTGGGAATCCGCCGAAGACCATACGCCGTTAGGGCCTCCACGGCAAATCGTCATCCTGAGCGAAGCGAAGGACCCCTGTCCGCCGAGGAGAAAAGCTTCTCCGCCAGTTCGAGGGGTCCTTCGTCGCTCCGCTCCTCAGGATGACACGGTTTTGAAACTGCTTCTACTCCGCCCGCAGCGCGATCACCGGATCCACGCGCGACGCTCTGCGTCCCGGAGCCCAGCTGGCCAACACCGCCGTCACGCCAAGCACGACGATGATGGTGGCATATGTGACCGGATCGCTCGGCGTCAGATCGAACAAGAACGTGCGCAGCACGCGTGCTCCAGCGAACGCGCCGGCGAGGCCGATGACGACGCCCACGCCGACGAGCGCGAGTCCCTCGCCGATCACGAGCCGCTGCACGCTCGCGCGCTCCGCGCCAAGAGCAATGCGGATGCCGATCTCGCGAGCGCGCGCCGTGACCGCGAATGAAAGAACGCCGTAGATGCCGATGGCGGCGAGCAACAGCGCGGCGAGCGCGAACGCCGTGAGCAACAGGGCGTGGAAGCGGTTCCGAGCGGTCGCGGTGCCTTTGCGCTGCGCCATTGTCTGCATGTCGCCCACCGGCAACTGCGGCGCTACGTCACGCACGGCCTTGCGGATCTCGCCGCCGAGTGTTGCCGCGTCCCTCATCGTGCGCACGAACACGATCATTTCCTCCGGCGGTGACTGCGCGCTCGGCACGTAGGTCGTGGGGCCCGGTGCGGAATCCGGCAGTTGGCGCACGTCACCCACGATCCCGATCACCTCCGCATCCTTGACCTGCCGACCCAGCGAAATGCGCTTGCCGATCGGATCCTCGGCGCCGAAGAACGTCTTCGCCGCGCTCTCGTTGAGGAGAACGACTCGCGGGCCACCGGCACGATCGGTCGGCAAGAACGAACGCCCACGCACCAGCCGCACCTGCATGAGAGAGAACCAATTCGGCGTCACGACGTCCAGTCCGGTCACCTTCGCGTAGATGTCGTCGGGCACCGGAAGATCGGATCGCAGGAGCGACGTCCGTCTGCAGCTCCGACCCAACGGCACGCAACTGTCGAGCGCGGCGTCGGCAACGCCCGGGACGGCACGAACGCGATCCAGCATCTTTGCATAGAAGCCCGGCACCGATTCGGGGGCGATCGAGCCATCCTGCGGGCTCAAGCGGAAGGTGATCAGGTTGGACGCGTCGAATCCGACGTCGACCGAGAGCAGCTTTGCCAGGCTGCGCACCATGAGTCCAGATCCGACGAGCAGCACCAGGGCCAACGCGACCTGAGTGACGACGAGTGCGCGGCGCCCGACGCCCGCGCCAGCCGCCGTTCGATCGCTCGTGAGGGCATCGGACAGCGATGCGCGCGTGGACCCGAGCGCCGGCGCGAGGCCGAAGAGCAGACCGACAACGAGCGACGTGCACAGCGCAAACGCGAGCGCCTGCCAGTCGAGCGCGATGGACGAGAACGCGACCGCGCCGATTGTCGCGGCATCGCTTCGCGGGCCACGGAACACCGCAGCCGGATCGACGGAGGCAAGGACATGAGCGCCGATCCACGCCACGCCGGCGCTCGCGATGCCGCCGAGCAGCGCGAGCATGAGACTCTCCACGAGAAAGAGCCGTAGGAGCCGGCCACGGCCCGCACCGATGGCGACGCGCACGGCGATCTCGCGCCGCCGAGCACTGGCGCGCCCGAGCAGGAGACTCGCCACGTTGACGCAGGCGATGGCGAGCACCAACCAGGCCGCACCGAACAACACCAGCAGCGACCGCCTGACCAGAGGGTCGATCCGCAACGCGTCGAGTGCCGAGGCATGCACTTCCCATTTGAGTTTCCCCATCTGGTTCGGAAATTCGTTCGCCAGGCGACCGCCAAGCGTCGACATTTCCTCCGTGGCACGCAACGCGGTGACCCCTGATGCGCGGCGGGCAACGACCGAGAGCATGGACGATCCCGGTCGAAGCAGCTCAGCTGCCACGGTAGTGACCGGAAGGAACACATCCGCCTGACCGGACAGCCCACGAAATCCGCGCGGACCGACGCCGACGATCGTCCACGGCTCTCGATCGATGTCGATGGTGTGTCCGATGATCGACCGATCGGCATTGAACCGGTTTTGCCACAGGGCGTACGAAACGATCACCTCGTGCGGCGCGCCGACGTGCGCGTCGAGCGAGGGGTCGAAGTCTCGTCCGCGCTCCGGCGCAAGCCTCAGCGTGCGCAGATACGAGGCGCTCACGTATTCACCGTCAACGTGCTCGGCGTCGCCGCTGGTCAACGTCGCCTGCGTCGGCGTATAGGCCGCGAAACTATTGAAACTGCGTTGCGCATTCCGCAACGCGGTGTACGTCGGAAAGGCGAAGCCGGGCGTCAGAGTCGGATGCCCGCCCTCGGCGGGAAGGATCAACGACACTTTCATCAGCTCGTCCGGGCGCGCGTAGGGCAGCGGCCGCAAGAGGAGCACGTTCACGGCGCTGAAGATCGCCGTGGTGGCGCCGACGCCGATCGCCAGCGTGAGCACCGAAACGGCCGTGAAGGTTGGACGACGCGCGAGACCGCGCGCGGCATACCGAACGTCCTGCATCACGCTCTCGAAAGATTCAACGACGCGCATACGACGCTCCCGCCGATCGGCGTTGGTATGGAGTTGTTGGCGAACCTGATCCAGCGACCCGCCCAGGCGGCGAATCGCCTCGGCGCGCGCATCGTCGGGCGACATCCCGCGCGCGACGAGATGCTCGACGCGGCAGGCGATGAGCGCCTCGAGCTCCTCGTCGGCGTCGCGCTTCATCGCGGTTCGGGTCCGAATCGGAAAGCGCAGCAGCCGGCGCACGCCAGGGCGAATCTCGAAGCGCATGCTCCTCACCCTCGGGATTTGGAGGTCTTGGCGGAGAGGATCGAGACGACCGCGCCGAGGTGATCGACGAGCCGCGCGGCCTCGGTGCGGAGGTAGTCGCGCCCGGCGGCGGTGATGCGATAGTATTTGGCGCGCCGCCCGTTCTCGGTCACACCCCACTCGCCGGCGATGTACCGCCGGTCGTCCAAACGGTGAAGCGCCTGGAGCAACGCCCCATCGTCGATCTGTACGTGTCCGTCGGACCGCTCTTCGATCCAGTTCGTGATCTCGAAGGCGTGCATCGGCGACCACGACACGGCTTTGAGCACGAGCGGGTCCAGCGTCCCACGAAGCATCGGCATTGACGTCCTCCTCGTATCTAAGGGTAGATACGAGGAGGAAGAAAACGCAAGAGGTCACGAATGGAATGGTCTCGCACCCTGCCTGTCATAAGGCGTTGATATAGAGACTCCGATTCGTTAGCTAATAGTGATGCAAGTGATGCAAACCCGTGGAGGACTTTGCGACATTTCTGTTCGATTCGACGGAGGAGCGTGCTCGCTCTCACCGTCGTCCTCGCAATCGCCGGCTGTTCGTTCCCGCCGCTGAACGGAGGCCCCGCTGTCCGATTTCACGGGGAGGCGACCGACCCGATCGGCGACACGGCGTCCGTCGCTGATGCGCGCGTTGCGCGTCCCGCGGACCTCGTCTATGCGTCTGTGCAAGTCACCGACGACGCACTTCGTCTGACCGTCCGATTTGCACCGCATTCGCTCGACCCGGCAACGACCGGCGCTGCGATCCTCCTCGACACCGATCTCGATCCGGAAACCGGCGGGCGAAATCCCGGCCTCGGCGCTGACTATCTCGTGAGCTTCCACGCCGGGGCGCGTCGCGAAGCGACGATCGCCCGCGCGATGACGGATGCAGAGTGCACACCACCGGGAATTCCGTGTCGCTACGAGCCGTTCGAGCATACCGAGGTCGTGCTGTCGAATGACGAGATGACGGCCGTGTTCCCGCGATCGGCGCTCGCCCGGTTCGACGGTCGACTCAATTTTCTGGTGATCGCCTACGCGAGCCTCAACGATGGTCGTGGAACGGCGACGAGCGACCACATGCCCAACCTTCCCGCGCAGTTCATCGCGGTTAGATAGTCCTGCCGTTGCGGACGATTTGCTTCGCTCTTGCCGTCTTGGCGCCGGTTCGAGCGAATCAGTCCAGCGGGCGATGCATACGCCGCCCGCACGCGACTCGGTCTGTTGTGCTTCGAGAGACCTCGGTTCTGCTGATTTCCTTCCGGCGAGAACCGGCAGGCCTCTACCGACACGAGAGGCCAAAGGCGATCATATTTGATTCCCGCCAAGACCCGTGCCCCGCGTTACCGTTGGGGCTCCAATCCCGACACGCAACTGGAACCTGATCTTCATGCGAATCGTGCGAGCTCGTTGCCTGGCGGCTGTCGGCGCCCTGGCGCTGTCGGCCCTGTCCGCCCGTGTGGCCGGAGCACAGGACACCCGTGACGTGGTGCTCCGCCTGCACCGGGCGGGTGACACCGCGTCCATCCGCGGCGCGGCCGTCACGATCGATCACACCATCGAGGCCGGGAACACCGATGCCGCCGGCATCGTGCGGATCCCCGACCTCGAGGATGGTGGGCACATCATCGAGGTGGTCGCGCGAGGCTACCAGGCGTATTTCGACAACTTCAAGAGCGGGCCGAACATCCCGCAGCCGATCCAGCTCGAGCTCCTCCCCGTCGTGGCCGCGGACACGGCGAAGGCGAAGGGACAACGGACAGATCTGACGTTCGCCGGGTTCGATGCTCGGCGAACCAAGGGGCAGGGCAGGTTCTTCACCCGCGCGCAGCTCGACGCTGCCTCCGGACGTCCGCTTGCCAATCTCCTCGAAACGGATGCGGGCGCGTTCTTCGCGTCGGGATCGCACGGAGAGTCCCAACTCGCCATGCGGTCACCGGCGAGGGCGTCGTCGCCCTGCTACGCCGCGGTGGTCCGCGACGGAGTTCGGATCTACCCGTTCGCAGGCGCCAACCCGCCCGACCTCGACAAGATCTTCGCGGAACAGCTCGCAGGGATCGAGCTCTATGCGCGGCCTGCAACGGTGCCCACCGAGCTTCGCGACGCCGCAACCTGCGGGGCGCTGGTGCTCTGGACGCGCTAGCCGAACAGCCCGAGGGGTAAACGAACGAAAGGCGCCCGATTCCGGGCGCCTTTCGTCTTCCAGCTACCTGCGGCGCGTACTTACTTCGACGCCGCCGCAAGACGACGGATTTCCGACGCCATCGTCTTCACGCGCGCCGAATCCTTCGCGCCCTTCGCATCGGCGTCCACTTCGCCCGCGAGCTTGGTCAGCGAGGCGGCACGCGCCGCGCCGCTCTGCTTCTCCGCCGCATCGAGCGATTTGGCGATCGCCGAGGTCTTGTCGCTCGAAAGGCCGTCGTTGCGCACGAGCTGATCGAGATACGAGCGCACCACGGGGAACGCGGCCGGCCACACGAGCTTCGGCTGGCTCTGCGGGTTGTACTCCTTCATTCTCACCAGCTTTGCCGCGGCGATCTCGTTCGCCGAGAGGCGCGTGCTCGGCGTCAACTCGTAGATGTCGAACCCGCGGTCGAGCTCCGACGAGTAGATCATGCCGTTCCAGTAATACGCGCCCCACGAACCGCCGATCGTTCCGCGGCTTCTCGCCGCCGCCGCACCACGTCCGGGCGCGACCGCGCCGGGAAGCTCGACGCCTCGAGCCGTATCGGCCGGGGGCGGGGGATCGATCGAACCGCGGTCGAAGTATCCGATCTCGGATGGATGGTTCGCGTCCGTGAAGTCCATGATGTCCACGCCACCCTGGTACCAGCCCTGCACGTAGAGGTCGCGCCCCGGCACGGGGATCAGGCCCCCGTTGTGCGAGACGCAGTTCTCTTCCGCGGATTGCGCCGCGGGGAGCTTGAAGTACGAGCGCTGCGTTTGCTTCTTGCCGTTCTGGCTCAGCGAAATGATCGTGTTGCCGCCGAGCTCCATGATGCTGTTGGCCTGGCACATCGGGCCCGTGCCGCCGCCCCACTCATCGGTCATGATGATCTTTTTGCCGTCGTTGCTGAACCCGGCGGTGTGGCGGCCCTGGAAATTGTTGGTGTCGGTGAGGGCGGACAGCCGCACCGGTTTCTCGGGGTTCGAGATATCGACCATGATGGAATGGCTCGAGCACGCGGCGGCGAGCAGGTGCATCGCCGGGTACGCCGTCACGTCGTGACAGTTGCGCGGGCCCGTGTTCAACCTGACGGCGGCGGGGTTCGCCGAGTCGCCCGGGGCGCCGCCACGTCCACCGCGTGGCGGACGGCGGGTGTCCACCGGCGCGCAGAACGTTTTGCACTCCGGCGATCCATCGAGCCCGGTGAAGATTCGCGCGCCCGGCATCACCGCCGCCTGCTCGGGGTGATCGAGCGGCACCTTGACGATGTCGAGCTGATAGAGCGAGTTGGTCGAGTCCGCCGGGTCATCGCCGTTCTTGCACCCGGCGAGCTCCGTTTCGGGTCGAGCCGCCTGCTGCCCCGACACGTAGAGGTAGACGATCTTGGGATTCGTCGGGCTCGGGATGACGGTGTGGGTGTGTGAGCCTTTGCAGGTCTGCACGTTCTTGATCAGCTTGGGCGCGCGCGGGTTGGAGACGTCGAAAATGCGGATGCCCGCCATGTGGTCCTTTGGATCCTGCACGCCGCCCTTGCCGCAGTCGTTGCGGTTGCCCGCGCCCTCGGCGGAGACGAACAGCAGGTTGCCGATGATCGTCGGGTCGCCCTGCGATGTGATGCATTGCACGACGGACGCCATCACCGGTTTTGCCGGGTTGCTCACGTCCCATATCGTGAAACCGGCGAAGTTGCCTTGGTACGCATAGTGGCCGTTGCCGAACGCCACGTCGGAATTGATGAACGTCAGGCCGCGCACGGTGTCGAACACGGCCGGCTTGGGCGAGAACGACACGAGGCGCATGTTGCTCGCCGCGATTCCGGCGTCGAGCCGGCCCGGCTTGAGGTTGCTCCGCGGATCGGCGGCGCTCGGATAACTCTGCGCCGACAAGAGCGCCGGCACGACGACGGTGGCGATCAGGCCTATCAGCTTACATGAACGGTGCATCGGGACGGACTCCGGTGTCTGGCGTGAGGGACGGGCGACTTCGGTGGCGGTTGACTGATTGGGTTACTTGGGAGGCAGCTGTTTGAGCAACCGCTGCATGATGCCGATCTCGGTAGTTTGCGCCGTGACGACATCGTTCGCGAACACGTTCACGTCCACTTCCTGTCCGGCGAGCGGCGCGTTGAAGAGGTCGTCCACCATCTTCAGCGCGCCGGCGTGGTGCTGGATCATCAGGCGGAGGAACGCGCGGTCGAAGTCGACCCCCTTGGCCGCGTCGAGCTCCTCCAGTTGTGCGGTCGTCAACATGCCGGACATCGTCGTGTGGTGCCACGACGACGTATCGGGCGCGAACTGATTGTTGCGCTCGAGCCAGCCCTGCATGATGCGAATCTCCGGCACCTGCGACTGATCGATCTTGTTCGAGAGCTTCAGCACTTGCGGATTGGCGCCGTGAGACTCGGCCATCCGGGACATGACGATCGCCTGCGAGTGGTGCGCGATCATTCCCTGCATGAACTCGACGTCGGCCTTGGTGTACAGGGCGCCTTTCGGGATCACGATCTCGTGGCCCATGTCCATGCCGGGCATTCCCTTCATGCCGCCGCCCTGGGAGCGCGCAAGCGAAGGGGCACCGATCAGCACGATGGAGAGCACGAGCGTACTGGCAACGCGTTTGGTCGTCACGATGACTCCTTCAGTCAGTCTGCTCGGCGAGAGCGCGCGGATCGGCTCCAATGAGCTGGAGATACGATACGCCGTGTCGGCTTCGCGCACTAGACGTCGTGCCGTGACGACGACTATTTACACTCCGTTGGCAGGGTCTTCCGTGGATTCCCGGGCGGTGTCCGCCATTACCGGGTCATGCCCACGTCGTATTATTAGGTATACCGACGGAGAGACCACGTGAAAAAAGAAGATGCCGTGGAAGGGCTCGAGCGGGCCGGCCAGACGATCAACGACGTCAACGCCCGGGTGTGGGATACCGCGCTCCATCCAACGCAGTACGGCTGGGGCTACAGCCTCGCGAGCATCGCCGCCATTCCGGTGCTCAGCGCTGCGTCCCTCGGGCACTTGGTCAGCTACGCGGTGGTCAGCCAGATCTCGCCGAGCGTATTCGACAAATTGTCGAATCTGTCGGGCGATACCGACGGCGGCAAGAAACCCTAGTCGTTCGTCGTGCGATCACGCGGGCTGCGCCGCGAGCGGCGGCGCGTTCGCACCCTTGATGATGCACCAGCCGACCGTCGACAGCTCGCCGATTCCAGCAAGGAACAGGGTGACCGCGGACACCGCGTGCACCTGAGCGGGAAAGAGAATGTAGGTGACGCTGCCGGCGACATACCCGGCGCACGCCGCGATCAGCACGACGCCCAACACTTTGGGAAAGTAGCCGGACTTGATGACGAGCATCCCCAGAGGGAACAGCCAGAGTCCCCAGAAGATCGAGACGACATTGAGCCCGCTGGTCCGCAACCTGAGAAAGCTCGAGGCAAGCGCGTCGAGTTGAGCTTTGGAGAAAGCCGATAGCGCGTCGGCGCCATTCAACAGGTTGAGCGGCGCGATCAGGTTGAGGCAGTTGGCGATCTCCACGGCGACGGAGACCGCAACCAACGCCACCATGATTCTGGCGTAATATCGGTCGACGTCCTCGAACAGATCGTAGAGCAGCAAGACGAGGACGATGAAGATGATCTGGGAGACGAGCTGACTCAGAATGCCGAGGCGGAAGATGAATTCGGCGTTCGTGATGTTGCGGGCCGTCGCCGCGGGATCTCCGCGCACGACGAAAGCGGACGGGATGTAGATGATGCTGAACCATCCCAGGAGTCCCATCACCAGATACAGCACTCCTGCTTGCCGGGTCTTCGCGTTGATGGAGCTCATGTTTTCAGCGCCTCCAGGCCGGGGCCGACTGTCTTCACGGGCACGATCACCACGCCGCGAACACTTCCTCTCCAGCGCACGCGCCACATCCAATACAACAGGAGTGTGAGCACGACCAACGGCGGAATGACGAGGAGCGGAAAGATGCGGTAGGGCTTCGGGATGACCTTGGCCTGGCCGAGGAAGAATGAGAACGCCGCGATGAGGAGCGCGGTGCTCATGCGCCACAGGTGCCGGCCCAGCCGCGGTGCGCCGCGAATGACCTGCACGCCACCCGACCGGATCAGGCGCAGATCGCCGATGGTCGCCATGAGCGCGATTGCCCCGAAGATGAGAAAGGGAAACGCGGGCATTCCGAAGTACTTGCCCGTGGGGCTCGTGAGCACCTCGAACCCGACAGTGAACATGGTCAGCGCGAGGCCAAGCGCGACCAGCATCAAACCGGAATCCAGCCGGTGCGATCCGGCGAACGGTGGGCGCACCGTGAGTAGTCCTGTGATCACCAGGTAGGCCGTCAAGAATCCAATCGGCACATTCGCCGCCGGCGCGACGCCGCGCAGGCCCGCCATCGTCGACCCCAAGAGCGCCATCGTCAGCATTGCGTAGACGAATACCATGCCGCTCTTGCGATGCAGCGCGGCGCCCTTCGCCACGGACAGCGCGACGAAGCCGAAGATGATGCCCAAGCTTCCCGCGACAATGTGGACCACCAGCGCCGCAGTTGCGGGCAGATGTGTCATGGTCAGATCTCAGTCGGCCCGAAGTGCGACGGCGGGATCCACGCGCGCCGCTCGCGCGGCCGGCAGCCAGCACGCTGCCACGCCCACCGCCGCGAGGACGAGGGCCACGGCGCCGAGCGTGGCCGGATCGTGCGGCGTGATACCGAACAGCATTCCGCGCAGCAAGCGCGTTGCGAACAGCGCGCCGGTGAGCCCCACCACCAGCCCCGCGGCGAGCAGCACGCCACCTTCGCCGAGCACCATGCGACGGACTCGCGCTGCGTCCGCGCCGAGGCTCATGCGGATACCGATCTCCGCGCGGCGCGAGCTGACGGAGAAGGCGAGCACGCCGGCAATGCCGACCATCGCGATCAGGAAGGCCAGCGTGCCGAAGAGGGCAATGAACAGCGCGTTCAGACGCCGCGGCGCAACGGTTTCGTCGCGGATCTGCTCGACCGTCGCGACGTGCTCGATCAGTTGCCGCGGGAACGCATCAGCGATCGCCCGAAGAATCGCCGGCTGAAGCACCGTGGGATCCGACGACGTCCGCACGACCAGTGCGCCATTGACGATCAGGTCCTGCGCGAACGGCTCGTACATCGTGAGCGTGGCATCGTTGTCGAGGCCGTGGTCGCGCGTGTCGCCGGCGACGCCGACCACGGTGCGCCAATCGCCCGAGAAGGGACTGAACCGCAGCACGTCTCCGGTCATCGCGACGCGCCGGCCGATCGGATCCGCGTCGCCGAAGAGCTGTTTCGCGAACGCCTGGCTCAGCACGACGACCAGCGCAGTGCCGCGGCGATCGGTCGTCTCGAAGCCGCGGCCACCGAGCACCGGAATGCCCGCCGCCGCGAAGTACTTGGGATCGACCATTCTCACGGCGGCGTGCGGCGTCGCCCGGTTGGGAGGAACGGCTCTTCCCTCGGCCTTGATGTCCGCTTCGAACATCGAGCTGCGAAGTGGCGCCGCCACGCCGAGAGCGGCGATGTCCACACCCGGAAGCGCGGCAACGCGGTCTCGAATGAGCTCGTACTTCGCGAGGTTCTCGGGCTGCTTCATCACCTCGCGCATCAGATCGCCTTGCAGCGGCAGGTCGACCGTGAGCACGTGATCGGCGCGCACGCCGGTCTCCACCGATTGCAGCTTGCCGAGCGTGCGCACGAGCAGTCCCGCGCCAGTGAGCAGCACGGCGCACGCGGCGACCTGCGCGATGACGAGCGACTGCTGGAACCGCTGCCGTCCGCGGCCGAGCGTCGTGCGGCGGCCGCCTCCGGTGGGAGCGAGCGGCAGCGCGAGCCCGCGCTGGCCGCCGATGCGCGGAATGAACGAGAGCGCGACCGCCACGGCGACGCTCGTGGCCAGTCCGACGGCGAGCACGACACCGTCGACGCGAATCTCCGAAGCCCGCGGCGAGAGCTGCGCGGCGAATGCGGCCATCAGCTTGAGACCCGCGAAGGCGACCAGCACGCCGATCGCGCCGCCGATCAGGGCGAGGGCGAGGTTCTCGACGAGCAGCAGGCGGCGCAGGCGTGCGGTTCCGGCGCCGAGCGCGGCACGCACGAGCATCTCACGCTCGCGCCCGACCCCGCGCATCAACGTGAGGTTGGAGACGTTGGCGCACGCGATCAGCAGCACGAACGCCGCGGCGCCCATCAACAGCCAGAACATGAGCGCCGCACGCTCGTTCAGCGCTTGCCGCAGCGGCGCGATCGTGAGAGCGTAGTGCGCCGCCTTTTCGTACGACTCCGGGTGATCCTGGAACATGGCCGACGCAATGCCGCCTAGTTCGACGCGGGCCTGCTCGACTGTGCTATTCGGCGCGAGACGGGCGAAGAGCTCCGACATGCGATGCGCGCGCCCCGTGACCATGGTTGCGCTGAGGTGGTGCGGGCTCGTCACGATGTTCACGAACACATCGGTGCGGCTGGGGTAGTGCGGAGCCGGCTGCACGACGCCGACGACCGTCGCGACCTTGTCGTTCAGGCGGACCGTGCGCCCAACGATGTTGGGATCCCCACCGAAGTGCTCATTCCAGAACTGGTATGCGAGTACAGCCTGCGGCGCGGCGGAGGGACCGTCGTCACCCCGGGTGATGAGCCGCCCGAGCACCGGCTCCAGGCCCATGACGTCGAAGTAGTTGCCGCTCACGACTCCCACCCGGAGTCGCGCGGACCGCCCGTCGCTGTCGACTATCGTGAACGGAACGGCGGACGAATACTCGGCGATGGCGGCGAGCGTCTTCGACGCTCCGCGGTAGTCGGCGATCTCCGGAACCGAGAACAGCACGTTGCGCTCTTGAGCGCCCGGCGCGGACTGGCGCAGGTACACGAGCCGCTCGCCGTCGCGATTGGGCAGCGGACGAAGGAGCGTGCCGCGCAAGAGCGTGAACATGGCCGTGTTGGCGCCGATGCCGAGGGCCAGCGTGATCACGACCACGGCGGTGAACGCGGGCGCGCGTCGCAGCGTGCGCAACGCGTAGCTGACGTCGGCGATCACGCCCTCGACCCAGGGCAGTCCGCGCCGATCGTGGACGGCCTCGACGGCCTGGGTGATACCGCCGGACGCCAGCACGGCCTGCCGGCGCGCCTCGTCGGGCCGCATTCCGCGCCGAACGTTCTCGGCGGTGGCCATGTCGAGGTGCGCTCGCAGCTCGTCGCGGAGATCGTCGTCGGCGCGGTGGCCGTCGAACACGCCCGCGATGCGCGCGAGCACGGCACGAAAGTATCTCATAGTGCCTCCTTTTGCGGCGCGAGAAAGGCGGCGATCAGATCAGCAGTCTGATGCCATTCGCGCGCCTCGCGTGCCAACTGTTTTCGACCCGCGGCGCTGAGGGCGTAGAATTTCGCGCGGCGATTGTTCTCGGACTGGCCCCACTCGGCTTTGATGAACCCTTCCTGCTCGAGCTTGAGCAGGGCAGGGTAGAGGGTGCCGTAATTGAGCGTGATCCGGTTCTTGCTCGTCTCCTCGATGCGGCGCGCGATGCCGTAGCCGTGCAGCGGCCCGAGCACGTCGAGGGTCTTGAGAATCATCAGGGCGAGCGTACCCTGCTTGACGTCCATCTTGTCCGCCATGGTCCGTCCTATGGGAAACCCATACGATGCTACCGTTCGGAGCGGAGACGCGCAATAGCGGAGTCGGATCGTGCAGCGCCCGCCCTTGGCGTCCTATGTGATCCCCATACGAAGGGAGGACGCTCAGGGTTTCAGACGATTTTTGGGGCGGCCGTCAGCCGAGGAACAGGCCCTTCTGCCGGAGAAGCGCTTCTATGAAGAAGTAGTCGGCGTAGACCATGCCGACGTCGACCTCCGAGTGCGCCGGGCGGGCTCCCGTGGAATGCGCGAGGATCGCGCCGCGTGCCGAAAGCGGCGCCATGTAGTTGGACGCGAGCGACAGGAGTATGTCATCGGCCGCCGCGCGATAGCGGTCGCTCGTGGCAGGGTCTACGTAGCGCGCGAGGTCGTACAGTCCCGACGCAGCAATCGCTGCCGCCGATGCGTCGCGCTCGGTGTGAGGAATGGCCGGATCGCGAAAGTCCCAGTACGGTACGCCGTCTGGCGGCAGATGCGCGATGAACCAGTCCGCCGTACGCTGCGCGGCGGCGAGCAGCTCCGGCCGGCGCGTCTGACCGTACGACGCGGAGAATCCGTGAATCGCCCACGCCTGTCCGCGCGACCACGCCGAGCTGTCGCCGTAGCCCTGCCATGTCACCGTGCGTTCGAGCGCGCCCGTGGCCGGATCGAACAGCGCGACGTGCGCCGTGCTTCCATCGCTCCGCACGTGCGCGCGCGCCGACGTGAGCGCATGCCGCTCGGCCAGCCGAATCCACGCGCTGTCGCCGCCGTGCGATCCCGCCCAGAACAACATCTCGAGATTCATCAGGTTGTCGACGATCACGGGGTACTTCCACTCCCTGCGCGCGTCCGTGGCACCCTGCGTATCCCACGACTTGATCGCGCCCACACGCGGGTTGAAGCGCGTGGCCAGCGAGCGGCTCGCCTGCATCACGACGTCGCGATAGTGCGGATCGCCCGTGAGCAGAAAGCCGCGGCCGAAGCTGTCGAAGATCATGAATCCCAAGTCGTGCGACGTGGTCAAGGTCTTGTTGGACTCGAGGCCCACGGTCCACCGCTCCGCGAGCGTGCGCCACTCGGGCGCGCCGGTGTTCTGGTACATGGACCACAGCATGCCGGCGAAGAATCCACTCGTCCATTCCGTCTGCGTCCGTTGCTCCATCTCTCCGCTCGCGTTCGTGGAGCGCGGATACCCGTTGGCCGGGTCGAGCGCCGTCGCCGTTCGGCGGAGCTGTTCCGCCGCTCTGCCGAGGGCCCGTTTGGAAACGGCTTCGAGAGGAAAGTTGACCGCGTCCGGATCCTTGGCCCGCAGCTGCGCGGGCACGTGCTCGAGCGCGCGGGCGAACACGGGATTGGCGAGTTGCGACGCCGCTCTTCGCAGCGGCGGCAGAAACTCGCCCTGACCCTGCTCGGCGATGTCTGGAGTCGGGAATTTGACCGTGGAATCCGCGTACGGCGCGACGAACAGAATTGCTTTCTCGATGCTGCCGCCGCCCGGTGACGTGTAGTGCCACAGATCCACGCCCACGTGGCGCCCCATCTCGGCGAGCATGGTGAACGCGTCGAGATTGAAGAGAGTGTAGTGCAGGGGACGCGTGCGCTCGAGCTCGCGCTTCTGCTTTCCGTCGGCGTCGATCTGGCTCGCGATGCGATTCGCGCCACTCTCGCCGATCGTCTTCTTGGCGAGCGCGGAGTCGCCGACGAACAGCGCGAGGGCGGCCACCTGCTCGTCGTAGAACGTGCCGTGGTTGTTCGTGGCATCTCGTTCGGCGATTCCATTCTTGCTCTCGAGCAGCCAGGTGAGATACCCGCGGCACCATGCGGTCATGCCGTCGGCGTCGCGCCGCGTCCAACCCGGCGCACCCTCGAGCAACCGCACGGCGTCGACGAGCTCCGGCATGTCGCGCGTATCGATGATGCCGTAGCTGCGGCCGTCGGTCACACCGAGCACCGCCTGCGCAAAGCGCAGGTTGGGATTCATCCGCGTGGCGGTATCGAGAAAGAAGATGCGCAGGTCCTTTGCGGCGACGTCGGCATACTTCGCGTCGCCGGTGAGATACCAGGCCACCGCGAGCGCATGTACACGACTGACCGTCTGCTGCAGCCGCAGCCCGTCATGGTCCTTGCGGCTCTCAGGGTTCATCTCGCCGTCGCGATTCACGAACGGCAGCCCGTTCGGCGTGGCGGGATTGGGCCAGAAGTACGGAGCCATGCTCATGTAGTCGTGCTTGTCGCCGCTCGACGGCACGCGGCCCTTCTGCATCACCGACAGCGGAGGCGCCGAGAGTGCGGCACGCGCGGTCGCGAGCAACGCGTCGAACGTCGGCGCGAGCGACGGTTCGCCGCTCGCGAAGAGGCGCTTCGATTCAGCGAGACGGTCGCCGCGCAGGAGAATCGTGCGCGGTACGTCCGCTCTCGTCGTCTGCGCGTTGGCTCGGTCAGTGCCGGCGAGCATGCCGAGGCCAACCAGCCAAGACACACCAAGCGCGCGGCGAAAGCCACGCCAATTGCCTGTAAGCATCATGATCCTCTCTCCCGCGAAATTCCTTCCCACAGGCCCTGGAGATAGGTCGCGCCGAGCGCACGATCGTAGAGCCCGTAACCAGGCCTGCCTGTCTCGCCCCAGATCATGCGTCCGTGATCGGGACGCATCGGTCCGCGAAATCCGGTCTCGTGCAGCGCCGACAATACAGCGTGCATGTCCACGTCGCCGAGCGCCGACGGATGCGGGGCCTCGGTGAAGCTCCGCGGTCCGGTGACCTTCACGTTGCGGCAGTGCGCGAAGTGAATGCGGCCACGGCCTCCGAGCTGGCGCACGATTGCCGGAAGGTCGTTCGACGGATTCGCGCCGAGGGATCCGGAACAGAAGGTGACGCCGTTGGCCGGCGAATCCACGAAGCGCGTGAGCCGATCGAATGCCGCGCCGTTCGTGATGATTCTCGGCAATCCAAAGATCGGCCACGGCGGATCGTCGGGATGAATGGCCATCTTCACGCCCGCGCTCTCGGCCACGGGAACAACGCGTTCCAGGAAGTAGGCGAGATGTTCCCAAAGCCGTTCTTCAGTGACGTCCTGATATGCCGCGCGAAGCGCTTGCAGCGACGCGGCGTCGTAGGCCGTGGCCCAGCCGGGCAGATTGCCCGTGCCATGCGAGAGATCGATGCGCGACAGCGCCGCGTCGTCGTACGAGAGCGCCGTCGACCCGTCGGGCTGCGGCATTGCCAGGTCGGTGCGCGTCCAGTCGAAGATCGGCATGAAGTTGTAGCAGAGCACGGGAATCCCGAGCTCCCCCATGTGCCGCACGCTTTCGGCGTACCGGTCGATCAGCCGGTCGCGAGTGGGACGGCCCAGCTTGATGTCTTCGTGCACCGGGATGCTTTCGACGACGGACAGCACGAGACCCGCGGCGTCGATCGTGTCGGCCAGCGCGGCAAGCCGTGGCTTGGGCCACACGTCGCCGACGGCAACGTCGTAGAGCGCGCTCACGACGCCGCGCACGCCGGGAATCTGGCGGATGTAGCGCAGCGGGATCTCATCCTGCGGCCCGTACCACCGGAACGTCATCTTCACGCGACGCCCGGCCGGAGAGCGGTCACCACAAGCCTGGCATGAGAAAATCCTCACGAACCGGAGTGAACACGTCGATCAACGCGCCGTCTTCCAACGCCCGAACTCCGTGCACGACGTCCGCGGCCGCATAGAAGCAGTCGCCGGCCACGAGCTCGGACGTCTCTGCTCCCACCGTCACCTCGAATCGTCCCGCCATCACGTACGTCGCCTGCCGGTGTGGATGCTGATGCAGCGCACCGACCGCCCCCGCTTTGAACTCCACGCGGACCACCATGAGCTCCGTGCCATGTCCCAGGACCTGTCGGCGCACGCCGTCGCCGGTTTCGTCCCAGGCGACGTCGGTGCCGGACACAAACGATCGGCTCTCACTCATCAATTTCCGCCCCCACGGCGACAGGTGAACCGGTCGAGGAGCGAATGATGAGCTCCGGCTCGAGTAGTTGGCGCACCTGGGGCCGTTCACCACGCAGGCGCGCGAGGATGTTGTCTACCGACCGTGCGCCAATGACGTCGACGGGCTGGCGTATCGTCGTGAGCGGCACGCGCGCGCGGGCGGCGAGCTCGATGTCGTCGAGTCCCACGATGGCGACGTCGCCCGGAACGCGAAGTCCGGCGTCGAGCAATGCATCCTCGAGCCCGAGAGCACCGAGATCATTGAAGCAGTACATGGCTTCCGGCCGCGAGCTGAGCTGGGCGATCGCTTCACCCGCGGCGTAACCGGATTTGTAGTCGTTCCACTCGCCGGCGAACGAATGCTCGAAGATGAACTCCGGATCGATCTCGAAGCCGGCTTCCTCGATGGTGCTCCGATACCGGCTCATGCGAAGCTCGCCGTTGAGGCTTCCGATGCTGTCGATGAGATAGCCGAACTTCCGGTAGCCAAGCGACAGCAGATGCTCGGCGGCCAGCCGGCCGGCGTCCGCGAGGTCGAGCCCGACGAACGGCACGTCGTCGCCCGCGGTCCATGAGACCATCGTGTACGGGAAGTCTGCGTCGTGCAGCGCCTGGATCGCTTCGTTCAACCGGAACGTACGGCTCATCGAGACGATGATGAACCCGTGCACGCCGAGCAAGCGCAGCCGGCGGATCTGCTCCTCCTCCCGGTCGAGGCGGTTCGAGCTCGACGCGAACAGGAGCCCCACGCCGAGTGCGTCGGCACGCTGCTGCGCGCCGTGCGCGACGAGGGAGAAGAACGGGCTGCTCAGATCCCGCAGCACGAAGCCGATCGTGGTCGGCGCGGCGATGCCCGAGGTCGATGCCGGGCGGACCATCACGAACGTGCCGCGTCCCACGTGGCTATAGAGCAGGCCCTCACTCACGAGGCCCGACAGGGCCTTGTTGATCGTGATGACGGAGACGCCGTACTCGATTGCGAGATCTTTGTGCGGCGGGATCTGCACGCCCACGGGCATGTTGCCGGACACGATTCGGCGTCGAATGTCCGCGGCAACTTGCTGATAGAGAGGTACCGGCGCGCTAGCGTCGAGTCGCATCACGGCCGCGCGTCTTCGATGGTCACGCGAACGGGCGCATCGATCCGTTGGGCCATCTCGTCGAGATAGCGCCACCACGACTGCGGTGTCGGAAAGTCGCCGCTGTCGGTCCAGCCCGAGCCGACGTAGTGCACCACCGGCTTGCCGGACGTTGCGCTGCTCACGGCCATGTAGTGGCCGAACCCCTCTTTCCAATTTGCTACCGTGCTCGCCTTGAGGAGCACGGCCGTGCCCATCTCGCCGTGGCCGCCATTCTGTGGCGCGACCGGTCCCCAACCCGTGAGCCAGGCCCACGCATTGTTTCTGCTCATGGTGCCGACCATGCCGGCGCGCTCGAGGGTGCCGATGACGTACGGAATTTCCCCGCCCTTTGGCGTCGTGAAAATGCTCGTGGCCTTGTAGAGGTTGGAGCCGGCATCGATGGAGATCCGCTTGATCTCGGAAACGGGCGTACCGGCAACGTTCCACGGATCATACTTCAACTCGAAGATCGCGCGAATTGGACCGGTGGCGATGACGCGCCACGCTTTGAAGTTGTCAGCGCGCCAGATGGTGTCCTTCGCCCAGCCCGCCGTGCCGCCGTTGCCGAGCGTCTCGCCGACTTCATAGAAGTCGGCCCCTTCGCCCGTGTCGACGTGGTAGGACTCCTTCTTCGTGTACCACTTCTCCACGATCAGCGCGCGCGTCTTCTTGTTCCAGACGTCGATGCCGCTGCTCGACATCGCCTGCGGCGTTTTCTTCAAGCCTTCGCCGTAGATGCGGAAGGCCGCGCGGTCGCTCTCCCACGCCATGTCGTCGCGCGGGTCGTCATGACGTACCGCGACCTTTGGCTCGTACTTCTGCGTCGGCGGCGCGGCTTCGATCGTGAAGTGTCGCGTCTCCTTCGCGCCGAAGTCGCCCTGGAAAATGATCGCGTCGAGCGTGCCGTCTCCATCGTCGTCGACGACCTGCGATGGAATCTCGCGATGCTCGGCGTCGCGCACGCGCACGGTGTTCGCCGAAACGCCCGCGAGCCGGCGCTGGAGCTCCGCCCACGGCAACGAAACTGTTTCGTCGTGCCGCGCGAGCGCGAGCGGGTTGTCGACGCGAATGGTCACGTGCGCAGGCGGAGTACTCTGCGCCCGGAGTGCGGACGCGCCGAGGCCGGCCAGCAGCACGAGCGAGGGCGCTCGGAGACGAAGCATGGATTGGCTCATCGAAGAGTGGCGGGCACCACGGCCTGCATGTCGGCGTAATCCTGATTCTCGCCGCCCATGGCCCAGCAGAACGCATAGTTCGTCGTGCCGCAGCCGGCGTGGATCGACCAGCCGGGGGAGAGCGCGACATCGCCGTCGCGCACGATCAGGTGGCGCGTCTCCGTGGGCTCGCCGAGCTGATGGAACACGACCGCATCGGAAGGCAGATCGAAGTACAGATAGACTTCCGTGCGCCGCGCGTGCGTGTGTGGCGGCATGGTGTTCCACACGCTGCCGGGCTCCAGCGCGGTCATGCCCATGACGAGCTGCGCGCTGCGGATGCCGTCGGCGTGCACGTAGCGCGCGATGCGGCGGCGGTTCGCGTTCGCCGCGGTCCCGATCTCGCCCGACTGCACGGCCGCGGCGGATACGCTCGCCGTGGGGTGGTCGGCGTGTGCGGGATAGCTGACCAAATAGAAGCGCGCCGGCTGCGCGGCGTCGTCGCTGGCGAACAGCACGTCGCGACTACCGCGGCCCACGTACACGAGATCGCGGGTGCCGAGAGGGTAGGGAACGCCATCGACGGTCACGACGCCCGGCCCTCCGATGTTGAGCACGCCGAGCTCGCGGCGCGCGCAGAAGGTATCGGTCAACAACTCCGGGGGCGCCTCGAGGCGGAGCGGCGTCGTGGTCGGCACCGCGCCGCCAAGCACCACACGGTCGAGATCGATGACGCGCAGGGTGACCGCCCCGGGCTGAAAAAGCCCTTCGACGAGGAAGCTGGCGCGGAGCTCGTCGGTGGTCATGGTCCGCGTCCGCACTGCGTCCGGCAGATAGTGCATGCGCCTCCATCAAATGGCTGAATTCGTTCCGAACGATAACATCCGATATTGACAATATCAATATCATCACCCCTATTGTCCCCGCAGCGAACAATGAGTTTCGACCGCTTGACCGCCTCTTTCCGCGCTCCCGCGCCGCATTTCACCTGCCTCAGTCAGCCTCAGCCTGCTTGACCTTCTCCGGAGTGTCCAGGAATGACAATGTCGAGACGATGTGCCGTTGCCCTAGCGGTTCTCATCGCGTGCGCTCGCGACGCGGGAGCGCAGGGAGCGCAGGGAGGCACCGGGACCATTCAGGGGGTGGTTCGCTCGGAGTCGGGCGTGCTGGAGGGGGTGACCGTCGCCGTCATCGGCACCACCCTCGGCGCGCTCAGCCGCGCTGACGGGCGGTATTCCATTGCGAACGTGCCCGCCGGTGCCGAAACCGTGCGCGCCACCCGCATCGGGTCTGCGCTGCGCGAGCAGCGGGTGAACGTGCTGGCCGGCCAGGTGGTTGCGCTGAACTTCGACCTGCCGACCGCGGCGGTCTCGCTCGAGCAGGTCGTCGTCACCGGCTACGGCTCGTCGGCGCGACGCGACATCACCGGCTCCATCGCCTCGGTCTCGAGCGCCGACATTTCGACGCTGCCGGTTCCGCGCGTCGACCAGGCAATCTCGGGCCTCGTGGCCGGGGTGCAGGTGCAGACCACCAACGCGCAGCCCGGATCGGAGATGCGCATCCGGATCCGCGGCGGCAACTCGCTCAACGGCAGCAACGAGCCGCTCGTCGTGGTCGACGGCGTCATCGGCGCCGACCTGAATCAGATCAATCCAAACGACGTAGAAACGGTGGACGTGTTGAAGGATGCGTCGGCCACGGCGATCTACGGCGCGCGCGGCGCCAACGGCGTGATCATCGTGACCACCAAGCGGGGCACGCCGGGATCGATGCGCTTCATGTATTCCGGATACACCGGCTCGCAGAACGTCTCGAAGCACATCGGCCTGCTCACGGCCGACGAGTTCGCGAAGATGTTCATGCGCAATCCGAATCACGACAAGACGGTCACGCTCGATACCACCGTCACGCATGCGACGACGGATTGGCAGAACACCGTCTTTCAATCGGCGCCGATCCAGAGTCACGACATTCGCGTGACCGGGTCGAACGGCGGCACCAGCCTCATGGCGGGCGCATCGCTCTTTCAGCAGGACGGCATCGTCACGAACTCGACGTTCAATCGCGGCGCCGTGCGGTTCAACCTCGATCAGCAGCTCAGCACCCGGCTCACGGCAGGCACGCGCGTGACGTACAGTCGTTCCACGGGCAACGCCGTGCGCGTCAACGACGGCTATGGCACCGCGGGCGGCCCGGTCACGATGGAGGCGCTCCGCTGGTCGCCGACCATTCCGGTTCGCGCGGCCGACGGAAGCTACAGCGCACCGTTGTTGTCCTCGCAAACGATGGACAACCCGGTGGCGATCGTGAACCTGCTCAACAACAAGACGACCACCGACTATCTGTTGGGCAACGTCTACGCGAACGTCGAGCTGCTGCCGCAGCTCACCTTCCGCTCGAGTCTCTCGTATACGTCGAACGACGGCAAGCAGCAGATCTACACGTCGCGGCTGCTCCGCGCCGCGCTGGGCTCCGGACAGGCGAACGTCAACAGCGCAGGCATTACGACATTCCTCACGGAGAACACGCTCGCGTTTCACCACAGCATGGGGCAAAACGAGCTCACGCTGTTGGGCGGCGTGACGGCGCAGAGCAGCAAGCGAGACAGCACGACCGCGCAGGGCGTCGGCTTCACGAGCGATCTCCTCGGGTACAACCGCCTGAACCTCGCGCAGACGATCGTCGCGGGCTCGAGCTCGGCTAGCGATCGGCTGCTGTCGGGGCTCGCCCGCGTGAATTACGGATACGCCGGGAAGTATCTCCTCACCGCGACCTACCGGGCGGACGGCGCGTCGAAGTTCGCCGTCAACAACAAGTGGGCCTACTTCCCGTCGTTCGCGGCGGCGTGGCGCGTGAGCGACGAGGAGTTCTTCCGCAGAAAGGTGCCGGCGATCAGCGAGTTGAAGTTGCGCGCGAGCGTGGGCCGCACGGGCAGCGACGCGGTGAGTCCCTATCAGTCGCTGGGCGCATGGAGTGTCGGCTCGCCGTACGATCTCGGCACGGTGACGTTCAACAACGGCGCGAATCCCAGCCGGAACGCGAACCCCAACCTGAAGTGGGAAACGACGACGCAGTCCGACGGCGGGTTCGACCTCGGCCTGTTCAACAACCAGGTGAGCATCACGGCGGACGCGTACAAGAAGACGACGCGCGACCTGCTCTACGCGAAGCTGGTTCCGTACTACACCGGCTATTCCAGCTACATCACGAACGTGGGCTCGGTCGAGAACAAGGGCATGGAGTTCGGCCTCGACACGCGGCACAACATCAAGGCGTTCGACATCCACTTGGGCGGCAACGTCGCGTTCAACCGCAGCAAGGTGCTCGACCTCGGCGGCGACAAGGAGTTTTTCGTGAACGGCGTCAACACGTCGTTGCCGACGTTCATTCCCGGCGGCATCGTGCGCGTGGGCGAGCCGCTCGGCAACTTCTTCGGCTACATCTGGGACGGCATCTTCCAGACGGCGGCCGAAGCCGCGGCGAGTGGGCAGTCCGGCGCCGTCGCCGGGGGGATGAAGCTCCACGACGTGAACGGCGACGGAAAGATCACGACCGACGACCGCGTCATCCTCGGGAACGCACAACCAAAGTACACGTTCGGACAGAACGGCAGCGTGGGCTACCGCGCATTCTCGTTCACTTACCTGTTGCGCGGCGTGCAGGGGCAGAAGGTCGCGAACCTGAACCGGCAGGGAATGGAGACGCCGGGCGACGCGACGAACTCGCTGCGCAACACGCTGAACTACTGGACGCCCGGCAGCGGCATCAACGACATGACCGGCATCGGCATCGCACCGTTCAACGCGATGACCTCGCGGTGGGTGGAAGACGGATCGTTCGTGCGCCTCCAGAACGCGACGTTCAGCTGGGAGGTGCCGCAGCGGTTCGCGGCGCGCGTGAACATGGCGAATCTTCGGGTCTACGTGAGCGGACAGAATCTGAAGACCTGGACCAAGTATTCGTGGTTCGATCCCGAAGCCAGCTCGCGCGGTACGAGCGATCTCCAACTCGGCTGGGACGACTCGAGCTATCCGGGGGTGAGAACGTTCACGCTCGGCCTGAACGTGGGCTTCTAGGAGACATGACCATGAGACTGAGACATCTCGGCGTGGCGCTCGTCGCCGTCGCGTTGCCGCTCGCGTCGTGCAAGGATTATCTGACTGAAGCCCCGGCGGATTTCTTCACGCCGGCAACCTTCCCGTCGACGGAATCGGATCTGCGAATTGCGCTCGGAGGCATCGACAACTGGTACACCGGCGGCGCGAACCAGGCGTACTACATCCGCGGCTGGCCCATGCTCACGGAAGTGCCGTCGGAGCAGACGATTCTCATCAACAACACCACCGACTCGAAGTACGAGCAGGACACCTACACGTACAACTCGGGCAACGAGTGGCTCTTTCGCGTGTGGGCGCAGATCTACGGCGCCATCGGTCAATCGAATCTGCTGATCGACCGAATTCCCGGGATGACCGGCGTGCCGCAGGACGTGAAGGATCGTTACTTGGGCGCGGCCAAATTCCACCGTGCGCTGAACCACTTCAACGCGGTTCGCGTCTGGGGCGACGTTCCGCTCATGACGGCGCCCGTCACCGACTTCGCGACGGTCAACACCGTCGTACGCGCGCCGATGGCCGACGTCTACGCGGCGATCGTTGCCGACCTCGTGGATGCGGTGAAGCTGCTTCCCGTCAAATGGCCGGACTCCGCGACGCCCGACGACGGTCGTCCAACGCGCGGCGCCGCCGGCACGATGCTGGCCGACGTGTACGCGAACATGTCGGGTGAGCCGCTCAAGCAAAATCATTGGGCAGACGCCGCGGCGGCGGCGCAGGCGGTGATCGACAGCAAGGCGTACAGCCTCGTGCCCGACTTCTCACAGCTGTGGCTCGTGAAAAACAAGAACGGACCGGAGCACATCTACTCGATCCAGTTCGAGGGACTCATCCGCAACCTGTTCACCACGCAATCGCGGCCGAGCGGTATCGGCGCGGAGAGCGGATCGAACTACTGGTGCTCGACGCCGGAGTTCATGGACACGTTTGTCGCCACGGATCTTCGGAAAAAGCCCACGTTCCTCACGTCCGTCACCGTCGGGTCGACGACCTTCAACTATGCGACGGTCGGCACCGTGCGAGGCTTCGGCGACAAGAGTCCGCGCTTCCCGAAAGCGCTGCCGTACTACGGCAAGTTCTACGACAACGGCGGGCAGTCGATCACGCTCAACGCCGGCCGATCGAACCTCAACTGGCCGGTCTACCGCTACGCTGAGACGTTGCTGCTGCAAGCGGAGGCGGAGAACGAGGCGCGCGGGCCCGCGAATGCGTACGCGGCCATCAACGCGGTGCGGGCGCGCGCCGGTCTGCCTGCGTTGGCGGGACTGACGCAGGCGACGTTCCGCGACGCCGTGCGCCAGGAGCGGAGCTGGGAGCTCGCGTTCGAATCGAAGCGCTTGTTCGATCTCAAACGGTGGGGGCTTTATGCGACGGTCATCGGCGCGGACGCCGAGTCCAAGATCGGCTGGAAGCCGACGAACATCTGGGCCGCGATTCCGCAGCACGAGATCGACATCAACCCCGGAATGAAACAAAACCCCGGCTATTGAGCGTGCGCGGGCGCAGGAGGAACTACGGCCGGGTCGGAATGCCGAACAGTTTCGAGACGCACCTCACTCGGACCGCAAACTTCGGACGGGATCGGCCCTCGTCGCCCGCAACGCTGGCGCGACACAGGCCGCCAGCCCCGTCGCGGCCAGCGTCGCGACCACCACCGCGATGATCGCCGGATCGTTCGGCCGAACCTGGAAGAGCACCGCGCCCGCCAGCCGTGCGAGCCCCACGCCGAGCAGCATGCCGATCGGAACGCCGATCGCCACCTGAACGGTCGCTTCTCTCAGCACCAGCCGCATGACGTCGGCGGCGGCGGCTCCCAGCGCCATGCGGATGCCCATCTCGCGCTCGCGTCGGCTCACGGAGAACGCCAGCACCGCGTAGAGACCGATCGACGCGAGCGCGAGCGCAACGATGCCGAACAACACGAACAGACCGCCGAAAATGCGTACGTCCCACCGTGACTGCGCGAGCACGTCGCTCATCGACGTGAGCGAATAGACCGGGAGGTCGGGATCGAGCGAGGCGACCAGCGTACGGAGCGGCTGCGCGACAGATTCCGGATCGCCCGTTGTGCGAATCGCGATGCTCGCCGAGCTGCGCGAATCTTGCCGGAACGCCGTGAGCACTTCGGCGGGCCAGGGGATGCCTCGGTTGATCGACCCTTGATCGGTTGCGTAGAGATTCGGCATGACGCCGATGATGGTCACCCAGTGCGCGACCGTGTCGCGCGGCGTGAGGTCGATGCGATGCCCGATCGGATCGCCGCCGCGGAAGCTCTCGTCAGCGAACCGCTGGTTCACGACCGCGACCGGAAGCGTGCCCGTGCGATCCTCCGTGCCGATGGCGCGGCCGCGCGACACGGTGACGTCGAACGTCTTGAAGAATCCCGGCGTGACGGCGAGCCGGCGGACCTCTGGCTGGTCGCTCTTCCGCGCATACGTCCGTCCCTCGACGGCGACGCGCCCCCCGTTCCATCCCGTGCCCGGTAGATCGCTGCCGAGCGACGTAGCCGCCGCACCCGGGAGGCGCGCGATCTCCTCCTCCAGGCGATCGAAGAACGCGGTCTGGCGCGCCGTGTCGCGCGTCGACAGCGTGACGCGCCCCGTGATCACGCCGCTCGTCCGGAAGCCCGGCTCGACGGATCGCAGGTTCAACACGCTCTTCGTCGTCAGCGCGGCGACGATGAGCAGCATCGACGACAGCGCGAGTTCGAACACGACGAGGCCGCGGCTGAGCTTTCCGCTTCGCAGCGACGACGACCCGAGCGCCTGGTCCTTCAACACGTCGGTGATGTCGCTCCGCGCCGCGGTGAGCGCCGGCAACAGTCCGGAGACCAGGCTGGCCAACAGCGCCGCGAGTGCGATGAACAGCAACACCTGCGGATGCAATCGGAAATCCGCCCAGAACGGCGCCTGGCCGGCGACCGCGCGACGAAAGGCCGCAAGCCCGGCCTGCGCCACCAATGCGCCGAGGGCGGCCGACACGATCGACAACACCAGCGCTTCGACGAGGAACTGTCGCGCGATCGCGGTGCGCGATGCGCCCAGCGCAACGCGAATTGCCACCTCCTTCGTGCGATGTGTGGCGCGCGCCAGCAGGAGATTGGCGACATTCGTGCATGCAACGAGAAATACCAGCCCGACGGCGCCGAACATCGCATAGAGCAGCGCGTACACGCGCGCGGGGATGGCGGCGCGGATGAACGGCTGCACGATCGTGCGCACTCCCTTGTTCGACTCCGGATGTTCGGCTGCAATGCGTTTGGCGATGCTCGCCAACTCGGTGTTGGCCTGCTCGAACGTCACGCCGGCGCGCAATCGCGCAACGCCGTTGACGTGGGTCCCCGAGCCCCATGGCGAAGTCGCGGGATCGAGACGAAGTGGAAGCCAGAGCTTCGCGTCGCGGGGGAACTCGAATCCGTTGGGCATCACGCCGACCACCGTGGCCGGCTGTCCGTTGATGCGCACCGCGCGGCCGACCACGCTCGAGTCGCTCGCGTAGCGGTCGCGCCAGAGCGAGTACGAGAGGACCACGACCAGCTCACCGCCGGGCACCTCGTCGTCGGCGCGAACCGCTCGGCCAAGCAACGGGCGTACGCGCGCCGCGCTCAACGTTGCCGCGGTCACGCGTGCAGCGTTGACGCGCTCCGGGCGCTCGTCGCCCGCGATGTTGACGGTTGTCGCTCCCCACGCGCCAAAGGTCTCGAACGATTTCTGTGCGTCGCGGAAGGCGAAGAAGTCGTGCATCGACAGGGAGAGCTCCTCCTCTCTCTGCGATGGATTCGCCTCCATGACCATCGCGATGCGATCCGCGTTTTCGAACGGCAGCCCGCGCAGCAGCAAGCCGTAAATGATGGTGAACATCACCGTCGTGAGCCCGATGCCGAGGGCGAGCGCGATCGTCGCCATGGCCGTCGTGCCCGGGCTCGTACGGAGCGACCGCCAGCCGAATCGAATGTCGCGCGCGAGCGACGCCCAGCCGCGCGCGGCTCCTCTCGACGACTCGACACTCACCGCCGGGCGATGGCGCGAGCGAACCGACGCGTCGCGGAGCGCCGGATCGTTCACTTGCGCCATGATCCGTTCGCGCGCCACCGCGTCGCCGACGTGCGGCCGCAGCTCGGCGAGCTCTTGCTCGAGATGCTGCTCGAGCTCGTCGACGATGCCGGCTTGCTCTTCGGGTGACAGACCCCACCCGCCGACGACGCTCCGCAGTCGTTCGCGCCATTCATCCATGTTGAACTCCGGTGACGAGGGCAACGGCGGCCGCGAACTCCAGCCACCCTTCTCGCAGCGCGTCGAGCGCGCGCCGGCCGGCCGCGGTGATCGAGTAAAAGCGGCGGCGTCGCTCGCCAGCTTTCTCCACCCAGCGGCCCACGATCCAGCCGCGATCCTCCATGCGGTAGAGCAGGGGGTAGAGCGAGGCGATGTGGAAGGTCAGCACGCCGTTGGAGCGCGATTCAATGAGCTTGTTGAGCTCATAGCCGTGGCGTCGCTCGTGCTCGAGCAAGGAGAGGACGAGGAACTCGGCGCTGCCTTTTTTGAGATCGTTTCCGAGCATGGGACCGACATATGTAGTGACGACGTATATGTAGGTCCGACTGGCCGACGCCGGCAAGAGACGTCGGCCGGACGTAACCGATTCTTAATCCGGGCCGGAAACGACGTCAGCCCATTCATATATGTGTATGAATAGGGCTGACGTCGTCGCGATCACCGGTACGCGATCAACGTTTCGCGGCGGAGCCGGTGGCGGGGTTGACGAGATGGCCCGTCGTTCCGCCAGCGCGCTTGTTGTTGCCGTTCTTATCGTTTGGCCCTGCGTCGCCCTGATAGTAGTAGAGCGGCTTGCCGTTGTACGTCGCCTGCTTGGTGCCGTTGGCGTTGGTCGTCGTGCCGAGCATCGTGCTCTTCACGCTGGTGTCGGTCGTCGTCGGCGCCGAGGTGCCGGGCACCGGCTTCCAGCTGCTGGTGTCGGTGGGCGCCGCGTCGAGCACGTACATCGCGCGTCCGCTGCCGTCGGCGAGATAGATCGCTTCGCCGGGCTTCGCGACCGTGGTGACTACGACACCGGGGGCGACCTCGGTCGTCACGGCGACGGCTGGTGCGGCGCTGTCGGGAGCGACTTGCCCGGCGGCGGTGGCAGTGGCGGTGTCGGTTGCCGATTTGTTTCTGGAGCACGCGGCGACAGCGAGGAGCACAGCCGTCAACGAGCGGCGCGCGCCGATTCGCTTCAAGTGAGCGCGCAGCACTTCAGCCTCCCTGCGAGTTGGACTGCGAGTTGGACGACCCTTGCACGGCGATCCGCCGCCCGCGACCGCGAGTGGAAACCGGAATGGACAGCTCGAGAACCCCGTCGCGAAAATCGGCCGTGATGTTGTCTTCATCTACGCCGTCGGGAAGCGTAACGGTGCGCGCGAACCGCCCGTAGCTGCGCTCCGTCTGGAGAACACCATCGTGTTCTTCACGCCGCTGGACTTGGCGGACGCCTGAGATCGTGAGCATGCCGTTGTCCACGACGACGTCGATCTCGTCCGGGTTGATGCCCGCCAGCTCGGCGCGGACGACGACCGCGTTGTTGCGGCGGAGCACTTCGATCTGCGGGACCCAGTCCACGCCGCCCGACGGATCGCCGACCAGGCGATCGAGCTCGGCGCTCATCCGGCGCATCAGATCCAGCGGGGACGCGAGCCGGCCGTTGCGCAGCAGGCCGGAGCGATCGCCGGTGCGCGCCGGCATCGTCTCGCTGCTCTGTGGAATCCGCTGCTCGAGGTCGCGGGCGGTATTGCTCATCTGTTGCTGGGACTGCGTCGACTGGCGTTGTTGCGATTGCGGTGTCTGTTGCGGCTGCTGCGCCTGTTGCGACTGCGATCGCAATTCTTCGCTCCGTTGCTGGGCCATGTGCGTAGTCCTCCTGAGACCACGACGTAGACGCTGGATCACCGGTGAGCGTGTTCTCGACTTCGGCGATGGCCGGCGGGTATGCGCCACGAAGGATCTCCCCGGCCGGTGCGCGCCGTCATCAGACATCGTAGACGCGCGGCTTCCCGTTTCCCCGACACGTTCCCCCGGCCGGTCAGGTCACGCTCCACTGCTCGTCATGACTGCGCGCGATGCGCTCCGCCATCGCGACGATGTGTTCAGGCGAGAGTTGGAGCGAAGCCCGTTTGCTCGTCGATGATGCGATCGTACAGCGCGTCCGCCGCGGGATCGAAGGCGTCCGCTCGCGGCGGAAACTCCTCGGCGACCATCCGCATACCGCGCCACAGATCGATGGGGCACTCGAAAGCGCCGACGACAGATTTCACTTTGTTGTTGTCGAACCGAACCGACGGGCTCTTGTCGCCGAGGAGCGGTCCCTCCCATTCGGGCTTGTAGTGGATGAGGGTGTCGGATGCGACGTGGACCAATCGCGGGCTCGTCACGCCCAGCGCCGCCGCGATCGCTTCAAAGATCTCGTTCCATGACCACTGGCGGTCGCTCGTGATGTGAAACGCTTCGCCCAGCGCCGCCGGCGCACCGAGCAGCCGCGCAAAGGGCCGCGCGAAATCGCGCGCGTGGGTTACCGTCCAGAGCGATTCGCCGTCGCCGTGGACCACGACGGGTTTGTCGCGAAGCAATCGCGAGACTTCGCCCCCCAACGCCGTCGGCATCTTGGCGCGATAGGTGTGGCTCGGTCGCACGATCGTGTACTGCAGCGCCGACTGCGCCTTGAGGATCTGCTCCATTGCCGCCTTCGCGCGCGAATATGCCCAGTACGGATTGTGCAGCGGCGTCGCCTCCGTGATCGGGAGGTTGCGCACCGGTTTGGCGTACGCCGACGCGGAGCTGATGAACAGGTACTGGCCGCAGTGGCCGGTGAAGAGCTCGACGTCGCGCCGCATCGCGTCGGGCGTGAAGAGGCGAAATTGGCAGACGACGTCGAATCGCTCGGTGGCCAACCGACCGTAGGCGGCAGCGTCCTCGACGTCGCCGACGATGACGTGGACCTGCTCGGGAAGACCGACGTTGCGGTTTCCGCGATTGAACACCGTGACATCGTGCCCGAGGCGTATCGATTCGTGAACGCACTCGAAGCTGATTTCGCCCGTGCCGCCGATATACAGGATGCGCATCTCGATTCGGTCAGAGTTCGGTCAGAGCCTGGTGAATGAACGCGCGCCGCGCCAAACTTTGCAACGGCCGCCAGTGTCCACAGGGTAGGCTCGACCACCTTCACCGCTCCCGCCATGAACCGTCTCGCCACCGTGCGACGCTGTGTCGCCGCGCTTCTCACACTTGCCGGTATCGCCGGCGCCCAGGACCAGGCGCGCCTCGAGCACCGCGTCGACTCCCTTTTCGCCGCGCAAGCCCAGGGGCTCAATCCGGGCGTCGCCGTCGTCGTCGTGCGCGACGGGAAGGTGCTGCTGCACAAGGGGTACGGCTACGCGAGTCTCGAGAACCGCGTGCCGATCACGCCGACGACGGTGTTCGACGTCGCCTCGGTCTCGAAGCAGTTCACGGGACTCGCGGTGGCGATGCTGATTCAAGACGGCCGCATCAAGTTGACCGACGACATCCACAAGTACATCCCCGAGCTGGGCGACCTTGGGCACACCGTCACGATCGACAACCTGCTGCATCACACCAGCGGAATTCGCGATTGGCCGGGCACGCTGTCGGTGGCGGGATGGCGATACGACGACGTGATCTCGTTCGACCAGATCCTCCACTTCGCATACGGACAGCGGTCGACCAACTTCGTGCCCGGCGCGGAGTATACGTATTCCAACACGGGGTTCAACCTGCTCGCCGAAACCGTGCAGCGCGTGACCGGACAGCCGTTCCGCGTATGGACCGACGACCATCTCTTCGGCCCGCTCGGCATGACCGACTCGCATTTTCGCGACGATCACACGCGCGTGATTCCCAATCGCGCCTCGGGCTACACGCGCGGGCCTGGCGGCACCTACCAAGCTGTCGCCAACAATCTCACGGCGCTCGGCTCGAGCTCGCTGTTCAGCACCGTGGACGATCTGGCCAAGTGGGTCATGAACTTCGACGACGCCAAGGTCGGCGGTGCCGCGGCAATGGCCATGACGCGAACGCGCGGGGTGCTGAACGACGGGTCGGCGATTCCGTACGCGTTCGGCATCGTGAACGGCGACTATCGCGGCCAGCCGAACGTGAACCACAGCGGCGGGTGGGCGGGGTTCTCGACGTTCGTGCTGCACTTTCCGAAGCAGCGCTTCGGTGTCGTGGTACTGGCGAACGCCGCCAACATCAACGCCGGTCGCGCGGCGTACGATCTTGCCGACATGTACCTCGACAGCGAGCTCGCGCCTCGTGCCACGGTGGCGCAAAGTGGAGTCACGAAGGGACCGGCGGTGAGCGTCGCCCCGGCCACGCTCGACCGGTATGCGGGCGTCTATCGTCTCGGCCCGGGGGCGTACACGCGCGTCCGGCGGAATGGCGGCACCCTCGAGTCACAGGCGACGCACGAGGGCGCGGCGCCGATGACGCCACGCTCCGATACGACGTTCTGGGTGGATGGGTACAATGCGCCAATGATCTTCCAACGGAATGGCGCGGACGGGCGCGTGCAGCTCGTCTATCGCGGCGTCCGCTCTCCGCGCCTCGACGAGTCGACCGCGTTCTCCGCGAGTCAGCTCGTGCAGTTTGCGGGTCTCTATGAGAGCGACGAGCTCCAGACGCGCTATCGTGTCGAAGTGAAGGACGGAGCACTGGTGATGCGACACCCGCGGCACGGCACCATCGCGCTCACATGGCTTTGGGGGAACGACTTCGGCGGCGCATCGTCGTTCATGCGATCGGTAGAGTTCCAGCGTGACGGGGCGGGGAAGGTGACCGGCTTCGCCGTCAACGTCGACGAGCGAAGCCGGAACATTCAATTCGCAAAACGGGAATAGTCGACCGCGCCTAGTTTGTCACGCCCGCCTTCTTGTTCGCCCACTTCTCGAACCAGGCCGAGAGATAGAGCTGCGTGCGCAGGAAGTTCGACGGCGTCGACGACGTGCCGTGCCACTCGTTGTTGAAGCGAATGAGCTCCGTCGGAATCTTGCGAACCCGCAACGCCTCGTAGAATTCCTCGGCCTGTCCCACGGGCGTCCGAAGATCGTTGACGCCGGTCATGAGCATCGTCGGCGTCTTCGCGTGGCCAACGTACATGATCGGCGACCGGCGTAGATGCTCCGCTGGGTCGTCCCACGGGAAGCTCTGGAAGTTGCCGTACCAAAACACGTCCGTCGTGCCGACCATGCTCACCATGTCCGTGATCGGACACTGCGACACCGCGGCGGCGAAGCGATCGGTGTGACCGACGATCCACGCCGTCATCGTGCCGCCGCCCGAGCAGCCGTACACGAAGAGGTTGCGCGCGTCGACGTAGCCGCGGCCCACCATGCTGTCGACGCCCACCATCAGATCGTCGAAGTCCGGTCCAGGCCAGGCGTTCTTGATCGCGTTCGCGAAGACGCTGCCATAGCCCGTGGAGCCGCGCGGATTGGTGTAGAGCACGACGTACCCGTCGGCGGCGTGCAGCTGATACGGATACTTGAACGCCGTGTTGTCCATCGCGTGCGGGCCGCCGTGAATCGACAGGATGAGCGGATATTTTTTCGACGGATCAAAGTCGGGGGGTTTGACGATCCACCCCTGCACCTTGAAGCCCCCCTTCGCCGGATACCAGATCTCCTCGGTCGTGCCCAACTTCTTGCCCGCGAAGATCTCCTGGTTCACCTGCGTCAGTGTCGTGAGTTTCGCCGGTTCGGCCACCGTGAACGTCACGACGTTCGGCGACTGCATCGGCGTGCTGAGGATCGCGACCGCGCGACCGGTTCGATCGATGTCCGTCACGTTGAGCACGTGCATCTTTCCGGCGGTCGCCGCCGACGTCACGGCGCGATATCCACCAGCCACGGGCGCGAAATACAGATCCTGATTGCCGCGATCCTGCACGTTGAAGTAGATCCCCGTGCCGTCGTCGGCCCATTGGAGATTCTGCGGCGAGCGATCGAGGCCCTTCGTCAACTCGCGGCGGCCGCTCCCGTCGGCGCTCATCAGGAACAGGCTCGTCTCGCGGTGCGTGTCGTCGGTCGAGTCGTGCGACGTGAACGCGATCAACTTGCCATTGGGTGACGGACGCGGTGCCGCGTCGGGGCCCGGGTGATGCGTGAGCTGCCGGATGTCGCCCGATGCGACGTCGGCCGCATAGATCTCCGACTCGCGCGCCCAGAACTCGGCGTCCTCGACCCGGTGCGACGAGAAGAGCACCGACTTTCCGTCGGGCGTCCAGTGCGGATCGGCGTGGTTCCACGGGCCGCTCGTCAGCCGGCGCGGCGTGCCGCCGTTCGCCGGGACGACCCAGAGCTGACGATAGGAGTCAGGGAAGATGCCCTGCCGGTCGGCGCGCCACTTGAGCCGCGTCACGACGGTGGGTGGCGCCGTCCACTTCGCGCCCTTGGGGGCCTCCGGCATCTTGATGCGCACGCGGCTCGGACTCGGCACCGGCTCGCTCATGCTGAAGAGGAGCCATTGGCCGTCGGGCGACCATTCCAGGTCGCCGGGCGCTTGCTCGATGCGCGTGATCTGCGTGCTCGCTCCCTCGGCGTCCATCCACCGAACGAAGATCTGCGCCGTCGCGCCTTCGCCCGGCGAGGCGACGTACGCGACGCGCCCGCCGTCGGGCGACCAGATCGCGCCCGATCCCTTCACGAGGAATCGGTTGCGCGAGCCGTCGTTGTTCACCATCCACAGCGCCGACTCCCAGCGGTCGTTCATCTTGTCGATCCACCGCTTGGTGTAGATCACCTGCCGACCATTGGGAGCGAGGCGCGGCGCCTGCACCTCTTCCATGTCGAAATACTGATCGAGCGTGACGCGGTCGTTTGCCGACGCCACACGCGTGCTGGCCTGCGCCCCCAAACGGGGACCACCGAGCGCTCCCGCGACAGCGAGCAGCCCGGCGGCACGGCGGACACTGCGGAGCATGAACATCGAAACCTCGAGAAGAGGGAGAGTAGTGCGATCAGGTTGTCGTCATGCGCTGCGGTCGATGCAGCCCGTATAGCTGGTGTTGGCTCCTTCACTCAACGGGGTCACGAGATTGACCTCGGTGCCCATGGGGCTTCCATCCTTGTACAGCCCAGACGGAAACACCTTGTCCTGCGCGCGCCCGTATTGACGCACGAGACGGCGCAAGTCGCCCATGCGCTTCGCCGTGAGAAAGGTCCAGAACGCCTTCTCGCGGAAGAGCAGGTCGACGCGCGCGTCGAACGTACCCGGGTCGGCGAGCGGTGCGAGCGCCGGCGTAATCGCCGACGCGCGCAGCGTGTTGAGAATGCCGAGCCACCCGGTTCCCGTCGTCGCGGCGTCGTTGTGATTCGCCTGCAGCGCCGCCTCGGCTTCGTAGAGCCGCGCTTCCACGCCGGTCGTGAACGCGATCGGCGCTCCGAGGCTGTTGTCCCGCGTGAAGAGGTACATCGGCGTCGTACCGCCGGTACCGAGGCGTTGGAACGTCGTCTTGACGCGCGCATCGGTTGCGCCGATCCAGTCGATGCCGTTGCCGCCGTCCTTGCCCGTCGATAAGCCGGCGCCACCGCCCGACATCGTGGTGAACAGCGAGTTTTGCGCACCGGCGAGAGACCCGAGGATCTCCAGGTTGTAGACGAACGACGTGGGAACGCCGGCGACTGCCGCCGCGGCGTCGGCGAAACGTCCAAGTCCGATCAACGCGCGCGCCTTGCCCACGCGTGCCAGGTTGAGGACGCGTGCGCTGTCCGCGGAGACCGCGAGCGCCGAATCGAAGTGCGCCACGGCGCGCAGGTAGACGTTGTCGCGCGACGTCGCGCCACCCAACGTCGCAATTCCGTTGATGTCGATCGTGCTGAACGGAACGCCGTTACAGAACTGCTCGGCGAGGAACAGCTCGACGTATCCCATGTACGCGAGCATCTGTCCTTGCAGCGACGAAGGCGTGGGCGCGTACTGCTTCAGCGCCTCCTTGGCGAAGATGAGCGTGGTGAGTGCGTTCGCGTGGTTCACGAAGCTCAACCCGGTCTGCTGCGCCGTCGTCGCCGGCCGGCGCGCGTCGAGATTGGTGTTGGAACCGTTGCCGGGGAAATCGCCGAGCACCCACTCGTCGGAGAACATCGCGCTGACGGAAATGGCCGTGATCGCGTCGGCGACGAACACGCGCGTTGCACCGGCATGCTGCGCCAGCGCGCCGACGGGATTGGCCACCGACGTCGGCTGGACGATTCCCTGATTCTCCACCTTCGTCAAATCGGAGCACGCCGCGAGAAGACAGGCGGCGGCAAGTACAAAAAGGCCCGAGAGTCTCATTGGTCGGCGCCTCGTCAGTAGGTGAGGTTCATGCGCACGATGAAATACCGCGCGGCCGGAGCTTGCGGGAACGCGTAGTTCACGTCGGTGCCGACGCCGCCCCCGTTCACCTCGGGATCGCCGCCGATGTACTTGGACCAGACGAACAGGTTCTGTCCGGCAAAGGTGAGCATTCCACCTCCCGCGCCCACGGAATGCAGCGCACGGGCCGGAAGGCGCGCACTCACCGACGCTTCTCGAAGTCGCGTGAAATCGCCGGGCGAGAACCAGCCGGCCGATGTGGAATACGCGAGAAAGGCGATGTGCCGCGCCTGATTCGCCAACGGCGCATTCTTGTCGACCGCGTCGAGGCACTGGAAGAACAGGAAGCAGCCCGACCCGGTGTAATCGTACCGCTTGTAGCCGCCACGCCAATCGAACAGCACGGAGAGTCGCACCGCGTCGCGCCAGAGCGACAGCGACGTGGTGGACGCGAGCTGCTTCGTCGGCTGGCTCGCTCCGAGGTACACTTCGGTATCGCCCACGACGAGCTCGCTCGGCACGAGAATTCCGTCGCCGTTCTTGTCGGCGTAGCTCAAGATCGGCTTCTGCCAGCTACCGAAGAGCGGATAGCCGACGCGGTTGCGCAATCCGGAGAACGAGTTGATCGCGTTGCCTTGCGCGCTGGTCAGCAGGCCGGGCGCGGTATTCGGACCCACGGCCACGAGCTTGTTCGCGTTCGACGAGCCGTTGAAGGTGAAGTCGAGGGCGACCTTGTCGCGATCGATGGCGCGCACGCTCATGAGGCCCTCCACGCCGCGATTCGTCACGCTGCCAATGTTCGCGTACGCCGAGCCGACGGTGGCCGTGGTGCCGGCACCCACCGAGGCGGCGAACGGCGCGAGCAGCAGGGCGTCGGTGCTCTTCCGCGAGTAGCCGGTCAGCTCCAACCGAATCCGGCCGGTCAGGGCTTCGAGATCCACGCCGCCTTCGAGCTCGCGCTGCCGCTCCGGACGGACGCTCGGATTTCCCCACGCGCCCGGAGTAACGGCGCTGACGGACGCGCCGTTGAGCGCCGCGTTGCCGAGCGTCACCGTGGTAATCGCCGCGGTGGACGGCGGCTGCACGCCCGACGCACCCAACGCAGTCCGCAGCCGAAGCGACGTAATACCCGGGATCTTCGGGAAGTGCGGCTCCTGCGACAGGAGCCACGACGCGCTGACTTTCGGATAAACCGTCGTATGCAGGTTCGTGCCGAACGTGCTCGCCCCGTCGGCACGCGCGCCGACGGTGAGGAACAGGCGGTCGTGCAGGCCGAACTGCTGATCGACGTACGTGCCGACGACGATCTGGTCGGCATGCGTCTCCGTCGCGGTCACCGTGGCGGCGCCGGCGATCGTCGTCGAGCCGGGCGGCAGGCCTAACCCGACGACCGACGTTTGCACGTTCGTTCGGCGATTGTATTGCGCTCCGATCGACGTGCGCGACGTCAGCGACCAGGGAAGGGCGCGCGTCGGCGTCGCCGTAACGCCGACATCTGCCGAGTACTGCCCGATCACGTTGTCGAGCTGGTTGCGCCGCCCGATCCGGTTCGCCCCGATCGGACCTTCGCCGTTCTTCTGCAGGTTGTCGCCGACATTGTTAGAGTAGTCGAAACCGATCGTACCACGGGTGGCGAGCCACGCCGCGGGGCGGTAGTTGCCGGCCAGGCTGCTGATGTAGCGTGTGACGCCTTCAGCGGCTCGCACCGAGAAGGCGTTGCCGATGGGCGCGCCCTGATATCCATGGTTGATCGGGTCGTTCCACCCCGGCCCCCAGTACGCGCTCGACACGACGTTGCCGTTGAGGTTCCGGAACGACTGATCGATCAAGCCGTTGGAGAACGAGAGATCCGCGTTGGTTCCGAGGTCGGTCGTGAGGTTGACGCGGAAATTCTCCTTCCGGAGCGCGTTGGGCCGGATCTGCTCGTCCGGAATCGCCGCTCCGCCGCGCTCCAAGGAGATGCGCGCCTGTTCGCTGGTCGGCATGCGCAGCCAGCCGACTTCGTTCTCCAAGGCTCCGGAGGTCATGAATTTGAACCGCCCGATGCCGCCGGAAGCCTGCAAACTTCCTTGGCCGCGATGGCCCGGGGCGAGAATCGTATTCTGTGGATCGGTCACCGGCGAATATTTGGAGATGCTGTCCTGCACGCAGATGCCGGCGGCGATGTTGGTGAGGAGACACTGCCCAATCGCACCGGTCGTGGTGTTGTGTCCCCAGCCGTGGTAATTGTCGTAGGTGCCCAACTGCGCGCGAATGGTCCCGGTTTCGCCGGTCAGCGCCCACCGCGTGTTCCCGGGCTGGCCGCGCTTCGTGCGAATGACGATCACGCCGTTCGCCGCGTCGGTGCCATAAAGCGTCGCCGCCGCTGGACCCTTCACGACCTCCATCGATTCGACTTCCGACATCGCGAGATCGCCGAGCCGGCTCGAGGTGATCGCGCCGCCGACAGACGCGGAGGGTGTGGCTTCGATGCGCGCCCCGTCGACGATGATGATGGGGTTGTTCGACACGGTGAGACTGTTGATGCCACGTAGACGGATTGGTGCGACCGTTCCCGTGTAGCCGTTCTGGCCGTTGATGATCGCGCCGGCCACGCGGTTGTTCAACACGTCGGAGATGTTCATCACCGGCGACGTCTCCACGACCGAATCGGTCTGCACCGACGCCACCGCGTGACCGAGCTCTACGGCGCGTTGTGCGCCGGTCGCCGTGGTGACGATCTGCTCGAGCTGCACGGCGCTCTTCTCGAGCCGGAAGTCGGCGACGGTTTCGCCTCCCGCCGCGACGGTCACCGCTCTGGTGCGAGGCGCGTAGCCCAGACGCGTGAGGCCGATCGTCTGCGCGCCTCCCGGCACGCCGCGCACCACGTACTTGCCGTCGGCGCCCGTTTCGGCGCTGAGGCGCGTGCCTGTCACCGCGATGTGTGCAGCGACGATGGGGGCACCATTGGCGGAATCGACGACGGTGCCGCGAATGCTGCCCGTTGCCTGCGCCCATGCCGCGGCCGGTAAAACGATCGCTGCCGCGACGGCGAGTGCCACGCTGATTGCGCGGCCGGAGTGTACAAAAATCCTCATCCTCTCCCCCCGATAATGGGACGCACGCTGAGGAACGGACTTACGGGGCGAACATACACGGGCCGCAGGAGGCCGCAACTCGGTGGGGACGAAGCGCGCCATTGCTAACCGCCACAGTGGTTATGCTTCACCTGTCATTCATTGAGAAACAAAATCCCGCGCTCTGGGTTGGATATGCGCATGCGCCACATCGCTTTCGTCGTACTCTTCGTGCACGCCGGAGCCACGCTCGTCGCCGCGGATGCGCAGACACCGCCGGCGGCGCGCCACCGCGAGGTGACGCCGGAGCTCGAGCGCTCCGCCTTCGCCGACCCTGCGGCGCAGATGATCCTCGAGCGCGCACGGGCAGCCCGCCTCGCGCAGGATTCCGCCCTGCACGGTTACGACGCGAAGACGTTCCTGCGTTTCTCAATTGGAATGCGCGTGAGCAGCATCGGGCCCCAGCGGTTGATGCTGCGCACCGAGCAGGCGGCGCGCGTGCGGTGGACGAGCGCAGCGGGACTATGGGTCGAGCCCACCGCCCGGCGCACGGCGTTTCCCATGGGCGAAGCCGACCTCGACCTCACCGAGGCGACTCCCATTCCATACTTCCCCGGCCGCGAGTCGCTGTGGATTCCGTCGGGCAAGATGCGCGTGGTGCAGGCGGAGGTGAACGAAGACCAGATGATTCATCCGCTCGCCGCCGGCGCCGAAGCGTACTACCGCTACGCCAGCGGCGACTCCATCACGATTCGTCTTACCGACGGCCGCGCCATCGCGCTTCGCGAGCTGCGCATCACGGCGCGACGTCCCGAGTGGCGCTCGTTCGTCGGCTCGTTCTGGTTCGACGTGGATCGCGGAAGTCTCGTCCGCGCCGCGTACCGCATGTCGGCCGACCTGGACGTTTGGCAGATGGCGAACGAGGACACGAAGCGAAAGCTTCGCGATTGGGAGGAGAAGGCGCGCACCGACACCGGCGCGGCGGCGCAGCGCGCGCGACGCGAGGTGGAGCGCCTGCATGTCGGCACGTTCGACAAGCTGAAGACGAAGATGGTCGAAGGGCTGTTCAGCCCCGTGCGCGCGAACCTCTCCGCCGTCACGGTCGAGTACGGATTGTATGAGGGCCGCTTCTGGCTCCCGAAGCTCAACGTGGCCGAGGGCGAGGTGCAGGGCGGCTTCATGCACATGCCTATGACCTGGCAGGAGAGCTTCAAGTACAACTCGGTCAACGGGGCCGATTCGATGCCGGCCATCCCCACCACGGCGGTGACGCGCCTCGTGGGCGACGACACCACGTGGGCCACCATGGGCCGGGTGACGATCGGCGGGAGCGAGCCCACGGATACGTCGCTCGCGGCGCGGACGGCGCGTGAGGATTCTCTAATGCGCGGCTACAACGCCACCGCGGACACGCTGCGCGCATCCGCTCAGAAGCTGCGTGCAGCCGGGGATACGGCCGGCGCGCGGCGGCTGGCCAGGCGGGCGCTCGTGTACGCCGGCGCGGCGCACCAGATCATTCGTCGCCGCGAAGGGTGTGTGAACGACAGCACGTACTACGCCGGCACCAGCACGCGGTACGGCGGCCGGCTGCGCACGGCAATCCGGCTGCCCTGCGATCTGTCGCGGCTGGCCAACTCGCCAGATCTTCCCGGTTCGATCTATGATTCCGGTGAGGAAATCTTCGGCACCGTCGCCCGCGACGAGCTGCTCAAGTCGCTCGATTTCTCGCTGCAGCCGGGGTGGGCGCCGCAAGCACCGACGCTCCACGCGGGACTCGATCTGCTGCGCTACAACCGGATCGAAGGCCTGTCGCTCGGGCTGTCCGTCACGTCGACGCTCGGTCTGGGATTGACCGCACAGGCCGTGGGCCGAATCGGTACCGCCGACGGCGTGCCGAACGGCGAGCTGTCGGTCTCGCGCTCGAACGGACGCGCCGATCTGCGCGTCGGCGTGTTTCACCGACTTGCCGTCGCGAACGACGATTGGGGCGCACCGCTGTCGTTCGGCGCGTCGCTCGCGAACGTGTTGTACGCGCGCGACGAGGGCTTTTACTATCGTAGTTGGGGTGCCGAGCTCGCGGGTACGCGCGACGCACCCGGCGTGCTCACGGGCGCGTCGCTTTCATGGCGCGCCTTTGCCGAGCGACAGCGCACGGCCGGGATCGAACCGAACACTCACGCATCGCTCGGAAACGCGTTCGGGCATGCCGGATTCGTGCGAAACATCGATGCCGCCGAGCTCACCGCCCTCGGCGTGGGCGGTGAGCTGACGCGCACATTCGGTATCGACCCGGAGCGCGCGAACCTCTTTACGCGGCTGCGCGTCGAGGGCGCGTTCACCGACGGCCGTGACTCGATCGGGATGTCAGGCTACGGGCGCCTCGCCGGCGACGCGACGTTTACGCGCGGACTTGGACCGCTCGACGCCGCGCTCACCGGCGCTGCGGGCACGTCGGCCGGCGATCTCCCGGCGCAGCGCGCCTTCTATGTGGGTGGGTTGCAAACCGTGCGCGGACAATTCGCCCGGCCCGACGGCGCCGGCCGCGTCGGTGACGCGTTCTGGCTCGCGCGCGTCGAGGTGGGACCGAAGTCGCTTGCCGCTCGGCCCACCCTGTTCTACGACGTGGGTTGGGCGGGGCGGCGAGCCGATTTCGCCCAGCCCGGCCGTCCGCTCTCCGGTGCGGGCGTGGGCCTGTCGTTGCTCGACGGCTTGCTGAAGCTCGACGCCGCGCGAGGTATCTATCCGGAGAAGCGGTGGCGGTTCGACCTCTCGCTGGGCGCGCGCTTCTAGACCGACCCGAGTACCACGACGACAGTGTGTTGGGTGCCGTCGTCGATCAGCGTGACCGCGCCGTCGGCGGATGCGGCTCCGTCGACGCTGACCGAGACGACGCCGCGCGACACGGCGTTCGGATTTCGTACCTCGATCGCGTAGGTGCTCGCGCCATGTCGGTAGTCGAGCATGAAGCCCGGCCACGCGGTGGGTATGCAGGGATCCATGTGCAACCGGTCGCCGCGCTTCTCGAAGCCCAGGATGCCTTCGAGCGCCACGCGATAGCTCCAGCTCGCCGACCCGGTGTACCACGTCCAACCGCCTCGCCCCTCGTGTCCCGTCGCGGCGTACACGTCGGCGGCGACGACATACGGCTCGACCTTGTACGTGTCGGCATCCGCCGCGGTCCGCGCATGCGACAGAGGATTGAGCATTCTCATAAGCTCGCCCGCTCGGCCGCCGTCGCCCAGCTTGGCCATGGCCAACACGGTCCACAGCGCGGCGTGCGTATACTGCGCGCCGTTCTCCCGCACACCGGGCAGGTAGCCCTTGATGTAGCCGGGGTCCCGGTCGGACTTGTCAAATGGGGGCGTCAATAGCAGCACCATTCGCGCGTCGTCGCGAACGAGTCGCTCGTTGACCGCCTGCATCGCCGCCCGCGCCCGCGCCGGATCGCCGGCGCCCGAGAGTACGGCCCAACTCTGGGCGATGGAGTCGATCTGGCATTCGTCGTTGGCCGCGGCGCCGAGCGGCGTGCCGTCGTCGAAGTAGGCGCGCCGATACCAGGCACCGTCCCACCCCTCGCGCTCGACGGCGGCCGCGTAGGCGTCGGCGCGACTCTGACAGCGCGCGGCGGTGTTCCGGTCGCCGCGCGCGAGTGCGTGCACGGCGAAGCGCCGAAGGGTGGTCGTGAGGAACCAAGCGAGCCAGACGCTCTCGCCCTTGCCCTCCACGCCGACGCGATTCATGCCGTCGTTCCAGTCGCCGGCGCCCATCAACGGCAGCCCGTGCACCCCGGTGGTACACGCGCGATCGAGCGCGCGGACGCAATGCTCGTACAGCACACTGCTCTCATCGCTGAGCGTCGGCTGTTCGTATGCTTCCTGCTCGCCGGCATGGAGCAGGCGCATGTTGAGATACGGCGCCGGCGCATCCCAGATCGCGCCGTCACCGGTCACCCGCACATAGTGATCGGCGACAAACGGCAGCCAGACGAGATCGTCGGAGAAGCGCGTGCGAATGCCGCGTCCCGAGGGCTCGTGCCACCAGTGCTGGACGTCCCCTTCGGTGAACTGGCGCGCCGCCGCGCGCAGGATATGCGCGCGCGCGACGGCCGGCTCGGCGTACACGAACGCCATGCAATCCTGCAGCTGGTCGCGAAAACCGTATGCGCCGCTCGACTGGTAGAGCGCCGACCGCGCCCACATCCGGCACGCGAGCGCCTGGTAGAGCGACCAGCGGTTCAGCAGTGCGTCGAGCTCCGGCTCCGGAGTGCGGACGGCGATCGCGGAGAGCCGGTGCTCCCAAGCCGCCGTCGCATCCGCGATCGATGCATCGGCCGCCTGCGGAGAACCGTGACGCTCGATCAACGTGCGTGCGTCGTCGTCGCTCGCGCCCGCGCCCAGCAGAATGACGATCGTGCGCGTCTCGTCCGGTTCGAGCGCGATCGCGCAGCGCAGCGCCGCGCACGGGTCGTAGCCGGCTCCAACCGCGCCCCCCAGGACGTCGTCGATCAGACCGGCCGGTGCGGTCGGATCACCGTTGCGGCCGATGAAATGGTCGCGGCGCGACGTGTAGCTCGTGGTCTTCTCGCTGATCCACGAGAACGCCACGCGCGTGGTGAAATCCGGAGCGTAGTAGTTTTGCGCGAAGAGTGCTCCCGACGCCGCGTCGTGCCGCGTATGGAGCTGATGGCGGGTGTGCTCGCGCTCGGCCCCGAGCACCCATTCCACGTAGCTCGTGAGTGAAAGGCGCCGGCTCGCGGCGCCGCGGTTCGTGATGCGCAAGCGTGCGATCTTGACCGCGTCGGCGCGCGGCACGGCGAGCGTGAGCTCGGTGGCGATGCCGCCGCGCTCGTGCGCGAACGTCGTCGCGCCCGGCGCATGCGTTGCCGTGTATTCGGCGGAGAGCGCGGGCTTGCCGACCGCGGCGGCTGGCCCCGGCGTCGGTGTCCACACGTCACCACTGTCGAGGTCGCGCAGATACAGCACTTCTCCGCACGGATCGCATACCGGATCGTTGAACCAGGGCGTTAGTCGGAAGAACAGACTGTTCTCTGCCCAGGTAAATCCGCCTCCACGCTCGGTAATGCAAAAACCCATTGCCGGATTCGCGACGACGTTCGCCCACGGCGCAGGTGGCACGCGCGCGCCGGCGACGTCGATCGTATAGTCGCCGGCGGCAGTCAGTCCCCCATACCCGTTCGCGTGCGCCGACGCTCGAGCCGAGTCCCGAGTCTCGGGGGGCGGAACATTCACGAGCGGCGCCGGCGCGGCGACGTTCGGCTCAACGGACGGATAGGCGTGATGTTTGAGAATGTTCGCGGCCACGATCTCGCCCAATCCGATCCCGTCGCAGAGGATGTGAACGCGCGCCGTCGCCCGGAGCAGCGCGGTGTCTGCGGGCGATAGCACGTCCGCGCGCCGAATGAACACGCCGCCGGGACGCTCGAGCACACCGCCTTCACCGGACGCCATCGCCATGGTGACGATCTGGTCTTGAAGCTCCTGCGCGTACGAATGCGGCTTCGCGTTGAGAATGACGAGGTCGGACCGAATGCCTTTCGACCGCCAATACCGGTGCGCAACGAGCAGTTGCCGAATGCTCGCCAATCCACCCGGGGCGCGAATGGTAGCCAACACGATGGGCCAGTCGCCGGAGATGCCTTGCGCCCAGAGCGCCGACTGTCCGAGCGTCACGGCGGCGCGTTCGTGCTCGGGTGCGCGAAGCGCCTCGTGCGGATAGATGAGCGCGCCGGCGAGCTCCTGATACAGCGCGACATCGGTCGGCGCGATGTCGAGGTCGCGCAGCTCCACCTCGGCCTCGGTCCGCGCGAGACTCAGCGCGCGCTCGGCCGCGGCGACGTCGCGGTATCGGTCCGCGAGCTGAAGCGCCGCTTCGCGGGTGTTCGCGACCGCGGTCGTGAACGCGACTGTCGCCGACCGGCCCGGCTCGATGCGCACGCGGACGCGAAGGGCGACGATCGGATCGAGCACCGCGCCAACGCTTCCGGACAGCGACGCGTCCGCGTCCAGCGCGTGCGGCGAGTGAACCGTCCGGCCGCGGCCGATGAAGCGTGCGCGGTCGGTCTCGTAGGTCACGTCGCCGACGCGCTCGGGACCCGAGGCCACGACGTGCGCGCACCACGGCCACCGCTCTTCGCTCGACCGCGGCCGCCGACTCGCGAGCAGCGTTGCGGCCGGTACCCACTCGGTTTCGACGAACAATTTCTGGAATGCCTGATGCGCGCGATCGGCATCGGCGGGGCAGAGCACCACCTCGCCGTAGCTCGTCAGCTCTATCTCGCGAACCACGCGCGAGCGATTCACGAGCGTGACACGCCGGATCTCCGCCTGCTCGCTCGAAATGACGACGATCTCCGTGCGAGTCTCCACCGCACCGTCCCGCCGATCGAAGCTGACCCGATCGGTCGCGAAGCTCGCGCGGTACGACGACGGCGTCGCGCGCACGGGCTGATGCGCCGCGGACCACAGCGTGCCCGCCGTGAGATCCTTGATGTAGATCCACTGGCCGGTGTCGTCCTGCGTCGCGTCGGCGCGCCAGCGCAGCACGTCGATGCCGTTGGCGCGACTGTGGCCGCTTCCGGCGTTCGTGAGCAGCACGCTGTAGCCGCTGCCGCCCAGCAGCGCGACGTGCGGTTCCGGCGTGTGCGGCGTATCGACATCGTGCACGTAGATCTGCGTGCGCGCCATCGACTCCACCACCGACACGGACACGTCCGCCTGCGGAGGCCGCGGCACATAGCTGCGCGGTACGCGCTCGTCGAGGAGCAGCGCGGCGGCGCGCACGGCGGCGTCGGCCATGAAGCGGCGCTGCCAGATGCCCGCGGTTTCGCTCTCACCGATGCTCAGCGCGTTGTCCAGCGCGACGAGGCTCATGCCGACGTGATGCGCCATGAACGTCCGCACGACCGCCGCGCGCTCGTCCTCGCCGACGCGAGTGTAGTCGAGCGCATCATAGAATCCATATGCGCCGAGCGCCCCATGTCGTTCGAGCTCGGCGAAATTTCGCAGCGCGTGGTGTACGTCCACCGCCGCGGCGAGGGCCGTGGCGTAGGGCGCGACGACGAGGTCGCTCGCCAGGCCGCGCTTCAGCGCGAGGTCGGGGACGCCGAACGCTCGATACTGATAGGTGTCGTGCCGGTCGCGCACGTTGTACGCCGACTCCGAGATGCCCCACGGCACCCCGCGCGCGCTCGCGTACGCAATCTGCCGATGCACGGCCGAGTGGCAGGTCTGGTCGAGGAGGGAGAACGGTCGCGCCGGCATGACGAGCAACGGCATGAGGTACTCGAACATGCTGCCGCTCCACGACACCAGAGCCGTGGCGCCGTCGGCCACCGTGAGCGATCGGCCGAGACGGAACCAGTGCTCCGCGGGCGCGTCGCCCTTCGCCACCGCGATGAAGCTCGCGAGCCGCGACTCCGAGGCAAGCAGGTCGTACGACGACTCGTCGAGCCGGCCCGACCGCGGATCGCAGCCGATCGCGAGCAAGCGACGGTGTTCGTCGTAGACGAACCGAAAGTCCATGGCCATCGCCGTGTCGCGCGCGCGCTTCGCCATCGCCTCGAGCCGGTCGACCAGCTTGGCGGCAGCAGGCGACGTGCGGGCTGCGACTCGGAGCGGTGTTCCCGCGTGCTCCTCCGCGTCCAGCTCCAGCAGCGCGAGCTCGGTACCCGCGGCCTCCAGGCGCTGCCGCGCCCAGAGCATCGTCGCCGTGGCGTCGGGCGAGCTCGCGGTGAGTGACGCTTGCCGGCGAAGGTCGAGCGTCCCGGCCTGGTATGCGACCATGCGCTCGCCGACCCACGGTGTCACCACGCCGGCCGCGTCGCGGCCGTGATGTTGAACGCCTTCGGCATCGAGCACCGCCCACAGTCGGGCGTCGTCGACGGGCGCGTCCGCCAGCGCCAGGCAACCTTGCGCGAGCGCCACGAGATGACCGGCGAGATTGCCCGAGTCCACCGTCGAGATGTACGGTGGATCGAGCACGCGAAGATCGCCGAGGTCGTACCAGTTGAAAAAATGGCCGCGCACGCGCGACATCTTGCCCATCGAGTCGAAGGCGCGTTCCAGCCGGTCGAGCATCTCGCCCCGGGTGAGAAAGCCCAGGTCGCACGCCGACATCGTCGCGAGGAGCTGCAGCCCCATGTTGGTGGGCGACGTACGCGACGCGATGACCGGCTCGGGAGTCTCCTGAAAGTTGTCGGGGACCAGCCAGTGTGTTTCGGCCGTGACGAACCGCTCGAAGTAGCGCCAATGGCGTAGTGCGTATCGCAGCGTCGTCGCGCGCTGATCGGCATCGAGCACGAGGTTGCTCCGCGTAAGCGGCGCGCTGAGCGCGATCGCCGCCTCCGGCACCAGCAGCCAGGCCAGGGCGAGGCTGACAAACGCCGCGATCGCCGCCCACGTCATCGCGCCACTCGTCGCTCCACTCGCGATGCTCGGCGCGGCGCGCCATGCAACGAGCGTGACGATCGCGGCACTCAGCAATACCGCGGGCCACATCCGCTTCCAGACGGAGAGCCTGCTGTAGCCCGTTGTTCCCTCGACCTGAGACGCCGTCTGCCACTCGAGCATGCGGCGGTGCGATCGCAACACGCGAACGAGACTGCGCACCACGGCATCGGTGGCGAGCAGCGCCTGATCCGGAAGGAGGATCACCGCCAGCCCGAGTTGCACGCTGGCGCGCGAGGCGTCGCCGGCGAGCGCAGCGTAGTAGGGCCGCCAGCCCTTACCGCGCGGAGGCCGCGCCGCCGCGAAGAGCAACGGCGCGATCCACGGAGCACCCAGCGCCGCGAGCGCGGTGGCTGTCCATGCCAGCCATGATCCTGGCAACACCGTCCATCCGGCGACGAGCCAGAGGAGCAGCGCAACAGGGCTCAAGCTGCGCCGCATGTTGTCGGCGATCTTCCAGCGTGACAGCGCGGACAGCGGATGGAGATTCGAACCGCTGAGACCCGGCACGCGCGGAGTCAGCCAGCGAAGGAGTTGCCAGTCGCCGCGAATCCAGCGGTGCGTCCGTCGCGTCGACGTCAGGTAGCGCGTGGGGTAGTCGTCGAAAACCTCCACGTCCGTCACGAGCCCGGCGCGCGCGAACGTTCCCTCGATGAGGTCGTGACTCAGCAGGGTGTTCTCGGGGAACCGACCCTCGGTGGCGCGACTGAACACCGCGACGTCGTAGATCCCCTTGCCGGTGAACGTTCCCTCGCCGAACAAATCCTGATAGACGTCCGACACCGCGGTGGTGTATGGGTCGACTCCGGGATGGCCGGCGTAGACGGAGGCGAATCGCGATTCGCTCGCGCTGGCGAGTGATACGCTCACGCGAGGCTGCAGAATTCCATAGCCGCGAACCACCCGTCCGCGCTCCGCGTCGTATTCGGCGCGATTGAGCGGATGGGCGATCGTTCCGATGAGCGCGGCCGCCGCGCCGCGCGGTAACACCGTATCGGCGTCGAGCGTGACGGCGTAGCGCACGGTCCGCAGCCACGGCAGGTCGCCCTCGGCGACCGCGAAAGCGTGATCGTTCTCGCCCGTAATGAACGAGTTGAAGTCGACGAGCTTCCCGCGCTTTCGCTCCCAGCCCATCCAGACTTGGTCGGCGGCGTTCCACCGCCGGCTGCGGTGCAGCAGGTAGAATGGCGGATCGCTCGGCGTGTCGGCGCCGCCGTACGAGGCGTTGAGCGCGCGAACACCCTCGATTGCCGCCGCGACGATCGCGTCGTCGCCCGGCGCCGTCTCCGTCGGAGAATCCAGGAAATCGCTCAGCAGCGCAAACCTGATCTGGCGGTCGCGATTGGCGAGATGCTGCACCTCGATGTGCTCGAGTGCTTGTGCAACGCTTTCCACGCTGCCGAACAGCAGCGGCACGACGACGGCCGTTCGGTCTCGCTCCGGCACGGAGCGCTCGTAGTCGAGCCGCGGCAGCCGAGCCGGCGGCACGAAGACGTTGACCAACTGATTGACGACGGCGACCGCGACGTCGGCCGCGGGGAAGAGCGCGAGCAAGAGCGCCACCGCAAGCCATCCGGCGCGCGCGCCCCCTAGATGCTCTAATGGTAGCGGGGCCACGAACGCGGCGAGTGCGAGACCAACGGCCACCAACAGCGCGCCGAAATACACCGGACTCGGATGCACCAGCATCCATTCGCTCGCGCGCGTCGCCGGCGGAGCGCGATACCCCACGGTGCGCTCGAACGCGCGCTCGCCCTCGCCGACGAGATGGTAGCCGACGTGCGCCTCGCGCGCTTCGGGGCCGCGCTTGGCGGACGCGGCGCGCGCGGCGTCGATCGCGATCGCGGCGACGGCCGGCTCGTCCTGGCTCGTCCCCTTCGCGATGCGCTCGACCGCATGTCGATACTGATCGCGCGTCGCTCGCGTCATCGTTGCGTACGTTCCCGACGGATCTCCGCGCAACACGGCCTCGGTCGCGCTTGCCGTTTCCACGAACTCGGTCCAGTCGATGCTCGCCACCGAGCGCAGGCTGGCGATCGAGTTCGCCATCACGAGCTGCGTGAGTGCCAGCTCCTGCACCGAGCGCTGCGCGGCGTCTTCCACCGTCATGACGTCTTCGGCTACCCATTGCTCCAACCAGAGCAGCGGGGTGAAATCCGAGCGCCGGCTGCGAATCTGCTGCAGGAAGCGCGTGAGGAACGCGGGCGTCAGCGGCGGCCCGCCATGCACGAACGACGACAGGCCGCCGGTCGCATCGTCCAGCGGCTTGATGTCGAGCAGGCGCGACACCCATTCGTCGGCGAGCGCGCGATCGGCGACGTCGCGCGCGGCACGCAGCGCCATGCGGCGAACGTTCTCCAGATATCCCATGCGCAACATCGCCGGGATCGCCCAGAGCTCGCCCATCGTGAGGGGCGCCACACGCTGGTACTCGCGAATCATCAGCGCCACGGTCGGCTCGTCCAGCCGCCCGTCGGTATGCGCGATCAACTCGATGACGATCGCGTAGATCCGCGGATGTTCGGCGAGCGCCCCGCCGCCGGCGAGCTTCGGCAGCTCCTGATAGTAGCCGGTGGGCAGCGTGGCCCGAATCTCAGGAACCTGCTCGAGCACGACGAAGAAGTTGTCGAGCAGCCAGACACCAGCGGGGCTCACCTCCGCGCCGGCCGCGGCCGCCCGCGCGAGGGTGTCGCGCGAGACGATCAGCGCTTTTTCGGTCGCCTCCAGCCGGGACAGCAGCGGCCCGCGCTCGCGGCGCTTGATCCAGCCGGGCCGAGGGATTGGAGCAATCTTGTGCCGTCGCGCGAGCCGTCGCGCGTGTTCGGCAAGGCGCGTTGCGCCGAACAGCTCTCCTCTGATCGGCCGCTGGTCGACGACGGAAGCCTCGTCACCGCGCTCGATGTGCGCGCCGAGCGTCACGCGCGGCACACTCCGAGGAGACGTGCCGGTATTGCCCTGGGCGAAGAAATAGCGTGCTCCTGGAAGTGAGGACTCGCCGCACGAAGGTCGATTCGGCCTCGCCGCACACCGCGCACGCGAGCTCGGCGGAGGCGATTGCCGCCGCCGCTCGACGCATACGGAAGGCTAACGGAAGGGGTAGGGGATTGGCAGGCTTGCGGACGTCGCGGCATCGCATCCGGGCCCTTTCTTGTTATGATTTCTGGTCATATGCAATCCTCTGCTGACGTCGTCATCTGTGGCGCCGGTATCGCCGGCGCGGCCGCAGCGTACCACCTCGCCGTCACTCAACAGTTTTCGCGCGTCGTCCTGGTCGACGAGCGCGAGCCGTTCACGCTCACGAGCGACAAGGGCACGCAGGGCTACCGCAATTGGTGGCCTGGACCCGACGACACCATGTTCAAGTTCGTCTCGCGCAGCATCGATCTGCTGGAGGAGAGCGCGCGTGAGAACGGGAACGTCTTCCGCATGAACCGGCGCGGCTATCTCTTTGCGACAGCCGACGAGGACCAGATGGCGCGCCTCGCGGCAACGGCGCATCAGGTTTCCGGTTTCGGCATGGGCCCGGTACGGATGCATCGCTCGGCAGCGACGTACGCACCTGCTCCGAGCGACGGCTTCGAGGAGCAACCGATCGGCGCCGATCTGCTCACGGGAGAACAGACGTGCGGAGCATTCCCCTTTCTGGCTCCCGACACGCTCGGAGCCGTGCACGTCCGCCGCGCCGGAACGCTGAACGCCGTGGCGCTCGGGAACTGGATGATCACGCGGGCCGTGGCGGCTGGCGCGCAGTTTGTCCGCGGGCGGGTGAGCGCGGTCGCGACCGACGGAGGTCGCGTGCGCGAGGTTCGCCTCGCCGACGGAAGCACGATTGCGACCGACCGGTTCGTGATCGCCGCGGGTCCGGCGCTCCACCAGGTGGGCCGGCTGCTCGGCCTCGATCTGCCCGTCGTTCACGAGTTGCATTCCAAGATCACGATTCGCGACTCCGGCCGCGCCGTTCCGCGCGATGCGCCATTCGTAATCTGGACCGATCCGGTGACCGTGGGCGGCAAGGCACTTCCCGGCGGCGTGCACATGCGCCCGGTAGATCTCGCTCACGGGAGCGAACTGTATCTGATCTGGACCTACGAGACCGACGTGCGTCCATACGTGTGGCCGCCGAGCTTCGACGCGCGTTACCCCGACGTCGTACTCGAGGGGTCGGCGCGCATGATCCCGGCGATGTCCGCGTACGCCGGCACCGGATCGACCGCACTCCTCGACGGCGGCTACTACTGCAAGACGCGCGAGAACCGCCCGTTGATCGGACCGCTGCCGGTCGAGGGCGCGTTCGTCGTCGGCGCGCTGTCCGGCATGGGCGTGATGTCGGCGCACGCCTGCGGGGAGCTCGTGTCGGCGCACGTCGCCGGCACAGCGCTGCCCGATTACGCCCGCTGGTTTCTGCCGTCGCGCTACGACGACCCGCAGTACCGTGCGCTCGTGGAGGAATGGGGACCGCTCGTCGGGCAGTTGTGAGCGGTCCCCCGTTCGCCCGGTTCGTCTAGATCGTCACCCGGCGTTGGCCGTCCCGCGCGCACCAAGCCACGCTACGGCATTCGCACGAATTTCACTCTTCTCATTCGAGAATCGGTGATCTCGAATCCGGTGACGCGCGACTTCGCCTCGCTGAACTGAATGGTGTATCCCGCGCCGAGGAACGTGTTCGCAAATACCGGTCGCGCCGGGAACGGCGTCGACGTTCCGGTCGCGAGCTCGATCGTCGAATCCGTCGCCGTGACGCGGTAGATCGCGCCGCCGAGCTCATCGCTCACGTATCGTCCGGCGAACGCGCTCAGCACCGCCTTGGTGGGCGCAACGGACTGCCGCCACTCGTACGTCACGGGCTTCACGCCCGGCGCCGCGCGATCGAACCCGGCGTGCTCGCCGTTGGCGAACACCAGCTCGACCGGCTGCCCCGGCATCCGGAATCGATTCTCCGACACCGGAACGAGCGCGGGTCCCGCTTGCCGTCCCATGATCAACGCGCCGTTGCGAACCGAGAGCTCGACGATTTGCAACGTCGTGGGCTGGACGTACACGCCGGCGCGCCGGGCCAGCAGCTCGGCGCTCACCGTCGCTGTCGCCTGCGGCATCACCTCTGCCTGTGCCGGACCGAGCTCACCGCGCAGCACCGCGTCGGCGACTCCACGCGCCAACGCCGTGGTGTTCGCCGTCGCGCCGTTGCACTCGATCGCGATCCCGACGCCAAGCTCCGGAAAGCGCCCTACGTACGAGCGATAGCCCGCGTCCGCGCCATTGTGCTCGACGACCCTCGCGCCGCGATAGCGGCTCATGGTGAGCCCAAATCCGTAATTGGACGTATCGCCCGTCGTCAACGGCGTCGGCATTTGCATTCTCGAAACCATCTCGGCGTCGCCGACGACTGGCTTGTCGAGGTTTGCCTCCCACTTCAACAGGTCGCCCACCGTGGTGAACAGCGACGTGGCGCCGTACACGTCGAAGTTCGGAATGCCCACGCGCCATCCCAGCGCGCCGTCGCGTGGCTCGTACGCCGACGTGCGCCCCGGCACGAGCATCGTGTAGTCGTCGTGGAAATGCGTGCTCGTCATGCCGAGCGGCTTGAAGATCCGCTGGTCGGCGAACTCTCGGAGCGACTGGCCGCTCACGCGCTTCACGATCACGGCGAGCAGCGTGAACCCGGTGTTGCTGTACACGTACTCGGCGCCCGGCTTGAAGTTGAGCGCCGTCTGACGCGGCACGATGTCCATCACGTCCGCCTCGGTGATCCGGTCCTCCTCGAAGCGGCCGCGCGCGAGGGCGAGGAGCGACCATTGATCACGCAGGCCGCTCGTGTGCGTGAGCAGGTGCCGGATGGTGATCGGCGTGCCGTAGCTCGGCATCTCCGGCAGATACTTTCGAATGTCGTCGTCCACCGAAAGCTTGCCGTCGCGCGCGAGGAGCATGATCGCCGCGGCGGTGAACTGCTTCGACACCGACGCCACGTGAAAGATCGAGGAGGGACGAATTGGCGTGGCGGTCTCGAGATTCGCCATGCCGTAGCCGCGCTCGTAGACCGATCGACCGTTGCGGCTGACGCCAACGGCGCAGCCCGGTCCCTCGGTGTCGCGCCAGCCGTCGAACACGCGGTCGATGGCGCGCGCCAGCGAGTCCGCCGGCGACATCCGGGGCTGAGCGGCGGCGATCGCCGGAATCACGACGAGAATGAGCGAGAGACGGCGCATGACGACTCCGAGCGAGGGGGAGAGGCGACTACGCTAATGCACGGCGCGACGGATGTACATCGTGAACGTGCCGTACGTCGCCGCACACTTCCCGCGGGGCATACTCTTCGGTAGGCCCTTCACCAGGAGTGCGCATGAAGATCGGAATCATCGGCGCCGGGAACATCGGGGGAACGCTCACCAAACGCCTCACGTCGCTCGGCCATGACGTATCGGTCGCCAACTCGCGCGGTCCCGAGACGCTCCGCGATCTCGCGTCCGAGACGGGCGCCAAGGCCGTGACGATGCAGGACGCGGCCCGCGGCAAGGATCTCGTCATCGTGACGATACCCGAGAAGAACATCGCCACGCTTCCACCCGATCTGTTCGCCGGCGAGCCCGACGATCTGGTCATCGTCGACACGGGGAATTACTACCCGCAGCAACGCGACGGAAAGATCGACGCCATCGAGTCGGGCGTGACGGAGAGCCGCTGGGTTTCACAGCAGCTTCGCCGGCCCGTGATCAAAGCGTTCAACAACATCTACGCCAAACACATTCTCGAGCGCGGCCGGCCCGCCGGCGCGGCGGATCGCATCGCGCTGCCCGTCGCCGGCGACGACGCCAAGGCGAAGGCCGTCGTCTTACGGCTCGTCGATCAGTTGGGCTTCGACGCCGTGGACGCCGGCGGTCTCGACGACTCCTGGCGGCAGCAGCCGGGCACTCCGGCGTACGGCGCGGACCTCAGCGCCGCCGACCTTCCGGGTGGACTCGCGAAGGCGACCAAAGAGCGCGGACCCGAGTTCCGCGCCAAGTAGACCTGCACACCTACACCTGGTGCATTTGAATCAGATTGCCGCACGTATCGTCGAACTCCGCGATGATCACGGGTCCGGCCTGCCTGGGCTTCGTTCGAAAGACGACGCCCAGGGCGGCGAGTCGCTCGTATTCCTTCTGAACGTCCGCCGATGCGAATGACGTCGCGGGAATTCCGTCGTCGAAGAGGGCCTTCTGAAAAATCTTCGCCGCGGGATGCGCGTTCGGCTCGAGCAGCAGCTCGATGTCGGGCGAGCCCTCAGGGGCAACGAGCGTGAGCCAGCGGAATTCGCCGATCGGGACGTCGTGCTTCGTCACGAAGCCGAGGATCTCGGTGTAGAACTTATGGGCCTTCGCTTGATCGTCGACCATCACACTCGACAGCGTGATCTTCATCTCGTCTCCCTGTGCCCGCGGAAGGGGAAGCCTTGCCGACCGTGGAACCTAACGAAGCGAGAACGGCCGCACGACTGAGATGCCCAGCGACCCCGGCGCCGCGGTGGCGGGCGCGCACCACCGGCCGGCGTCCGCCGAGAATCCCTGGAAGACGTCGCGAAGGTGGCAGTCGAGCGAGAGCGGCGTCCGGGTGTTCACGGCGCGCGCAACGTGAGCGACGCGGGGCGCCGGCTTGCGCACGGGCTTTAGCGTTGTCTCATTCTTCGCACCGGCGGTCACGGGCGCCGAAGCGCTCGGAACCCTCGGTGCGTTCGGCGCACTCGGCACGATCGCGGGTGCAGGCGCCGCAACGGCCGGATGACTCTCGATTACCGGTGCGATGACTGGTGCTGGTGCCGGCGTCGCCAACTTCGGCGGTAATGCCACGGGCAACGCAGCCGGTGTGCTCGGCACCGCGTCCAACGGCAGAATCTTGCGCTGGCGCGGCAGCACGTTCAGCGCGACGTTCTGCGACGCGCCCGGTGCGAGATCGACGACGCGCACGCTGTCGCCCTCGACGTAGTGCAGGGCAGGGAGCTGCGACGTCGGCACCACGATCCGCCACATGCCCGGCCGCGCGTCGCGAAGCTCGAACCGGCCGTCCGCGTCCGACATGACGCGGCGCTCCTCCGACCCGTTCATCAACGAGACGACAACGCCGCCCAGTCCGCGCAACTTGCGCAATCGCACGCTGTCGCCACCGAGCATGGCGGCGCCGCTCGGCGACTCGTAGAGGTCGAGCGTACCGGTGAGCCGCGCCGTTCGCGTGACGCGCACACCCATCTGCGTCGTCTCACCGGCGCGGGCCGCGACTTGAAGCGCCTCGTCCTCGAAGCCCAAGGCGCCTGACTGCCGGGCGCCCAAGTCGACGTACACCGGATACTGATCCGGCCGCATGGCGCCGAAGGCAACGCGGCCTTGGTCGTCGGTGAGCGCCGAATGATCGCCGATCCGCACGAGCGCGTTCGCGATCCCCGCGCCGGTTTCGGCATCGTACACTCGGCCCATCACGCGACCCGCACTTCGCGAGCGGCCGATCGGAAGCTTGAGCGGCATGCTGTACGCGATCCGCGCCGTCGTCACGGGCCTGGCTGTTCCGGTGCGGATCGAGTGAACGCGCAGCGACAACGACCGGCCTGCCGACAACGAGTACGTGGCGGATCCGTCGACCCAACCCGTGACACCGGCGGCGATCAGCATCGAATCGAGCGGTGTGGTCAGACGACCGGCGGGGGCGCCGCTCGCGGTGGCCATCAGCGAGAGCGGTCCAAGTTGCCACTCCGCGCTCGCACCCAGGTTCACGACGTCTTGTGGCGCGGTCGAATACCGGCGCTGCCCAGTCGACTGTTCGACGAACAACGAGTAGCTCTGATGTGTCCCGATTCGCAGCGCGGCCTGCGCGGTGTTGACCGCAAACGGATGCTTTTCGCCGTCGGTGCCGTCGCCTGAACGACCGCGTTCCGTCGTCGCCGCGAACGACAGCCAGCGTAGCCGAACGTTCATTCTGGCCCAACCGGACAGTTCGTTGGCGCTCATACCGCCGGCTTCCGGAGCGAGACCGGCAGTACCCTCGGCGAAGGTACGCAAGCCAGCTGCAAACAAGCCGGAGACGTCGATACCGAGGTCGGATGTGGCGGTGTTGCGCTGCATGCCGCGAATGAGGCTGGGAGCAAACATGCCTCCCTGGAGCGGGCTCGTTTGGTCGGCGATGCGGGCGGTCAGGCGCAACCGTGTGACCGGTCTAAACGTAATGCTGGCAACATTTTGGGTTGTGCCGCCAGCAGCGCCGGAATAGGCAGAGTCCGCTTGCTGATGGCGAAGGTCGAACGCCATCCAACCCTGGTCGCCAGCGGCGCGAAGGAGAGTCGCCGAGGCGCCGCCGGACGTTCCGAGCAGCCCGTTTCCGTGCTCGGCTTCGACGATGCTCCGGCTCGTAGGGCTGAATCGGGCGTACAGCGTGCCGACCGCGCTGTTTGCCCGCTCGCGCCGCTCCACCAGATTGGCGCTAAGATGCAGCCGCGCATTGGGATCGAAACCGACAAAGGCGGCCCGCTCCGCGCGGCCGCCTGGCACCGTTCTATCTCGGCTTGCGAACCCACCGCCACTCCATAGCCCGCGTTTGAAGTGGCCGCTGAGTCCGGTGGCGATCGATCCGCCGTCGCTCAGTGGCGTGACGGCGAATATTTGATCGCCCAGTCTGAGTCCGTACCCCGGTCCCGCGAGCCCGACCCTGTACTCATCGCGTTGCCCAAAGATCGACCGGTCCGACCGAGGACCTCGGGCGAAGAAGTCTATGGTCGACGAGCTCCCCTCGGCGACCGCACCGGCGCCCGAGAGCTCGAACGACTGCGATCGCGAGCCCGGGAGCGCGCCGGATTGTTGGGTCTGCGTGCTGCTCAGGCTCAGCGCGGCCGGAAGACTGAACAGCGGCATGCCCGCCCCGTCATTTCTGGGAATGACTCGAACGCTTGCCACAGCCTCCGGAATCGCCTTTCCGTCGCCCGACAGGCCGCCCTCGGCCTCCGCCAGAAGCGTCACATGGTGGTTGGCCTCGGCGACTCCGTCCGCCGCACCGGCGCTCACCACCACGTTCACCCGCCGGCTTTCGCCCGGCTGGAGCTCCGTCAGGGTGTCGACCGTCGCGGAAACGTCGCGCTCCGTCTTCGCGTGGAGGCGAACGCGCGTCGGAACGTTTCCGTGGTTCGCGACAATGAAGGCGGCGCGATACAGGGAGCCGCTCGCGGCGAAGTACGGTTGCTCGAGCAACGCCACGGTGATGCTCCGGCGGGCGCGGACGACGATGGTCGACTTGGCCTCGAGGTCCGCGTCCAGGCCAACCGCGCGGACCGAGTGCAGCACATGGTACTCGCCGGCTGCGGCATTCGCGGGCGCCACGATCTGCACGAGCCGGATGGTGCGTTGCTTCGCTTCGACGCGAGAACCAGTTGGGGTCGAAAGTAACCGCCAACCATCCGGCAGAGTGGTTTTGAGGAGAAAGTCACGCGCGGACCCACTCGTGTTGGCGACGATGACGCGCAGGGTTACCGACGATCCCGGGTCCGCGTCGCGGCGCGTGGTGTCTACAATGAGAGCCAGGCCGGTGGATGCGCTGGCCGGAGCCTGCGCGCGCACCGGCGAGGCTGCAACTACCGCCAAACAAAGGGCGCCGAGGCTGAGGAGGGTGCGCATGAGCCTCGGCGGCACGTACCTAGTACGCGACCTTGAACTGCCCGCCGAACACCTGGTCGCCGCCGGCGTCGGCTACGAGAACCGCGGTATAGGCGCCGTGCGGGAGCGCACCGACATCGAAGTCCTGACGTGCAGCGGTGCCCGGGTACAGGAGGCCGCGCGACTGCGAGGCCTTCTTTACGAGCTCGCCGGCTTCGTTATAGAGCTCGAGCGACATGACGAAGCGGTGTGCCCGCTCGCCGGTGTTGATGAAGTCGAACCGGAGGCCGCGGTCGCCGCTCGGTGCCGTTGTGGCCGTGAGGCTGTCGAACGCGAGCTTTGAGGCGCCCGACGCGCCGATGTTCGTGGCGATCTGCGTTCCATACCGGGTGTTGACCGACAGGCCGAAATCGACGCGGGCGTTCGCCGGCTTGCGCGAGTTGACCGAGCCTGGGACGATCGGCTCGACCATGACCATGCTCCAGTAGGTCCCGATGAGCGACGAGTCCTTGGGTACGGCAATGGTGCAGACGACGGGAACGGTGGTCGCCGCCGGGACCATCACATAAGTCGGTGAACAAGCGACCCATTTGGCGTTGGACCGCGACATCGACCCGGCGGCGGAGTAGAACGTGCGGCCGTCGGCGGCGAACGAATAGTCCGTCTGATAGATGCGGGCTTCTTGGGGCGTGTCGGTCGTATTTCGCACCTGCAGGCGGGCCTGGTAGCTCTCGCCGAGGCCTGCGTCGCGCGCGAAGACTGCGTCTCCGATGACGGCGATTTGCGCCGCCGACGAGGCCAGGGGACACATCGCGGCAACTGCGGCGACCGCGAGTGCGTGAATCCGTTTCATGACCGTTCTCCGAAGCGGTGCCATCAGGGATCGTCGACCAGCGTGAGGACGACGTGACTGTAGTTGAATGGGACGACCCCAGCGCTAACCGAGGCATTGAGACTGAGAGTAACCGTCAAGCTTGTGTATTGACCGATCGCGATGTAGCGAACCATGTCTCGGGACGATGTGCTGAGCGTCGCGCTTCCCAGGCTGACGGCACCGGAGGGAGCGGCCAGCGAGATCGTGAGGGTCACGCCCGGCGGAAGGGGCGCCTCGAGCTGCGCCGTGATCTTCTTCCGGCCGCCGACGACGGTCACCGAATACGATGCCGTGGTCGACTGGCCCACTGGTTGTCCGCCTGCCGTTGCCGCGGAGATCGATAGAGCGCTCGGGCTGGTAACCGAGATGGAGCTGGTCTGCGCCGAAAGCTGCTGGGCTGTTGCGGTGAGCGCCGCGAAGGCGCAGAGGAGCATGAGGCGCATTGGGAGAGACCGCGTGAGCACGGCGAGGGCGCGTACGGGCTTGGCTCGCCGTGCTCGTGGTGCGTCAGGGGCCGGCGAGGACCGTCAACAGCACCGTTCGCGATCCGGAGACGATGCCAGCGGTGACGAGCGCATCCAGCGTGTAATGGATGAACAAACCCGTTTCAGCCCGCTGAGAGATTCCGGTGACCGCGTTTTGCGGCGTGGTGTGCGACAGCGTCACGAAACCCGCTGACGTTGCACCCCCCGGAGGGGCCAGCGACGCCCTCAGCGTCACGTCCGTCGGCATGTCCACGTCGATCTCGATCGTGATCTTGCGGCCCGTGTCGTTGGTCGTGATCGCGTAGCTGTTGCCGTTCGACGTCGCCTGCGTCGGCTGCGCTCCAGCGACGGCGGTGTTGATGGTCAAGGACGGCGAGCCGGTCGCGGCGATTTTGTTGATCGCCTGCACGTCGAACGCGACGGTCTGAGTACCAGTTTGGGCCTGCAACACACCGCTAACTGCCAGGCTCAACGCCCCGCCAGCGATGAACATCGAATACCGAGACATTGTGAGCTCCTAGTAGAAAATGGTGAAGATCCTGTCCCGAGCGCCGTCGCTGGAGCGGAATTGCTCGCTCAGGTGGTGTCGCACGAGTTCGAATTGATTATCGGCCGGGGTACACGACGTCTAAAGCGGCCCCTTTTTCGAGGGGCCGCTCATCTGAATACACAGCTTGTCATTAGGGCGAGCCGGGGCGGCTCGCGACGGCGCCCCGCAACGGGCGTCAGGGCACCAAGGTCGCGGCGGGCAAGATCGGCAGCGTCAGGTGCGTCGCCATGTTCTTCGATCGGAATACGCGCATCGTCGCCGGCTTGAAGTCCGACTCCGTTGCCGTGTTGATGTTCGGCACGTACGTCTGCGGGTTGCGATCGATCAACGGAAACCAGGTGCTCTGAACCTGCACCATCAAGCGGTGGCCCTTCTTGAACGTGTGAAACACGTCCTGTAGCTGGTAGTCGATGGCGGCCGGCTTTCCCGGCACCATGGGCTTGGGTGCGCTGTAGCTCGTGCGCCACCGGGCGCGGAACACGTCGCCTTTCACGAGCTGTTGATAGCCGGCGAGCTGCGTGCCCGACAGCGCCGTCACGGTCAGCGGAATGTCGGGATTCGGCGGCACGTCGCTCGGGTAGACGTCGATCACCTTCACTATGAAATCAGCATCGGTGCCTGACGTCGCGACCTTGAGCGACACGCCGACTTGGCCCGCGAGCGTCAAATCACTTTCCAGCGGTGCCGTCTCGTACACGAGCACGTCCGGCCGTCCCGTCGCGAAGCGTTGGTCCTCGGCGGGATAGTTTCGGAAGTAACCGAACGAGGTAGCCATGGTGTACGGCACCGGCTTGGCGGGATCGCTCACGTAGCTGTCGACACCGGCCGGCTCGCTGGGCGGGTCGAACGACAGCCCGCCGTGTGCGCGAAGATATAAGGAACGAGGCGACACGGTTTTCGGCGGCCACTGATCGAACGTGTGCCACTTGTTCGCGCCCGTCTCGAACATGATGGCGCGCGCCAGCTTGGTCTCGCACCGGTCCTTGAGCGCGCACTCGAAAAACGGAAGCTCCACGGAATCGCGGAAGAACGGACCGGTGGCCTGGCCGAACGGGATGTAGCCGAAGCTGCTCAGGTCTCCGTTTCCCCAGGCGCCGTGCGCCCAGGGACCCACGATGAGCGTTTTGTTCGTCTGCCGGCTCAGCGTGTCCATGGCCTTCGAGGCGCGCAGCGGGCCGTATGGATCTTCGCCGTCGAACCAGCCGCCCACGAACAGCACGGCGGGCTTGATGTTCTTGAGGTGCGGCGCCAGTGAGCGCTTCTGCCAGAAGGCGTCGTAGTTCGGGTGCGCCATCATCGAGTCCCAGAACGCCAGCTTGGCGCCGAAGTATTTCTCGTCGGCGTTCTTGTTCGGCCCCATACCGAGAAAGAAGCGATAGCCGTCGGGGTTGTCGCGGTTCATCGTCATCGGCGCGCCGTAGTTCGTCACCGTCGGTTCGGGACGGGCGCGCGCGAATCCCATCAGGAAATTGAAGCTCTGGGCCAGCGTCAACGTTCCGTTGTGATGCCGGTCGTCGCCGAAGTACCAGTCGATCAGCGGCGCCTGCGGGCTCGCCGCGCGGAGCGCGGGGTGGGCGTCGATCATCCCGGCCGCGGTGAAGAAGCCGGGCGCCGACACGCCCCACGTACCCACGCGCCCGTTGTTGTGCGGCACGTTCTTCACGAGCCAGTCGATCGTGTCGTAGGTGTCGGAGCTCTCGTCGACGTCGGTCGGGCCGCGTTTGGTCTCGAGATGCGGCGTCATGTACTGGAAGTAGCCCTCCGACATGAAGCGGCCGCGCGTGTCCTGGTAGACGAAGATGAAGCCGTCGTCGCTGAATTTCGGCGTGGGGCCGAGTCGCGCGGGGTACTGGTCGGCGCCGTACGGGGGAATGCCGTAGGGCGTCCGCGTCATCATGAACGGATACCTGCGCGTGGTGTCGCGCGGCGCGTAGATCGCCGTGAAGAGCTGCGTGCCGTCTCGCGCGCGGATGCGCACTTCGGTCTTGACGTACTGCTCGCGAATCCGCGCGATGCCCGTGCTGTCGACGCCACCTCGTCCGCCGCGACCGGCCGCCGTCTGACCGCCGAGTGAAGAGGCGGTCGCGATCAGGAAGAACGCGCTGACGACCGGAAGACGAGACATGGGTGTGTGTCCAGTACGGGGAAGGGCCTACTCCGCGACCGCCGTCGAGATGAAGTACGTCGTCTTTCGGCTGCGAAAGCATTCGTAGCGACTCGATCCTTCGACGCCGAGCATAGGGCGGAGCGGCGGCCGAAGGAAGAAGGGCACGCGTTTGAGCAGTGCCTCGCGCCGCGGAGAGTCGGCGACGCACGAGTCGACCACGTTGGTCGTGACGTCGCGAAACGAGGTGAGCCGAAGGCGGTGCGGGGCGAGATTGTCGCGCATGTACGCTTCGGCCCCGCCGGGCGTGAGATCGCGCGAGTCGACGAGGGCGAGATGGCCGCCCGGCTTCAGCACGCGCCGCACTTCGCTGAGAAATGGCTCGCCGAAGTAGACGTGCGATGCCTCGACGTTGAGCACGACGTCGACCGATCCGTCGGAAAAGGGAAGCGAGAGGGCGTCGGCCTTCACCGCGGGCAGCCGGAAACGGTTGTGCGCCGACCGCACGCCCGGTTGCGCGCGGTCGAGCGCGACGGCGGTACCCACACCGAGGGTTCGCGCGAGATACGCAAGGCCACCGCCCATGCCGCACGAGACCTCGAGCACCACGGCGCCTCGAAAGCGCTCCGCCCCCACCGCCACCGCAGCCTGGCGGTACATCTCGAGCTGATGCGGCTCGGTGCACGCCGCGTCGGCGGATACGTCGGCCGACAGGGGCGCATATCCATAGTTGAAGCAGCTCACGCCCCATGACGAGGCGACGCGAAACGCCAGGTCGTAGTAGAGCGGTGCGGCGTTGTACGATCCAATGAGCCGGTCGACGCGCTCGATGGCACTGCTGAATTTCCCAAACTGACGAAGGTTCATCTGGGGTTTGTCTGTTTAGCGGACGGCTGACGGTGCGGCGGGTTGCGGTGGCATAATGCAACGGCGGAGGGGTGGGCGGGAAGTGCATTCAATTGTGTGTCCCGTAACTCCTCGCAGGCTCTTTGGCGGTTTCGATCGTCCATGAGAATAGTGTGATACCCCTACTTGACGTGCGTCCGAAGCGTGTTACTTGTTGAGGCCCTCGGCGCCGCAGCCGTGTTGCGTCTTCGTGAGCGCGGCGAATGATCAAGACGATCGTTTGGCAGCAGACGTTCGGCGAGCGCGTCGAAGGGACGCGCTCGATTCTCGACGCGCTCACCCACGCCGGCATCGGAGTATTGCCGCTCTCTCCGGGCGAAGTCGAGGGCGCCGGCATCGTCTTCTTCCACGAGATGAGCGATCGCCTGGGCGAATTCGTGCGCGACGCGAGCCGCGGCGGCGCGCGGCGGGTGCTCGCCGTGGCGACCGGCGGCGCGGTGACCCAGCAGACCGTCTGGCAGTTGCTTCGGCACGGCGCCTCGGACGTGCTGGCGATGGACGGCCGGGCCGAAGTGGCGCGCGCCGCGGCCGCGCGCCTCACTCGCTGGGTGGAGGTCGATGCCATCGTCGACTCGTCGCTCGTGCGCGACAATCTGGTCGGCGAAAGCAACACGTGGCGCGCTGTCATGCGGCAGCTCGTCGAGGCGGCGCACTTCACGGACGCTCCGATCTTGCTGCAGGGCGACACGGGCTCGGGGAAGGAGCTTGCCGCGCGTCTCGTCCATTCACTCGATCCCGGGCACGGGAAAGGAGCGCTGGTCGTCGTCGACTGCGGCGCGATCGCGCCCGAGCTGTCGGGCAGCGAGTTTTTCGGCCACGAGCGCGGGTCGTTCACCGGTGCCGTGTCGGCGCGCGACGGCGCATTCGCGCTGGCAAACGGCGGCACGCTGTTCCTCGACGAGCTCGGCGACCTGCCGCTCCGGCTTCAACCCGAATTGCTGCGCGCCGTGCAGGAGTGCACGTACAAGCGCGTCGGCAGCAACATGTGGCAGAAGACCCACTTCCGTCTGGTCAGCGCCACACATCGCGATCTCCTCGGCGCCGTGGAGCAGGGGCAGTTCCGTGGCGACCTCTACTATCGTATCGCGAGCATTACGATCCATCTCCCGTCGCTTCGCGACCGCTCGGAAGACGTGCTGCCCCTCGCGCGCCATTTCATGTCGGCGATTCGTCGGCTGCATGAGCCGCCGGAGATCGAAGGGATCGTAGAACGGTATCTCGTGGAGCGCGCGTATCCGGGGAACGTGCGCGAGCTACGCCAACTGGTGATGCGGATCATGCATCGTCACGTCGGCCCTGGCCCGATCACCGCGGGCGACATCCCGGAAGACGACCGTCCCGACGTGGATCTGAGCACCAGCTGGCTGGACATACCGTTCGAGGGCGCCATTCGGCGCGCGGTGGCACAGGGCGTTTCTCTGCGCGAGATCGGGCAGGCAGCCACCGAGACGGCAATCCGTCTCGCCGTGGACATCGAGGGGAACCTCCAGAACGCCGCGCGGCGGCTGCACGTCACCGACCGCGCGCTCCAGATGCGCCGGGCCGCGAAGCGGCAGGTGCACTCGACGCCGACGGGTCCGTTGCCGCCGATCGCGAACTAACGATGCAACAGATCTCAGCGGTCGAACCGATCAAAGCAACTGCGTCGACTGCGTGCGCATCCACGGAGTCACCGGCCGGGGAGGAATGGCGGTAACTCTCGGCCTGGGAATCACCGGGAGGTGGGGAGCAGCGGCGACCGGTTTTCTCACACGCGCCCGTCCTCTCTCGCCGATGAGCCGCAGCAGGTTTCCCGACAGCACGAGTGCCTCGTCGGCCGGCGCGAGCCGCAGCTCGCGAATTTTCGCGAGCTCCACCCCGGGGTGAATCCACGGTCCGTCCGAGCCGAAGAGCAGTTTGTGCGCCCCCGCGCGCTGCACGGCCTGCTCGAGGAAGTCGAAGCGCTGCACGGCGGAGCTGTCGGTGTGCACGTTGGGATGACGCACGAGATGATCGATCAGCCCGAGATTCGCGCGCCAATCGTCGACGAAGCTGCCGAGGTGTGGGATGATGAAGCGGACGTCGGGAAATGCCGTGGCGAGCATCTCCACGACCGAGACCTTGCCCATCACGTCGTACAGCACCGGCAGATCGAAGTCGCGCGCCACGTCGCACACCTCGCGCGTGATGTCGCCGTGAAAGCGGTGCACCTTGATGCCCACGAAGCCGTACTGCTCCACCGACGTGCGGACGAGCGCCCGTATGCGGCCGCGGTCGGCGACCGAGTTGACGAAGCAGAATCCGAAGAAGCGATCGGGCCGCGCGCCGACGACGCGCGCCACTTCGTGGTTGGCCACCGCGTAGTCGGAATGGAACGCGGCGAACAGCACCGTGCGGTCGATACCGGCGCGCGACGCGCGCGCGAGATACTTGTCGAGCGACGCCGTGGTGTCCCAGGGCGCGGTGAGTCCGTCGCCGGGGCCGGCGTGGCAGTGGCAGTCGATGATCATTGGAGTGGCCGCGGAGAGAGTGTTCGCCCGGCTTCGGCGAGAAAGCGAATCGCGCATTCGGTGGCCTGCGCAAAGCGCCGCACGCCGAACCGTTCATTTGGGGCATGCATGCCGTCGTCGGCGAGCGCGAACCCAAGGAGCACCGTTGGAATGCCCAGCGACGCGAGCGTGTCGACGACGGGAATCGTTCCGCCCGACCGCAGGAAGACGACGGGCCTGCCGAACGTTGCTTCGGCGGCACGCGCACCGGCGCGCAGTGCGGCGTTCCGTGGATCGAGGACGAGCGCGGGCGACGCGGAGCGAATGCGGAGGGCGACGTGCGCGCCGGGGGGTGCGAAGCGGCGCGCATGCGTGCGAACGAGTTGTGCGATACGCCGAGGGTCCTGGCCCGCAACGAGACGCAGATCGAGCATCGCGCTCGTCCGCGCGGGAATCGCGCTTTTCCCGTGCTCGCCGGCGTCGCCGGCCTGCAGTTCCGTCACGCTGATCGCCGGATCGAGCGTCGTGCGCTCGTAGAGGGACCGTTCGCACGTCTCCGGTGCCGGCTCGAGTCCGCCAGAACCCAGAATCTCCGCGTCGCTCGGCCCAACGCGTTTCATGTAAGTCCGTTCGGCGGCTGAGGCAACGCGTATGCTGTCATGAAACCCGTCGACGGCAATGCGACCGCCCGGCTCGTGCAACGACGCCACGATGCTGGCCAGCGCGCGCGCCGGGTCGAAGACCGCTCCGGCGAACTCGCCGGCGTGGACCTCGCGCCCGCGGCGCAGCACCACGAGCTCGATACGCATCTTTCCGCGCAGCGCATAGGTGATGGCGGGTCGGTCAACAGCGCGCATCCGTGTGTCGGAGATGATCGCCGCCTGCACGCCTAGCCGCGGCCCATGTGTGCGCAGAAATCGGCGCAGGGCGGGACTCCCGATCTCCTCCTCTCCCTCGAAGAGACACACGACGTTCACCGGGAGCTCGCCCGCGGTGTGAATCCACGATTCGATCGCGTTGACGTGCGCGAGGAGTTGGCCTTTGTCGTCGCTCGCGCCCCGGCCGACCACCGCGCCGTCGCGGATCGTCGGTGTGAAGGGCGGCGAGTGCCACTCGGCACTCGGGCCCGGAGGCTGAACGTCGTAGTGGCCGTAGACGAGAATCGTGGCGCGACCGTTCGGCGCCGACCGCCGCAGACTCGCGAACACGAGCGGGGCTCCACTCGTTTCGATCAGCCGCGCGTGCGGCAGCCCGATCGTTCGTAGCGTACGCACCAGCCATTCCGCGCAGAGGCGGACGTCGTCGCGCCGCGAGGCGTCTCCGCTCACCGAAGCAAAGCGAACGAGCTCGGCGAGCCGCGTCGTGAAGCGCGCGGCGTTGGCGCGCGCATACTCGAGTGCCGCGCGAACGGACGGGGCGTCAGACTGCACTAGCGAATCCCGGTTCGGACACGGCAACGGCGTCGGTCGCGAGCAGGCGGAGCGCGAGCGATGCCGCACGACCGACGCCGTCCGCGCGGTGGGCCGCGGTGACGAGAAAGGTGAGCGCCGCGGAGTCGCCGCGCCGGCGCGTGAGCACTGTTTGGACGCCCTGCGCGGCGAGCTGTCGATGCACGAGCCGCGCGTCGAGGTGCGCCGGAATCGAAATCGATTGCACGGGGAAGTGCCACCGACCGTCGACGAAGTCGTCCGGTTCCGTCCGCGCCAGGAACCGAGAAACGTTCGTTGCAAGGCGCTGTCGAATTGTGTCGCCGTATCGCGCGTTGATGTTCAGCGCTCGTTGCGCGGCCAGGAGCGTGGGGATGGACGGCGGACTGCAGTGTACGCGTGTCGCGGCGTCGCGTCGGAAACGGCGTATGAGATTCGCTGAGCCGGCGAGTACGGCTACCGGCGCGCCGAAGCCCTTCGCGAGCGACGCCATGATGACGACGTCGACTCCGGCGATTCCCGATTGCCGCATCGTTCCGCCTCCACCGACGCCATAGGGATGTCGTCGATCTGAGCGCGCTCCAAGTATGCCGAGTCCTTGTGTGTCGTCCACCACCAGCATTCCGCCAACCGCGCGGGTGTGCTTTAAGTACTCCGCGAGCGGCGCGACGCGTTCGCATGCCGGGCAGAGTCCGTCGGTGACGACGATCGGTGGGCGCACGAACGGCGCGTCGCGCTCGAGTTGCCGCCTGAGTGCGTCCGGGGAGTGCGCGGCGAACCGCCGCACGCGCGCTCCGCGCAGAGCGGCGTGTTCGAGTCCCCACGCGGCGACATCGTACAGGCAGGCGTCGGCGTACACGCGTCCCCCGCGCGCGGCGAGCAACTGAAACAGATCGAGCGACAGATGCAGCGTCGACGTGCCGACGACGCCGGCCTCGGCGCCAACGAGCGCGGCGACGCCGGCGGCGACCGAGAGCCCAACGTGCGGCTCCCGAATCACCGCCGGCGCTCCGGTGGTGAGCGAGCTCCACGCCGGCAGGGCGTGGCTCGGATGGCTCAGCCCCAGGTACAACGCCGACGTGAAGTCCAGGCCGCCCACCGTCACACCCGCGGCTTACCCATGACCTGCGATGGCAGGTTCGCCGACGCGCCTGCTGGTGTTGCCCCCTTCAATACGTGCGCCGTCGCCTGCCGCGCGACCGCCGGCCGGGGAACGGGTTGCTGCGGTTGATTGAACGTTCCGCCCGGACGTGCCGTGCGCGACACGATTCCCTGTTGCAGGCGTTCGGACTCCGTGCGGACCTCGACGACGTCGCCTACCGACAGGTCGAGGGACGACACGATCTTGAGCGCGTGCGTGTACCGTTGGATCTCCGGACGGAACGAGCGGGCCCAGTTGGCCGCCTGGTTCTGGTCGGTCGTGGTGCTCCAGTTCCCGTAGCGCACGGCGAGCAGGATCTTTTCCCCGTACACCGCGAGATCGTTGTAGTTGATGACCGAGGCGTCGTGCCACTGCTGCAGCGACTTCATGGCGTCCACCCGGTCCATCCATTCCTCGGGGTACGGCACCATCGTGCGCCCGCGCAGGAAGTCCTTCATCTCCGGACGTGCGAGAATCCACTGCTGCATCAACATCTCCGATCGCGCGCGCATCGTCAGGTCGACGAACTGGTTGTGAGCGCCCTCGGCGATCACGAAGTGGAGCTCGCGCAGCGCGTTCAACATCGGGAAGGCGTCGGCGACGATCGTCTTGTCGTCGTCCTCCCGGAAGAACACCCAGGCCAACCGCAGCAGATCGTGGAAAGCGGGGAGAAACTGCGAGCGGACATCGGCCGGGTGCATCTCCGGCACGGCCTTGCCGACGAGCTGCAAGCCCAGGCCATGAGCATATTCATATGAGCGTCTGTTCACGCCCAGCCGGTTGAGCTCGTCCTGCACGTAGCCCCACAGCAGGTTGCTCAGCGGGCGCAGCGGATCGAGCTCGAAGTTGCCGAGCGGATCGAGCCCGTTTCCGCGGCGCACGTTCTGGAAGCGCAGCGAGATCAGGTTCATGGTCTGCACCATCATTCCTTGCTCGATCCAGTAGTTCCAGATCAATTCCATGAGCACGGGGCTCATGAGCCGCGAGCGCAGGATTCCGTACGAATCGGGACGCACGCCGAGCTGCAAGTTCTTCTTGTACGGCAACTCGCCGAGCCGGCGCCGAATGATGTTGAGGTACGGGAGCACGTACGGCGAGTTCGCCTCCGTCATCAGATCGGTCAGGTATTCGCCGCGGAACGCCTGCACGTAGTCCATCGACAGATACGTGCTCGGCGGGTCGATGAATCCCACATCCTCCATACGGCCCGCTTCGGACATGACGAAGAAATCCGTCGCGGCCTTGAGCAGTTGGTAGGCATCGCCGTTCGAGACTCCGAACGTGGCGATCTTTTTCCGAAGGTCCGTGATCTCAGCCGGAAGCTCGCGCGCTTGGACGGTGGAGCTCGACGAGAACGGGGCGGTGAACGTACTGGCGACCGTCTTGGCGGCGGTCTTCCGGCCCTTGGCCGGTCGCGCGTCGATGCCCGTCGCCTCGTCGACCACCGGATCTTCGACCGCCGCGGCCTGGTCGAGCTTGGACGACAGAAACGTTTCCGCGGCAGCGCGTGCGTCGGCGCTGCTCCGTGGATCGCGCAGCGTTGCCTGCGCGCTCTTGACCAGCGGGTCCTTCGAATACGCGGATTCCACTGCGCTCGCGGAGTGGCCCGTGGGCGCGGCGTCGCTCATCACACGGTCGATGAAGTCCGAATACCGTCGAAACGAGAGCGCCTCCGTGCGGTCCTTGATGACTTCCCACAACAGCCGGTCGGCCGTGTAGGGAAAGTCGGTGCGCTCCAGCGCAACGTGTGTGATGTCGGGCAGTTTGTCAGTCATTCGTTCCTCCTCAGACGGCGGCGAGGACCGCCGCGGACGGTAGCTCGGCACTCTTCCAACGCGCCCGCATGCGCGGTTGCGTGGTCGCGCACACCTCGGCGATGTCGAGTGTGCTGCGCAGCGCCCAGTATGTGAGTAGGTAAGCGAGCAGACGGCTCTCCTCCTCGGCTTGGAGAATTCCATCCGCGCGCGCTTGGCCGATCGCCGCGAAGACGAGCGTGGGCGGGTGCTCGCGCATCTTCATCGGCTCGCGGTTCCAACTGCGAAACAGCGCCGCGAGTTGCTGCGGCTGCCGGTCTCCCGCCCGGAGCGCGTCGCGCAGCGAACGACCGCCGAGCGAGGTGGGCCGGTGGGCGAGCATGATCTGCACGAGCTCGGGAATGGTGGTCTCGAGCAGCTTGAAGAGCGGCTGCTGCACGTCCCCCGCGTCGGACAGCGGATAGAGCTGGCCCCAGAGTGCCGCCAGCCGATCCCACTGCGGATGGGGGTACATGGCGTTGCCCATCGCGCAACTGATCTTCACGCGGATCCACGGTGCCGGGTGCGGATCCTCCGCGTTGATCCGAAAGACGAACGCCCGTGGCAGACTCACGACGCCGATCAACCCGAGCGGAGCCGCCACGCCAACCTTGGCCGCCGACCAGAGATCGGCGACGATCTCGGAGATCCAACGTTCCCACAGCTGCCAAGCGACGGCGCTATCGCCCGCGGTGCGCTGTCTCGCTTGCAACACCGGTCGCAGCGACTCCACCAATCCGAGGAGCGCGGCACCTTGGTGTCCCACCTCGTGCACCAGCGACGACGCGATGCCGCTGCCGATCATGCGTTCGCGCGGCACGCGAATCACCGCGACGGGGTTCGATCCTCCGCCGGGCAGACGCGTGCGCGCGCGCCGGATGGCGGCGCCGGGATCGCGGACGAGGTAGCAGATGACTGGAGGCGCTCCGGTGAGCCCGGGTACCTCCAGCGCTTCGGCGGCCACCACGTCGAGACCGCCGACGAGCACACCTGTTTCATGCTCACTCCGCTGCGTGAGTACCTCCGCGAAGATGTCGAACTGCGACAGCACCACGTTGAACCGCAGACGCAGGAACGTGAACCGCCGTTGTAGCTCCGCGGCGCTCGCGTGCTGTCCCTCCGGACTGCGGATCCATCGAAGAAAGCTCCCCACGCGCGCGCGAAGCTCTTGCCGGCCCGTCGCCAGATAGCTCTCGATCGCCGACTGGGCGGCTACGGTCACCGCCGCCGCCGGCACTGAAGGAGTGAGCAAAGCGAAGGGCTTCACGCGGGCGAGGCGAGTCACGAGTCCTCGAGCTTCCTGCTCGAGAAACCGCGCGGCCGGAGATGCGTTGTACACGGTTCCGGCCTCAGACGCCGACGAGAACGATCTTGTGGCCGCGCCGGTACCACTTGCCCGTGCGCGTACTGCCGGTGGGTGCGTAATAGCTGCCGCCGTTCGTCGAGCCGGTGATGTAGCTCGGGGTGTCGATGCTCGGCGTGACATAGCCGGCGCCGAACGCGGGGCCAGCGTAGGTAGGAGCGCCGCCATAGGTCGGCAAGCCCACGTACGTTGGACCGACGCCGTAGCTCGCGCCGACGCCGTACGTGCCGCCTCTCGTCCGATTGATCGGCCGGCCGCCGGCGGCGCGCGCGCGCGCTGCCTGCACCTGCGCCTGCCGCAGCACGTTGGTGATGTTGTTGACGATCTTCGGACGGAGCAGTCCCGGGATGTGTCTCCGCGCGGCGGCGATGGTCGCTGCCTTGATCGCCTGACGCGGCGGAACGGACGTGGGTGTGCGCGCGAGCCGCTTGGCCGCTGCGCCGCCGAACCGCACGACGCGCTTGGCTGCCTCGAACTCCCGATCCTGCGGGCTCAGTCCCTCGAACTCCAAGCCGAACATCGAACCGGCCGCCGAGGCGAGCTTGCCGCCAAGGGCACCGCCCACTCCCGGAAGCACGAGATTTCCCAGCGCCGCGCCGGCGGCAGGGAGTGCGACCCTCGCTGCCTTCTTGAGAATCGGGCCGAGGGCCTGGCCGATCGGGCCGCGTGCGATGTTGCCGGCGAACTTGCCGGCCTTCTTCAACAGGTTGCCGATGAACTGTTCCAGCTCCTCCTCGTTCTGCGCGCCGAGCAGTTCGGCGGCCAGCTCCATCTCCGTCACTTCGTCGAACACGGCTTCACTCTCGCCCAGGAATCCCTGCTCGAATTCCTGCTCGCCGAGGAAGTTCTGCTCGAAGACTTCTTCTTCGCCCAGGAATCCTTGTTCCTGCGCTTCCAACTCGCCGCCGAACAGGCCGCCGACGATATCGCCCAGGAACTCTTCTCCCTCTCCGGCCGACTCGTGCATCTCGGTCTCGCCGAATTCGGATTCGGTCTCTTGGAGCGTGCGGTCCACGTCGTGCATTGTTACCTCCCGTACGAGTTGAAGAAGGCGGGTAGCGAACAAGACATGGTGAACGCAGCGGTGGTGCCACGCTAAGTCGTTGATATTCAACGAGGGCACGCGAAGGACACTTCGTAATCGCGTGGCCGGCCCGGCGGAGTGCGAAGCGGGGTTCGCCGTGGACGCGTGAGCACGCAAGAAAAACGGCCGGGATCGAAATTCGATCCCGGCCGTTTCATCGAGCCTATCCGCGCACCAACGCGATCAGCGTTTCTTGGGCTTCGGTATGTCGGCGTCGAGTGGATTCGCCGGTTCCTTCGTCGTAGCGCGGAGGTCGCGGAATTCCTCGGTGATGGTCTCCTTCACGAGCACGGGGTCGGTGTTCGTCCGGCTCGCGACGTGAGGCTGGGAGTAGCTCCTGCCGAACCCCGCGCTGCTGGTCGCCCACTGATGCCCATTCGTTTCCGGCGGCGTTTCCGCCTTCACCCGCAACGCCTGGAGTGTATCGAGCCAGGATTGCGTGTCGTCGCGTTTGGTTTGCGTCACCGTGAGCTCGGAGCGTACCTGCGCCATGTGGTCGTCGAGGATGCACGCGGCCGCCGACCCGCAGACGCCGACGTGCGCGGCGATCTGCTCGTCCAGGCGTTGGCGCACGGCGCCGAGCGTCGTCACCGTGTGCCGCATGGAATTCGACTCCATCTGAAATGCGCTGCAGGCGGCGGTGATCTCCGCGGCCGCGCTCGACGCCAGATCGCACGACGTGGAATACATCCGTCGGGCCATGACATTGACGACGAAGTCGTCGAAGTGCTGCTGCTGCTGCGCCGCCACGTATTCCTCGAAGAACCGAACCTTTTCCCGGGCGACGAGATACTGCCTCAACGTTTGTTGTCGCTCGATGGCGTCGGGGGGCACGTCGGCAGGCATGTCGACCGTGTACGTAGTCCGTTGGGCGGTGCCGATGAAAGTTGTCATACGCCAGGCCTCGCTGGAGTCATGCTGGGCGCCGAGTAGAGGGCGGGCCTCACGGTGGCCACGCGCACGCCTCCCTCGATCACTCGCTGCGCATCGCCGCGTGTCTACGCGCGCGCTCGATCGCAGTGCACGGGCTCTACAATCGGGTGACCATCTGGATTGTCAATACCGAAATCCCCGACACCGCGGCGGGGCCGCCGGTTTCTTGTGCGCGCGACACTACAGCGCAGGCGCACCGTCCGGTTATTGTTGAAAGAGCTCGATGCCCCATCGCGTTCCCCTTTCAGATGAGTCCGTTGCAAATTCCGCCGTTCGATCTGCATCTCACAATCGCGTCCCGGACTTTCGCGTGATCCACAGCGAGCCCACGGCCTTCGACAACGTGGATGGGGCGCTCCGCGCCAAGCTCACCACCCTGATCGACGAAGGCTGGGAGATCTGGGACAAGTTCGATTCCGAAGTACGGCAGAAGAACTGGCATCCGTTCGTTCCCGCCGACTACGAGCGAATGCTTCCAGCGCTCCTCGCGCTGCGCGCGCCGGGACGGACGTTTCTCGAGTGGGGATCGGCAACGGGGATCGTGACGATCATGGCGGACTTGCTCGGCTACGAGGCGTTCGGCATCGAGCTCGACGCGCCGTTGGTCGACGTCGCAAAAGGGTTGGCGGAGCGCCACCATTCACGCGCGCGATTCGCGGCGGGCAGCTTCGTCCCGGCCGGCTATCGCTGGAAGCCCACCCATGGCGACGATCGGCCGGGTACCATCGGCGACGGAAGCTCGGCCTATCCGGCGCTCGGGCATCCGCTCGAGGACTTCGACGTGGTGTACGGTTATCCGTGGACCGGCGAAGAGCCGATGATGCAAAACCTGATGCGCACCTACGGAAACAAGAACGCGCGCCTCCTGCTCAACGGGCCCGACGGCGTGCGGCTCTATTCCGGCGATCGATTCGAGACGCTGACTCCGATTGATGTCATTCGGTAGGTTGCGCGCGGCTGCCCTGTTGGCCGTGTGCATCGCCGCGGGGTGCGCGCGTCCGCCGGTGAGCGACACGGCCCCGGCACCGCGCTTCTACTTCGGCAGCACCGTGGGCTCGGAGGCGCAGTTCAATCCGGCCACCGAGATCCTGAACGAAGGGTTCGACGTGCTTCGCTCGAACTCGCAGGACCGTCACGTGTTCGACCGCAATTATGCAATCGGTGCACGGAATGTCTGGCACTCGGTTGCGCACGCCGACGCCACCTTCCGGTTCTATGGATATGGACGCGCCGTGCGCAGCGAGTGGCTTCCGCTCACGACGTCGGGAAACACCGGCGGCGGCGCCTGGGTGCCGAACTACGAGTATCATCTACTCGGCGGCGGTATGATCTCGGTCCGCATGGCGGAGTGGTTCGAGCAACACCACGTTCCGCATCCGGAGCTTCTGTCGTTCGCGACGCTGATGACGTCGCACTATCTCAACGAGATCATCGAAAACGGATCGTCGACCATTCCCAATGAGGATGCGACGACGGACCTGTTGCTCTTCGACCTCGGCGGCATCGCGCTCTGGCGCCTCGATGCGGTGCAGCGGCTGTTCAGCGGACCGCTGCAGCTCACCAACTGGCCCGGCCAACCGTCGATCGACCTTCCGAGCGGCACGCTCGAGAACGCGCGGCAGCAATTCATTCTGCGGGCGCCGTTGCCGTGGACGCGCGATTGGAAGTTGTTTTACGACTTCGGGCTGTCGACACTCCTTGGCGCGTCGCGCCAGCTGGCGAACGGCGATGCCTGGTCGGCCGGCGTGGGCGTCGACGCGATCGACAATCCCATCGTCGATCCGCGTAGCGGTGCAAAGGGCGCCACGCTGCGCTTCAAGGGCGGCATCTTCTACGACCGCCGTGGCTCGCTGCTCTGGTCCGCGCTCGCCGGCTCGCGCAGCGACGTCGCGGTGGTCGACCTCAACGTCTACCCCGGCGTGCTGCGTGTGGGCGCGGTGTCGCCCGGGGTCTGGCTGCAACTGCCGCGCAACGGCGGGGTGCGGCTCGGCGTCACAACCTCGTGGGGGCTCGGCGTGGGGCACGGACCGGAACGCTGACTACGCCCACTAGTCGATCGGTCGCAAGCCGAGCCGTCGGAGCTGCACGATGTCGCGCGCGCCATCGGGCCGGACGATCTCGATCGCCTTGACGAAGCCGTCGAATTCTTCCTCTACCCACACTTCGCTGGGCTGGTAGACGCGATGATCGCCTGCCTCGAGCGCGATCTCGACGGCCTTTGTTCGCGGGTCGTAGGTGATGCCGATCAGGTGGGACCCCTCGGCCAATGGTTGGTCGCCGATGTCCGCGGATACGACTTCGACGTCGGCCACGTCCGTGGACTCATCGCGGAGGAACAGCTTGGTGAAATTGTTGAAGTACGCCTCAAGCTGGTCGTCGGGAATTTTCTTCGTCGTCTCGGGCATCGGTTTCACTTCGTCGGAGTGCGAGTGCGCTTGCGCCGGAGCGGCGGAAGCCGAACGACCGCGGAGCGATCAAGTTGCTGCGGAGTCATCGACCCCACCAACCAGTCGGCGCTCACGTGATACTCGCGGATGAGCGCCGCGAGCGCGTCGAGGGAGAACAACCGCCAGTCACTGCTGAGCAATCCGGCGAGACTCTCCGGATCGATTCCCAAATATTTCGCCGCGTCGCTCTGATTGCCCCGGTGGCGTCGTCCCACCAGTGTGGCCACACGTGCCGAGATGTCGGACGCCCGCAGTCCTCTCACGCTGCTACCCTCGATGTCGAGTCGTGCCAGCACACGCGAGTGTCGGCTTCGGGAGAGTAGACGCACCGCTCCGCGTCCGAAGTCGGGGAACCGCGAGGGCCGCGCGTCCAATTGTCTGACACCGGACGGCGGACGGGCCCGATCGCGCGACACATCGTCACCGCGTAGGACCGGTTCGTCAAGCGACGAGTCCGCTGAACCGACGAGTGACATGACTTTCGTCGGTAAAGAGCAACCCTGTACAACTCGCGCTATTCGAATTTCGTCACACGATGAAGCGGGTCGCGACGACGCGGTGCGGCCTCGCGCATACGTCGCGCAAATACCTGTCGACACGCCTCGATTCCGCTGTGCGTGGCATACAGGTTGCGGCCGCCGTGCTGTCCTCGACGCGTGTCTTCTCGCACGCGCCGAGCCTCCGTGATGTGCCGCCGATCAACACCTTCGACGGTTCGGTTCATCACGCCACTCCTCGCAGTCGTAGTCAAGGAGACGTTCGTATGCTTCGTCCGCAGTCCCGCTGGCTCATCCTCCTCGCAAGCGCCGCGCTGGTTGCGTTGCCGGCGCGGTTGGTGGCGCAAGGCGCAACCGTCACCGGTCACGTGACCGCAGAAGGCGGTGCGCCCCTCAATGGAGTCACCGTCTCGATCACCGGGATGGGACTCGGCACCATCACCCGGGAAGACGGGGTGTATTCGTTCACCGTGCCCGCGAATCGTGTGACCGGCCAGGTCGTCACGCTGAACGCGCGCCGCGTGGGATACACACCGCAGAATGCGCAGATCACCCTGACGCCCGGCGTCATCACTCACGACTTCGTGATGGTGGCCACAGCGCTGCAGCTCGATCAGGTCATCGTCACGGGTGCCGGCACGTCGCAAGTGCGCGAGCGCATCGGCAGCACGATCAACACCGTCGACAGCACTACGCTCACGCGTGCGGCGCAGCCGCAGAACGTGATCTCCTCACTCGCGGCGACGGCGCCGAACGTACGCGTCAACACGCAATCGGGTGAGCCGGGCGCCTCGGCGTTCGTGCTGATTCGCGGCGCGACGTCGGTCACCGGCACGAATCAGCCGCTGATCGTCGTCGACAACCAGCCGATCGACAACAGCACGATCTCCACGAACGGCGGTGACGGTAGTACCGTGACGCAAAACCGCGCCGCGGACATCAATCCAAACGACGTGGAGTCGGTGCAGATCCTCAAGGGCTCCGCGGCGACGGCCATCTACGGCGCGCGCGCGGCCAACGGCGTCATTCTCATCACCACCAAACATGGCGCGGCGGGACTCACGCGCTACTCGCTGTCGTCGACCCAGACGTTCGACAACGTCATCAAGACGTTTCCGCTGCAGCAGGCGTTTGGCCAGGGCACGAACGGCAACCCCGGTACGTGCGCCACTCCGAATTGCTCGGCGAACAGTTTGTCGTGGGGGCCGGCGCTCACCGGTGTGTCGACGTTCGATCACGGCAAGGAGATCTACGACACTGGCCTCACCAGCGACAACGCGATCAACCTCTCGGGCGGCAACGGGCGCACCACCTTCTATCTATCCGGTGGTCTCACCGACCAGTTCGGCGTGATGCGCGGTTCGAACAATCGGTACGATCGATCCACGGTGCGCCTGTCGGCGACGCATCAGCTGCTCAATACGCTGACCTTCGGCGGCAACTTCTCGTACTTCAATACGCGCGGCGAATACGTCCAGAAAGGATCGAACACGTCGGGCCTGCTCCTCGGTGCGCTCCGTACGCCGCCCGACTTCAACAACCAGCCGTTCCTCGATCCGATCTCCGGGCTCCAGCGCTCGTATCGGTTTCCGCATCCCACCGCGTCGAGCATCACCACGTCGCGCGGTTACGACAACCCGTTCTTCACGCTCGACAATCCTGCGAACAGGAGCGAGCTCGGTCGCTTCCTCGGCAACATGACGGCCGCCTGGGTCCCGACCGCGTGGCTCAGTATGAACGAGACGTTCGGCGCCGACAACTACAGCGACTCGCGCCTCGAAGCGCTTCCGCTCACGTCGTCGGGCGATCCGGTGGGGTACGTGACGCGCTACACCATCACGAACCTCGAGATCGACCACAACTTCACGGCCACGCTGTCGCACTCGTTCAACCCGAACATCGACGCGCGGCTCGTGCTCGGACAGAACTTGAACTCGCGGCGCTATCGCGACGTGTACATCTTCGGCGACCAGCTCATTGCGCCGACGCCGTACGCGATCCAGAACACGGTCAGTTACAACCCGACCGAGACGCGCTCGCTGCGGCACATCGCGGCGTACTTCACGCAGGCCGAGCTCGATTTCTACAATCAGCTGCACTTCACGGCCGGTCTTCGTGACGACGGCTTCTCGACCTTCGGCTCATCGCACCGCACGGCCTTGTATCCCAAAGTCGATGCCGCCTGGACGTTCACCAGCTATGTGAATCACAATACCAACCCGGGCATCAACGGCTGGCTGTCGAACGGCCGTCTGCGCGCTGCGTACGGCGAAACCGGCCGCGAGCCGCCGGTGTATGCGACGATCAGCGCGCTGTCCTCCACATCCTTATTCGGCAGCGGCTTCGGGGATTTCATCGGACCGAAGCAGAACGGGCAGGGTGGGCTGGTGTCCGGTCTCAACCTCGGCAACCCGGATCTCCGCCCGGAGCGCAACCGCGAAGCGGAATTCGGCACGGATCTGGGCCTGTTCGGTCAGCGCGCCGACTTCAGCTTCACCTATTACAGCAAGCGCTCGAGCGACGTCATTCTGCCGGCGCCGGTGAATGCCGCGTCGACCGGCGCACAGACGGGCCTCGTGAACGGCGCGACGATCACCAACAAGGGCGTCGAGCTGACACTCAACATTCGCCCGTACACGTCGCGCAACGTCGACTTCAGCATCGGCGGCAACTACGCGAAGAACACCGGCAAGGTGCTGTCGCTGCTCGAAGGCGTGCAATTCATTCCGTACAACAATGAAGGCTTCACGGGCTCGATTGGCTCGTCCACCGTCGGCTTCGCCCCGGGCGTGTTGCGCGGGCAGGACTGGGTACGCTGCGGCCGCGGACAGAGCGTGGCATTGCCGGGAAGCGGCGGCGTCGCCGTCAACGTGGACTCGGCCTGCGGCTCGAGCGCCAGACCGGGCGCGATGTATCTCGCCGCGAACGGGCAGCCGGTCGTGAACCCGGACGAGCAGGTCATCGCCGATCCGAACCCGAAATGGACCTCGGGCATCAACTCGTTGCTGCGCGTCGGCAAGTTCCAGTTCTCCACGCTGTTCGACATTCGCCGCGGAGGCCAGGTCTGGGACGGCACCCGCTCGGCGTTGGATCGCTTCGGCACCGCCGCGGAGACGATGGTTCGCACGAGCACGTCGGGCGTCTTCGGTCAGGGCGGCAACGTGTTGACGCTGGAGCAGGTCGCAGGACCTGGCGTAGGCGTGGTCGCGTTCACCACTCCGCGGCAGTGGCAGGGCTGGTTCACCAACCTTGGCGGCAGCGCGAGCTCCGTGCAGTCGCAGTTCGTTGAGGACGGGAGCTTCGTGAAGTGGCGCGAGATCTCGGTGGTGTACACGCTCGACAACGCGTTCGTGAAATCGCGTCTCGGCTTGAGCAGTGCGCTGATTCGCGTCGCCGGCCGCAACCTGAAGACGTGGACCAAGTACAAGGGTCTCGACCCGGAGACGAACCTCGGCGGCGCCGAGTTCCTCACGCAGGGCATTGATTTCTTCCAGAATCCGCAGACGCGCTCGTTCGTCCTCGCGGTCACGCTGAATCGATAGACCGGAGTATCCCGACGCATGCATACCATCCGACTCGCAAGCCTGCTGGGCGCCATCGCGCTGCTCGCGGCTTGCAGCACCGACAAATTCTTGACCGGCGGGGAGCTGAGCACCGACCCGAACCGGCCCACGCAGGCGACGAGCGCGCAGCTCTTCGTCGGCATTCAGGCCGCGACATGGGCAGAGCTGCAGAGCGACCCGGCACGCGTTTCCAGCCTGTGGGCGCAGCAATTCCAGGGCGGCGGCATCCAGTATCTCGCGTATTACAACTACGACATCAGCGAGCAGACGACGAACGGCTTCCATCAGTCGCTGTATCTGGGTGGCGGGCTGGTCGACATTCGTCGCCTGCAGGCGCAGACGGCCGCGGCGCACGACAGCGTGTTCCTCGGTATCGCGCAGGTGATGGAAGGGTTGCTCATGGGCACGGGCGCCGATCTGTTCGGCGCGCTCACGTATTCGCAAGCATTGACCGGCACGCTCAATCCGCCGCTCGACCCGCAGCTCGCCGTGTACGATTCCGTTCAGGCGGTGCTGTCTCGCGCGATCGTCAATCTCAAGGCGACTGGTCCCACGAACGCGGGACCAGGGGCCGCGGATCTGTCGTACGGCGGCGACGCGGCCAAATGGACGAGGCTCGCGCATACGCTCAAGGCGCGGTTCCTCATGCACACGGCGGAAGTTCGGCCGACCGTCTACGCGCAGGTGATCACCGAGGCGCGGCAGGGCTTGTCGGGTGCCGGAGACGACTTCAACGCCAAGTTCTCGGGGAACGCGAACGAGCAGAACTTCTGGTATCAGTTCGACGTCGTGCAGCGGCCCGGCTACCTCATTCCCGATCCGCAGTTCGTCGCGCTGCTGCAATCGCGCAATGATCCGCGGTTGCACGCGTACTTCAACGCCGATCAGAGCGACCTGGCTGACTCCTTGGTCGATCCGGCGCATACCCAACCGCTCGTGAAGGCAAGCGAGAACACGCTCTTGCTGGCCGAAGCGGCCCAGCGGACGGGAGACAACGCGACGGCGGTGGCCAATCTCAATCTGGAAAGGGCCGCGGCGGGCTTGAGCGCCGAGCCAACGTCGCTCACCGGTCGTCCGCTGCTCAGTGAAATCCTGCTCGAAGAGTACATCAACGATTTCCAGAGCATCGAGGCGTGGAATCTCTACAAGCGCACCTGCACGCCGAATCTCACACCCACGCTGGCTGGGGCCAAGATTCCGGCGCGCTTCCCGTACGACGCGGCGGAACGCAACACGAACACCAACATTCCTCCGCTCAGCCAGCAGCCGGTACGTAACGCCAACGATCCGCCGAACGCCACGTCCGACGGAACGGGAGCGGCATGCAAAGGCCAGTGATCATCACGAGACAGTCATTGAATAACTTGAAAGTGCTCGTGGCAGCCCTCCCGGCGATCGTCGCCGGGACGGGCTGTTATCAGTATCAATCGTCCACCCTGGCGGCGGTGCATCCGGGCCAGGTCGTGCACGTCGAGCTCACGACGCCCGGTGCGGCGTCTCTGGGCTCGGCGATCGGCACGAATGCGGCGAGCATCGATGGTCGCGTCCTCATGCGCGACGCCACGAGCGTCACGCTCGCCGTCACGCAGATTGCGCGAACGGCCGGCCCCGAGGAATTTCTCCGCGACGAGCCCATCGCGCTGCCGCTGGAGAGCGCGCAGCGGGTCACGGTGCGCTCAGTCGACCGGCCGCGTTCTTTCTTCGCCGCCGGCGGGGTGGTGCTCGGCGCAATTCTCGCCGCCGCCTTCGTCGACCAGTCCGCGATCTTCAGCGCGAAGGGCGGCCCGTCGGGCAGCACGAAGTAGCGCTACAGCTCCTTGTACCACGCCTCGAACGCGCGCTGAAAGAACACCTTGTTGAACAACGTCCATTCGCCGAGCGAAGCCGGAACCGTGAACGACGCTCCGGCATCCGCGGCACTGACGCCCGCGGCGTGCGCCTTGCGCGCTCCGCGCTCCACCTCGTCGAGCATCGCGACGTAGCGGTCGTACTCCGCGGCGCGTCCCACCGCGCCGTGGCCCGGGATGTACGTCGTGTCGCGCACCCGGCGCAGCGCACGCACCGACGACGCTAGCTTCGTCGGCACCGCATCGACGAAATTTGGGAACATCGCATTCCAGAACAGATCGCCGCAGAAGACGAGGCTCGGATCGTCGAGCTCCAACGACACGTCGCTGTCGGTGTGTCCGGCGCGCGGTACGACGCGCACCGTTTTGCCGCCGAGGTCGAGGCTGGTCGCCTCGGAACCGGACAGGATCACCGCGTCGTTCACCGCGGCCGCGCGCGCGGGGTCGGGAGGTTGGATGTTTCGCTCGACCACGAGGTCACGCGTGCGTGCGGTCGCGCGTATCGTCGGATGCTCGCCCTTGCTCAGATAGCCGGCGACTCCGTTCGCGTGATCGGAGTGGTAGTGCGTGAGCGCGACGTGCGTCGGCCACTTGCCCGTGAGCTCGCGCGCCTTGCCGGCCAACCATTGCGCGCCCTGGGGTTGGTTGAATCCCTCGATCGCCAACACTGCATTGCGACCGGCGATGATGCCACCGTTCGACAGCGTCGTGCGATCGCCACTCAATGGCGTGGAGACGAGTGCCCAGACGCCGTCGGCCACTTTCTCCAATGCGCCGAACGGCTCCCGTGCCACGACTTCGCCATAGACCGATCGGGTCCACGCAAGGCGCGCCGCTCTCGGCATGAGAGCGCCGGCGAGCGCGAGGTGGGCGCCGCACGATCCCGTCTGCGCAAGGAACGCGCGACGCGATGTCACTTCGCCACCGTCCATACTCCCGGGCCCGGCAGGACGGGAGCGACGTTGACGAGCGTGGCGCGCGGCCACATCGACGGCACGCCGCGAATGAACGTGACGAGCCCATCGATCGGAGCGCGCACGTCGCCGGTCGGGCGGCCCAGATAGTCGGTGGTGTGGCCGACGATCTGTCCCTTTTTCACGTGCGTGTCGCGTGCGACGGCAGCGAAGAATACGCCGCCGCTGTCGGCCGCGACGCGCGCGCCGGCGCCCGCGAGCCAGACGGGATGCTGCAGGTGCGCCACCTTTCGGTTCAGCATCCCAAGCTCGCCGAGGACGTTGAGCGAGCCCTCGACGAGCGAGTTCAAGTCGGCAGGTGCCACGACACCGCTGCGGCCTGCTTCGGCGACGAGAACAGTTTTTCCGCGCTGCAGCGCCTGCGTCGACAGCGTGCGCCCGGCGTTCGCGGCCGACGGATCGACGTCCGTCACGATGATATGGTCGAGGCCAAACGCGAGTGCGAGCTTGAGGCCCGCCGAATCCTGCGCGGCGCGTCCGCCGCGGAACCAGTAGCTGTACGGTCGAAGATCCTCATCGAGGTCGCCGCCGTGCAGGTCGACGACGACGTCGGCCGGCAGTACGATCTGCTGCGTCACCGCGGCGAGTGCGCGCTGCGTCTGCGTGCCCGTGCTGTCGCCGGGATACGCCGAGTTCATTCCTTTCCGATCGACGGGATTGATGTGCGGCGTCATCGACTCGAACGACGGCCGGTTGACGAGCGGTGCCACGATCACGGTGCCACCGAGCCGCTTGGCGTCGATGCGTCCGATGAGCTTCTGCATCGCGATGATCGACGTGTACTCGGTGCCGTGACTTCCCGAGACGAACGCAACGACGGGACCCGGCCGCACGCCTCGGATCACCGCCACCGGAATCGAGAGCGCCGAGTCGCTTCCTGCGGCGATGGCGATCGCGCCATATGCCGTCGTGCCGGGCGACGCGGTCGCCGAGCCAACGGTGAACGACGAGGATTGTTGCGCGCGCGCGGCGGAGCCGAGGACGAGCAGTACGCAGACGACGGACGAGATACGCCGGGACATGGCAGACCTGGGAAAGAGGACGGGTGGGACGTTACCACATGGCGGTCATGCCCGACAAGACGGCCGGTGGTTCTGGACGCGGACGGCGCGGGGCGACAAGATGGAGGCACTCTCCTCCGAGGTCGTCGATGGCCATCCTGTCGTTTCTCGATCGTGACCACTCCATCGCCGAGCCCCACTACTCGCGCTGGCTCGTTCCCCCCGCCGCGCTGGCGATCCACCTCTCCATCGGCCAGGCGTACGCCTTCAGCGTATTCAACATTCCGCTCTCGCGCGCACTCGGCATGTCCGACTCCGCGCCGGGCGACTGGAAGCTGAGTACCATCGGTTGGGTGTTCAGCGTCGCGATTGTGTTTCTCGGATTGTCGGCCGCCATCTTCGGCGCCTGGCTCGAGCGCGTCGGACCGCGAAAGGCGATGTTCGCGTCCGCCATCTGCTTCGCGGGCGGCTTCCAGGTCGCGGCGCTCGGCGTGGCGACACACCAGTTTTGGCTGTTGCTGCTCGGCTACGGCGTGCTCGGAGGCATTGGGCTCGGGCTCGGCTACATCTCGCCGGTGTCCACGCTCATCAAGTGGTTTCCCGATCGCCCCGGCATGGCGACCGGGTTGGCGATCATGGGGTTTGGCGGCGGCGCGATGATCGCGTCGCCGCTTTCGACAATGCTCATGGCGCACTTCCGGACCGCGACGTCGCAGGGCGTCGCGCCGACGTTCGTGACGCTCGGCCTGCTCTACTTCGCGTTCATGATGTTCGGCGTCTTCACCGTTCGGGTGCCGCGGCCGGGATGGGCGCCCGCGAGTTGGCAGCCCAAGGCGGCGGACGCGCGCCATATGCAGGCCGCGGTTGACTTGACCGCCGACCAGGCGATTCGGACGCCGCAGTTCTGGCTCCTCTGGATGGTCCTCTGCTTGAACGTGACAGCGGGCATCGGCGTACTCGGCCAGGCCTCGCCGATGATCCAGGAGATGTTCCCCGGCGCGATCACCGCGAACGCCGCGGCCGGGTTCGTCGGCCTGCTGAGCCTCGCGAACATGGGAGGACGCTTCTTCTGGTCGTCGACCTCCGACTACATCGGCCGCAAGGCGGTGTACGCGACATTTTTTCTCCTCGGCGCGGCGCTGTACGCAATCGTTCCCGTCACGGGCAGGGCAGGGAGCGTGAGCCTCTTCGTGCTCGGGTACGTGATCATCATCAGCATGTACGGCGGCGGCTTCGCGACCATCCCGGCGTATCTGCGCGACCTGTTCGGCACGATTCAGGTCGGCGCGATTCACGGACGGCTGCTCACTGCGTGGTCGCTGGCCGGCATCGTGGGTCCGGCACTCGTCAACTACATTCGCGAATATGAGATCTCGCACGGTGTCGCCAAGGCCGACGCCTACACGACGACGATGCACATCATGGCCGCGCTCCTCGCCGTCGGATTCGTTTGCAACCTGCTGGTTCGTCCGGTGCGGAAGCCCGACACGTTGGTGGGTACCTCAGCCACGCCGGTGCCGACATGAAAAAACTCGTGCTTGCGTGGGCGTTGGTGGGAATACCGCTCGCGTGGGGAGTGTGGCAGGTGTTCCAGAAGTCGTTGGCGCTCTTCCGTTAACAGAACGAGCGTCTCGCTTGAGTCGGGTCAGCGCGCTGGGATGGTTGGAACAGTCTTGTACGCGGATTCTACGGATCCAACAAAAAATTGTGCGGATCGCTCCTCTGCGGTGACACTGCTATCGCGGCGTCATTTCGTTAGAGGAGCGATCCGCACATGCGCGATCAGCTGATCTTGATCTGTTTGACCATTCCGTGCTCGAGATGCGCCTTTCCGTCCTTACCGTCGGGGACGAAGCAGAAGAGCGCGTAATCGCCGGCCGGCGTGACGGCGGTGAAGTAGTTCGTCCCTCCCGGAACGAACGCCACGACGCCGCCAACGGCGTTCCCCGGCGGCGGACCACTCGGATTGTTGATCCAGGCCCACACGTCCTTCGGAGTCTTACCCGGCGCGAGACGAATCAACTCGACTTCGTGTGGCTGCGGGCCGCTGTTGACGACCTTGATCGTGTGCTTGCCGGCGCTCAGAGTGCCCTTCACGTCGAAGTTGTAGTCGGCGAGCGACACCGTCACGTCGGCCGTCGGCTCGGCGGCGGCGGGACCTGATGCGGCGGTCACCGTGAGCGGATGCACCATGCCCTTCGCGAAGTGCGGCACGTGCTCCGGAATGTCGATGACGCAGATGACCATGTATTGGCCCGCGGCCAGGTTCAGCATCGCTTCGGACTGACCGCCCGGGTCGGGCGCGTTCGGACCACCGACGAACACTGCCCATCGCGGCGGCGGGCCGGGGTTGTGCAGCGCCTGCTCCAGGTCTTTTGCCGTCTTGCCGCTGTCGAGGCGAACGATCTGCACGTGGTGGAGGTTCGGGCCCTCGTTCACGAGGTGGAACGTCGTCCAACCGGCCGTGATCGAATCCGGCGCCTCGAAGGAGAAATCCTTCGCGTGAATGACGGCCGTGTGCGTTGCCGGGTCGAAGGTGCCGCGTGACGCGGCGGCAGCGGCGGGAGCCACGGTTCCCGACTGCGCCACCTTCGGGGAATCAGTCTTCGCCGCATCCTTCGGCGAACAGGCACAGACCGCGGTGGCGGCGATTGCCACCAATGATCGAGTGAGTCGCTGCATGGTTCTCCGGGGTTGGTGGGGCGCTCCTGGACAGCGCGGGGTTCGAAGCGCATAACGTGCCACAAAACGAGCGCCGCCGTCAATTCCTTGACCGCGGCGCTTGGGAGTACGACGGGACCGTACCTACGGTTTCACGGGCTCGCGCACCGGCGCGCGTCCGGCCCACCGGTTGAGGAAATCGAACTCCACTTGGTTGATCAGCAGGGCGCTCTGGGCGTTGTAGGCCGCCCCGTGACGTCCCGGGGGATAGATTCGAGCCTCGACGTCCTTGCCGGCGTTCGTGAATGCCGTGAATAACTGCATGGTGTTCTGCGGATGGACGTTGTCGTCCATCATCGAGTGAATCATCAACAGATGTCCTTGCAGCTTCGGCGCGTTGACGGCCGCGGAGCTCTGCTCGTACCCCGCTTGGTTGTCGCCGAGCACCGACATGTAGCGCTCGGTATAGATCGTATCGTAGAGCCGCCAGTCCGCCACGCCGGAGTTCGACATGCCGATGGAGAACACGTCGGGATACATCTCCATCGTGTACATGGTGCTGTAGCCGCCGTAGCTGCCTCCCATGATCGCGATGTGCGCGCCGTCGACGTACGGCATCGTGCGGAGATACGTCGCCGCCTCGGCGAAGTCGTGGCTTTCGTATTTCCCGAGCTGCTTGTAGACGACCTTCATGAAGTCGCGGCCGTAGTTGTTCGTGCCCCGATTGTTGACGTTCACCACGATGTAGCCGTTCTGGGCCAGCCACTGGTTCCAGCCCGACGTCGAGAAATCGTTGTACACACCCTGCGAGCCTGGTCCGCCGTAGATCGCGAACACGACCGGATACCGTCGCGACGCGTCGAACCCCGGCGGCTTGATCATCGACGCACCGATCTTCACGCCGTCCGACGACGTGAACGTGAACAGCTCGGGCGGAACGTACTCGTGCGTCGCCAACCACTGGGTCGTCGGCGCATTGGACTCGATCGTCCGCAGCCTGCCCGACGCCGTGGACCACAGCTCGATCTGCCGCGGCTGGGTCGTCGACGACCATGTATCGATGAAGTACTGCGCATTGGGCGACATGTTGATCTCGTGCCGCCCGGGCGCGGTGGTGATTCGTTGCAACCCCGACCCGTCGAAGCTCACCTTCCATAGTTGGCGCTCGAGCGGCGTGGGGTTCGTGGCCGTGAAATAGACGAGTTGCTTGCCGGCATCGGTCCCCTCGATGCGCGTCACGCTCCAGCTCCCGCGCGTGACTTGCTGCACCAGCTTGCCGGAGTAGTCGTAGCGATACAGCTGCTGATACCCGTCGCGATCGGAGACCCAGAAGAATTCATGCGACTTCTCGGGGAAGGACATGAGATCCTGTACGCCCGCGTAGAAATCGTAGACGTCGATCCAGGTCTTGGACGTCTCCTGCATCACCTGGCGCGATCCACCCGTGGTGACGTCGAAGAAGAGGAGCTTCATGTCGTTCTGCTTTCGGTTCAGCACGATCATCGCCAGCGTGTCGGCGCGGCTCGTCCAATAGATGCGCGGAATATAGAAGTCGCCCGCCTGGTGCGGATCGAGCCAGACTTTCTTCCCGCTGCGCACGTCGATGACGCCAATTCGAACCTTGGGGTTGCTGTCGCCCGGCTGCGGAATGCGAATCCGGTCCCACTGCGGATGCAGCCCGCTGTAGTCGGTGAGCTGGACTTCGGGTTCTTTGCTCTCGTCCACCTGCCAGAACGCCATGTGCCGGCTGTCGGGCGACCAGTTCCACGCCTGCGCGAGGCCGAACTCCTCTTCATAGACCCAATCGAAGTGGCCGTTGAAGACGTGCTCCTTCGCGTCGGCGGTCAGCCGCCGTTCCTGATGCGTCTTCAGGTCGGCGACGTACAGGTCTCCGTTCCGCTCTTCGCCGAGCATCGCCCCGTTCGGCGACAGCTCCGCCGTGCGTGCGCCCTTGCCGGCGAGCTGGAGTGACCTGCTCGCCAACGAATACACGTAAAAGTCCGACGTGCCCGAGCGTCGGAAGAGCTGCTGGAAGTTCGACTGAAACACCAGGTTCTTGAAGTCGCGTGTCCACTGGAACGACTCGTACTCGAAGGCCTTGGTGTTGCCTGGAAAGGTCAGGCCTTGGCCGGTGAAGAGCAGGGTGTCTCGGCCCGTCGCCGGATCGTACGCGCGAATCTCCGAGCGGCCGGTGCCGGGGGCGACGTTGATGAATGAAAATCTGCTGCCCCCGTCGATCCAGACGACCCCGCGCGGACCGCCGCGTCCGGCCAGGATCGCCGTCGACTGCAGCGCCTCCGGCAGGCTGGAGTAGCGCTGCTTCTGCTGCGCCTGCGACGCTGACGAGAACGCCAGGGCGGTGGCGACGACGAGACCGGTGATAGTGCGCATTCGCGTTTGGAATCGAAGAGTGGCAGTCTTCCGACGGAACGACGACCGAAGAATCTATCGTCCCCCGCGCGCCGGCGATGCCAGCGCATCTGCATCTTGCTCGCCGCGGGAACGCGCGACAGTATCTACCGGCGGTTCAGCACGTCGCACACTCCCCCACGATCGAGGCGAATCATGCGCCCTCTCAGCCACCACGTCGCGCTCGCCGCGACGTTGCTCTCTCTCGCGTCTCCAGCTGCTGCCCAGCGAGGCGGTCGCGGAGCTGATTCCACGGGCGGGCGTGGTGCCGGTCTGCCGCTGACTCCTACACAGGCCCTCAAGTTCACCACCGACGAGGGCACGTGGCTCTCGCTCGACGTCTCGCCGGACGGTCGCACGATCGTCTTCGAGATGCTGGGCGACATCTATACGATTCCCATCGAGGGCGGCAAGGCGACACGTCTGACGAGCGGCCAGCCGTTCGACGCGCAGCCGCACTTCTCCCCCGACGGCAAGCAGATCGCGTTCGTCAGCGACCGGTCGCAGTCGGACAACCTCTGGGTCATGAATGCCGACGGGTCCAACCCGCGCGCGTTGACCCGCGAGAACGATCAGAAATTCCAGTCGCCGGCCTTCACGCCCGACGGCAAATACGTCGTGGCCTCGAAAGGCAACGACATCTTCATGTACTACCTGAGCGGCGCGACCACCGCCGGCCTGCGGCTCACCGGTGACACGACCGCGGGCCGTGGCGCCGCACCGGCCGGCGGCGGCCGAGGTGGTGCGGCTCCGAACGTCTTCCTCGGTCCCGCGCCGAGCAAGGACGGCCGCTATATCTACTTCGCCATGCGCAACAGCACCGGCGGCGGCTACAATCAGACCGCGCTCGGCTGGCAGATCGGCGTGCTCGATCGCGACAATGGCCACATCTTCACGAAGACGAACGCCGTGGGCAGCGGCATGCGCCCGGAAATCAGCCCCGACGGAAAGTGGCTGGCGTACGCGACGCGCAACAACGCCGAAACCTCGCTGATGATTCGCGACCTCTCGACGGGCGACGATCGGCTGCTGCTCCCGAAGATCCAGCGCGACGACCAGGAATCGCGCCCGAACCGCGACGTCGTGCCGACGTACGCATTCACGCCGGACAGCAGGTCGATCGTCATTGGCCATCACGGCCACTTCTGGCGCGCCAACGTGGCCGACGGCAAGGAGACGATGATTCCGTTCACGGCCGACGTGGACATGATGATCGCCGGACCGCAGCACGAAACGTACGCCATCAATGACACGGCGTTGCTCGTGCATCAGATCCGCGACGTCGCGCCGTCGCCGGATAACAAGCGGTTGGCGTTCGTGGCCCTCGACCGGCTGTGGACCATGGACCTGCCAAGCGGCACGCCGCACCGGCTCGTACCCGCGGAAAACGTTGGCGAGTTCAATCCGACGTGGTCGCCCGATGGACAGTACATCGCGTACGTCACGTGGAACGACGTCGACGGCGGAACCGTGTCGCGCGTTCGCAGCGATGGATCGGGCCGGCCGGAACGCCTGAGCAACAAGGCCGCGTACTATGAGAAGCCCGCGTATTCGCCCGACGGCCGCCGAATCGTCGTTGGACGCGGGCCGCGCAACATGCGCAAGGATCTCGAGGAGCTCGAGCGTCCGCCGACGCAGGCAGTCGGCGTGGAGCTGGTGTGGCTGCCGGGCACGGGCGGCGCGGAGACGCTGATCTCGCCGACGGTGAACTTCGGACGCCCGCACTTCGTCACGAAAGACACGGCGCACGTCTACTTCGCCGAAGGCAGCACGCTGGTCTCGATGCGGTGGGACGGCACGGACCAGAAGACGATTCTCCGTAGCGCCGGTGGCGGCGGCCGTGGAGGCGGCGGCGGCGGAGCCGGTGAGATGGTCATGTCGCCCGAGGGTGACAAGGTGCTCGTGCAGGTCACCGATCAGGCGGGTCCGAGAACGTATCTGATTCAGGAAGTGCCGCGCACGGGCAACCCGCCGGCGATCAACGCGTTGAACCCGGCGCAGTCCGAGGTGCCGGTCCGCAAGATCACCGGCGTGGGCGGCGAGTTCTCGCAGTGGTCGCACGACGGAAAGCAGATCTACTATGCGTTGGGCCACTCGCTGTTCGACTACGATCTTGCGTCGGCGGATGCCGCCGTGCGCGATTCCGTCACCCGCGCCGACACTCGGCCGGATTCAGCGGCCGGCGGCGGCGGCGGTGCGGGGCGCGGCGGGCGTGGCAACGCAGCGGCGGCGCGTCCGATCTACGAGGCAGTCCGCCACGACGTGTCGATCACCGTTCCCAGGGACAAGCCGCAGGGCACCGTCGTGCTTCGCGGGGCGCGCATCCTCACGATGAAGGGAAACGAGGTCATTCCGAAGGGCGACATCGTGGTGAAGGACAACCGCATCGTCGCCGTGGGCGCACAGGGCAAGGTGAACATTCCGTCCGGCGCGAAGGTGATCGACGTGAGCGGCAAGACGATCCTGCCGGGCTACGTGGACATCCACGCGCACATGTGGCCGGCGTGGAGCATTCACCGCTCCCAGCCGTTCGAGTATCTCGTGAACCTCGCGTACGGCGTCACGACGACCCGCGACCCGCAAACCTCGACGACCGACGTGCTGTCGTACGAGGACATGGTCGAGACGGGCGACTTCATCGGCCCGCGCATCCTGTCCACCGGACCGGGCGTGTTCCAGCAGACGCAGATCAAGTCGCTCGACGAGGCGCGAGAGGTCTTGAGGAAGTATTCAGAGTTCTACAATACTGAAACCATCAAGCAGTACATGGCCGGCGACCGGCGCACGCGCCAGTTCATCATCATGGCGGCGCGCGAGCAGCATCTCACGCCTACGCTCGAGGGCGGGCTCGACTTCAAGAAGAATCTCACCGAGGCGATGGACGGCTACGCCGGCAGCGAGCACACGCTGCCGATTGCGCCGCTCTATAAGGATGTGTTGCAGCTCTACGCCAACTCGGGCACCACATGGACACCGACGCTCATCGTGCAATACGGTGGTCCGTGGGCTGAGAACTACTGGTACGAGAACTCCGACGTCGTCGGCGATGCGAAGCTCAATCGCTTCACGCCGCGCGAGGTGGTGGAGCGCAAGGGACTTCGTCGGCCCGGCTGGTGGGCTCCGTCGCAGTGGTCGTTCTCGCTCTTCGCCGAGCAGGCCGCGAAGATGGTGGCCGCCGGCGGACGCGTGGGCATGGGGAGCCATGGCCAGCTTCAGGGACTCGGCGCGCAGTGGGAGATCTGGAACATCGCGTCGGGCGGCATGCCGCGGTACGACGTGCTCCGCGTCGCCACGATCTTCGGCGCCGAGGCCATTGGGCACGGCCAGGACTTCGGCTCGCTCGAGGCGGGCAAGTTCGCCGACCTTCAGGTGCTCGACAAGAATCCGCTCGACGACATCAAGAACACGAACACCATCAAGTACGTGATGAAGAACGGACGGCTCTACGACGCCAACACGCTGAGCGAGATCTGGCCGCGGCAGAAGCAGATCGCGCGGCTGTGGTGGTGGGACGCAGCGGTCGGAGCAGGCCAGGACAGGTAACGTCAGGGTATAGGGGTCGGGTATAGAGTTTAGGGAAGGTACGTCGCGCCTGCGGGCGCGACTCGATGCGTAGATCTCACCGAGTCCCAGCTAACGAAAAGCGGGCGCGCCCACGGCGCGCCCGCACACCTTCCCTAGACCCTAAACCCAATACCCTAAACCCTGCGGTTTACGGATCTATGGTGACCACCGTTGCGTGCCACCCGTTGTTCCGCAAATACTCGACAGTGAACGCCGTTCCCTTCGGCACCGCCCGGATCGCTGCGAACAACGTCGTTTCGTCCACGCGCTTTCCGTCGATCCCCAGAATGACGTCGCCGGGGAGCAGCTTTGCCGCCTCGGCAGCGCTTCCCATCTGCACCTGTGCGACCGTCACGCCTTCGCCGGGCAGGAGATAGCCCATTCCGCGCAGCGCGTCCGATACCGGCGCGATCGCGACACCGAAGGTGGTGTGGCGGCGAGGCGCGGCAACGGTTGAATCATTCGTCGGCGCGTGAACGGACGCGAGTGCATCAGGGCTCGACGTGAGCGCGAGGGCGAGCAGCGCATGAATCAACATCGTTGTCTCCGCGTGAATGGTGATGCTTCACCCTACGCAGGGTTGGACGCGCGGATTCACGAAATGGTTGCTATTCCAACTTTCTAACAGCGGTGTTCTGTCGCCGTTGCGCGTGACGACGCGGACGCGGGCCGGCGCACGGGGAGCGCCGGGTGGGACGAATCAGCCCTCCGCTGGGACGAGCTCGCAGTAGGCGAACCCGCATGTCGAATATGATCCGCTCGCGTCGCCGCTACTTCGTGAGCCAGATCATCGAGACGCATCCCGCGCTGGCCAGCGTCCCGGCTGCGTTGGCGGCGCTGTTCGCCGCAAAGCCGGCACCAGCTCCGAGCGCGCCGGCGCCCTCGCCCGTGTGCAGCGTGGCGGCCGGTGCGTCGCCGAGCTCGTACGTCTCGATTCCGGCGACGTCGAACGGGCTGACGAACGCGTCGATGCCCTCCTTCTGGAAATGGCCGGTGCGGGTCGGCACCACGAAGTGCATTCCGTCGATGTAGACGTTGCTCTCGCAGATTCCCCGGCCGTAGAAGCGGGCGTTTGTGACAACGGAGCTTCCCCGGAGCCTGTCGCCGGTGACAAATGCGAATCGCGGCGCGCCGCCTGCCTCGCGTCGCTCGTAGAAGCCGTTGCGGAGCAGCGTCGATATCGTGTCGCTCGGTGCCAGGCGCACGCTGCGTTCACCGACGGTGATCACCGGAGCCAGCGCGTGTCCCGCGTGCAGCATCGTCACGGTCACGGGGCTGGTGTCTCGGAGCGCCGTGCCGAGGAGCACCGTCGACGCCTGGTAGCCGACCTTCTTGATCCGGAGCAGTGTGCCCGTGGTGTCGCCGAGGAAGACGGCGACGGTGCCCGTGGTCGTGGTGCGCGAGGTGATGCCGGTCAGCGCGTCGGAGACGTCTGCGCCCTCGAGCGGATTGCCGGTCTCCTCGTCGAACACGCCGATCACTCGCAGGCGCACCCGGGCGCGCGCCGTGTCGACCTGCGCGTGGGCGGTGGAGGGAATCGCCAACGCTACCGGAGCGCCACTCAGGAGCATGGTGGCGAGCCACAATCGTGTCGTGCGGGCGAAGCGCATGGTCGGCGTCCTTGTTCGGCGGGGGGCGGGCCGAAAAGCAGAGTATCGTCATTCACATTGTATGCAATCGCGCGGGGCCGCAATACCCGGTACGCCCAGTTGTCCCGGACCATCGGCACGGTTATCGTTCAGTGCATACTGAACGTACTGAAAGACGTAGTGAACGAGTAGAGAACGACGTCCAGAAAGGAGCGCGCGTGGACCGGGCCCAGCGGGTGTTCGTCGATCGGATGGGGCAGGCGGGGGAGATGGACGGCATGTCGCCCATCGCCGGCCGGCTCTTCGCCGTGCTGCTGCTCAGCGACGAGCCGCGCTCGCTCGACGAGCTCGCGGAGCTCATGGGCGTGAGCAAGGCCAGCGTCAGCACCGATGCCCGCCGCCTCCTCGAGCGCGGCACGGTGGAGCGCGTCACGCGCCCCGGCGACCGGCGCGACTACTACGAGCTCGCACCCGACTTCTTCGCGCAGGTGATTCGGTCGCGGGTGGCGCGCTGGCGCCGGATTCAGCAGTTGGTCGGCACGGTTCGTGAGAGTCCCTCCGACCTGTCGCCAAAGATCCGCGACCGGTTCGACTCGATCGACGAGATCCATTCATTCGTCGTCGACCGCGTCGATGCTGCCCTCACGGCGTGGGAGCGGCGGGCTCGCAAAGCCACCGCCAAGACGCATTCACGCCGCCGGCGGAGCGCATAGGTCGAACTGTGGCACAGCCCGTAACGCAACTCGACGAAGCAGCGAGCGAAGTCTCCGCGGCTGTCGCTCCGCTCCATGACGAGGGCGATCCGCACAAATACATCATCGCGTTCGCCGTCGTGCTGGCGGCGCTCATGCAGGTCATCGACAGCTCGATCGTCAACGTGGCGCTCCCCGACATGATGGGGAACCTCGGCGCGAGCCTCGACGAGATCGCATGGGTGTCGACCGGCTACATCCTGGCGAGCGTCATCATCATTCCGCTCACCGGCTGGTTGGGATCGTTCTTCGGGCGCAAGCGGTACTTCGTCGGTTCGATCATCATCTTCACGGCGGCGAGCGTACTCTGTGGCGCGTCGCACTCGCTCAGCGCGCTGATTTTTTGGCGCATCGTGCAAGGGCTGGGCGGCGGCGCGCTCATGACGGTGTCGCAGGCCGTGCTCTTCGAGGCGTTCCCGCGCCGCGAGGCCGGTACCGCGATGGCGCTCTTCGGCCTGGGCGTCATGGTTGGGCCCACCATTGGACCCACGCTCGGCGGATGGCTCACCGACAATTACGGCTGGCCATGGATCTTCTACATCAATCTTCCGGTCGGCATTCTGGCGGCCGTCATGATCGCCGCGTTCGTCCACGATTCGGAGTATCAGGAGAAGCCGTCGGCGATCGACTACCAGGGTATCGCGCTGCTCGCGATCAGCGTGGGCGCATTGCAGTACGTGCTCGAGCACGGCCAGCGTGAAGACTGGTTCGATTCGCGGCTGATCGTCTCGCTGCTCACCATTGGCCTGGTGGGCGGAGTAGCGCTCGTCTGGCGCGAGCTCACCACGGACCACCCGGTGATCGACTTCCGGGTGCTGCGCCACCGTCAAATGTGGGTGGGCACGCTCCTCGGCGTCGTGATGGGCGTTGGACTGTACGCGATGTCGTTCACGCTGCCCGTGTTCCTGCAGAGCAACCTGCACATGACGGCGCAGCAGACGGGCATCGTGCTGCTGCCGGGAGCGATTGCCACCGCGCTGTCGATGGCGCTCGTCGGCCGCTTGACGAGCCGGTTCGACCCGCGAGTGCTGATCACCATCGGCGCGCTGATCTTCGCGCTCGCGGCGTGGCAGCTGTCGAAAATCACGGGCCTGAGTGGGGGAAACGACTTCTTCTGGCCGCTGATTTTCCGCGGCGTGGGACTGGGCTTCATGTTCGTGCCGCTCACGACCGTGACTCTCGCGCAGCTCTCGCCGCGCGAGCTGCCGCAGGGCGTCGGCTTGTACAGCTTCTTCCGGCAGTTGGGCGGGTCGTTCGGCATCGCGGGCATCGCCACACTGCTCGCGCGATACACGACGCAGATGCGCGCGGTGTTGGGCGATCACATCGTGGCCGGCGACCCCACCACGGTGACGCGCCTGAACGGGCTCACCGCCGGAATGATCGCGCGGGGCGCCGACGCCTGGACGGCGCGGCAGCGAGCGCTCGCCCTCCTCGACCGGCAGCTCATCGGCCAGGCCAGCGTGATCGCATATGGAAAAATTTATGTGCTGGCCGCGGCGCTGATCCTGTTGCTCATTCCGCTGCTGCTGCTCGTGCGTGAGACGAAGGGCGCCGGCGGCGACCACGCGATCATGGAGTAACGAAGCCGCGGACGGTAGATTGATCGCACTCGCCAATGGAGTCGACCGATCGTGTCCGTGCTTCGCGCTCCTTCGTTGTGTCTCCTCGCCGGACTGACGCTCGCCGCCGATGCCGCGCGCGCGCAGGATTCTCTTCCGCGGCGATTGCCGCCCGTCGTGACCGTTACGCGCGACATCGGGCGCTCGCCGCTCGACTTGCCGTACGCGATCACCAGTCTTCGCCCCGACAGCGTGGCACCGGGGCAGACGCACACCTTCGTCGAGCAAACGCTCGCGCTGCTCCCCGGTGTGACGGTCGCCAATCGGACGAATCCGTCGCAGGACACGCGCATCTCCATTCGCGGCTTCGGCGCGCGCTCACAGTTCGGCGCGCGCAGCATTCGCATTCTGCGCGACGGCATGCCGCTCACGCTTCCCGACGGCCAGACGCCGATCGACTATCTCGATCTGGAGTCGGTGGGGCGCGTCGAGGTGATTCGGGGAACGGCGTCGGCACTGTATGGAAACGCCTCCGGTGGCGTGATCGATCTGCGCTCCAACGATGCGCCCGCTGTGCCCTTCGCGGTGCAGGGGCGTTCGTGGACGGGGAGCGCCGGAATGCAGCGCTTCGTCGGGCTCTTCGGCGGAAGCGCGGGACCGGCGACCTACGAGGGCAACATCGGGCGCACGGTCAACGACGGCTATCGTGTGTTCGCGCACCAGCGGTTGACCAACGCGTTCCTGCGCGCGACGTCGGAGATCGCGCACACGCAGATTGCGCTCATCGGCTTGGGGCTCGACATGCCGGTCGCCGAAAACCCCGGCGCGCTCACGAAGCTGCAGGCGGATACGGCGCCGCAGCAGGCAGACCCACTCTCGGTGCAGAAGCGCGCCCGCAAGGCGGTGCACCAGGTACAGCTTGGGTTGTCGGCTCGCCGCGCGATCTTCGGCGACGGTGAGATCGTGGCGCAGGGATACGGCGGCACACGCTCGTTGTTCAACCCACTCACCTTCGCCGTGGTCGGCGTCGATCGGCGGCAGGGCGGAGCTGGCGCGCGCGTCACGCTGCCGAGCACCGTCGCGAGCGCGAGCAATCGCTTCAGCGTCGGCGCCGACGCACAGTGGCTGAACGACGCGCGAAAAAACTGGGCGAACTGCAACGGCGTGGCGAAGCCCACCGCGAGCTGTCCGTCGATCACGGTGGAGAAGGGCGTGCTGCAGCTCGACCAGCGCGAGCTCGTGTCGAGCATCGGCCCCTACGTTCGCGACGAGCTCGAGTTGGGCCGCCTGCGCGCCACCCTCGGCGTTCGCTCCGATCAGGTGCGCTTCGAGCTGCGCGACGGATTTCTCGCCGACGGACGTGACGATTCCGGCGTGCGCACGCTCCGCGCGGTGAGCCCCATGGGGGGAATCGCGATGCGCCTCACGCCGCTCCACGCGGTCTACGCAAACGTCGGGTCGGCGTTCGAGACTCCTACCACGACGGAACTGGGGAATCAGGCCGACGGCAGCGCGGGACTCAATCGCGACCTGCGCCCGCAGTACTCCACGACGTACGAGACCGGAGCGAAAGGCCTCGCGCTCGGCCGGCTGCAGTACGACGTCTCGCTTTTCGAGACCGAGGTGCGCGACGAGCTGATTCCGTTCGAGGTGCCCGGCGGAGCCGGCAGAACCTACTACCGCAACGCCGGCCGTACGCGTCGCCGCGGCGCGGAGCTCGAGCTGGGAACGGAGGTTGGGCCGGTCTCGTTCACCACGGCCTACGCGCTCTCGCATTTTCGCTTCCGGAGTTTCGTGAGTGGAACCACGCAGCTCGGCGGCAACACGATTCCGGGAATTCCAGAGCATCAACTCCAGGCGAGCGCCACCTGGCATTTCAGGCACGCCTTTCTCCTCGGCGAAGGAATCGCCAAGAGCAAGGTGTTCGTGAACGACGCGAACGCGGCGGCGGCTCCGTCGTTCACGGTCTTCAACGCGCGCGTCGGAGGAACGGCGGTGTTCGGACGCCCGTGGCTCGCTCCCGTGTTCGGCGTGCAGAATCTCTTCGACAAGCGCTACATCGGCTCGGTCGCCGTGAACGCCGCCGGCGCCACGATCGCGGCCACGAAATTCTACGAGCCCGCGCCCGGCCGCACCTGGTATCTCGGACTCAGCGCGGCGACGAATCCCTGGTGACGGCCCTCGGCGCCGGTGGGATGTACCACAGGCGCATCGACGGCCCGATGCGCGCCACCGGACGGTACGCGAGCAGCCACCCGTATGCGGGACCGACCCATTCGCCGGCGAGGAAGGTCTCGCTCGCCGCGATCCAACCTGTCGCGCGCTCGTGCAGCCCGAGCACGCGCGCACGCGGAAGGCCTGCGGCGTCGAGGTCGGCCGTTCCGAAGTACGCCACGAGCACCGTGTCGGTGATACCTCGCGCCGCGATCGTGTCGCGCAATCGATACAGATCCTGGCCCCAATCCAGGTTGCTGTCCACGAGCACTCGTTCGGGACGCGGACCGGCGAGCGGATTGAAGTACGAGAGATTGTTCGGATACGCGCGGACCGCAACGATCGCCGAGCAGGCAAGCAACAGAGCGGTCGCCACCTGCGTCGTGCGAGATCGAGCACGGTTCCAAAGGTCCACGACTCCCACCGCGCCGGCGATCGCCAGCAGCGGATACACGGGAAGAATGAGCCTCACCCCGAGGTCGACACGCACTTGAAGGCTGAGCGCGACGATCGTGAGCGCCGAGACGAGCGGAACGGCACTCCTCCAGTCGCGCGCCGCGCGAATTCGTCGTACCGCGCTTGCCCCGCCCGCAATGCAACAGAGGATCAACGGCAGCGGCGTCTTCACGAGCAGCGCCACCGGGAAATAGTACCACCACCCGCGATTGCTCGGCCGGCCGAGCAGGAATGTTGGGTGGCCGGAGCTTCCATGTAGAAAGAACGTTTCGACTCCGCCGACGAATTCCGGAGCGGGCACCATCGGTCCGCCCGAGTGGAGAGGGCCGAAAGAGAAGCGATACGCCGTCCAGATCACGGCGAAGCAGGCAAGGGTCGCGATGCCGATCACACGGGCGGTACGACCGGCGCCTGTGAATCCCTCGAGCTTCCAGCTTCGGGTCACGGCCCAGCGCAGCAGGTAGCACACGGCGAGCGGAGCGCCGACGAACGCGATGGCCGAGAGTCGACTGCTCAACGCGGCGCCGGCGGCGGCGCCGAACAGTGCGGACCGCCAGCCTGTGGGCTCGTCCACCCACCGCATCGCGGCGTACAGCGCGAGCGTGGTCGTCGCGGCGCAGGCGATGTCGGTCGTCGCCAACCCGGCGTGGGCGAGGACCGTGGGATTGGCGACGAGTAGCAACGTCGCGACGGCCGCGCCCGCGTCGCTCGTGAGGCGGCGGGCCCACGCCCAGACCACGGCGGCGAGGATGAGAAAAAACACAATCTCGCCGTGCCGGGCGCTCGCCAACGTGTCCACGTAGCGGGGGCCGGACCCCAGGACGCGCGCGCCCTCCTCGAACACGCCGGGTGCGCCGCTCGACCGAGCGCCGCGCAAATACGGACCGATCGCCGCGGCGACGCGTCCCAGCGGCGGATGCTGCAGGTCGTAGTCGTACCGGCCGGTGGTCAGCCACTGCAATCCGGCGGCGATGTGCGCCGGCTCGTCGACCGTTCCACTGAACACGCGTGCGGTGGAGACGATCGCCGCGGCCGCCGCCACGACGAGCGCGAAGGAGAGCGCTCGCCACCAACGCGACCACGACGGACCAAGAATCGCTTCGGTCATTCGCCGAAAGATGGGCCAACGCGCTTGAGACGCCAACCGCCCGCGCGTAGCTTCCACGCCACTCGCCTCATGAGGACACTCGCGCCACGCATGGACCCGTCGACAATCGAGATTCGGCCGCTCGCCACCCGCGATGAACTGCGCGCGTGCGTGACGCTTCAGCAGCAGACATGGGGCGAAGGATTCAGCGACCTGGTGCCGGCGAGCATCCTCAAGGTATGCCAGCGGATTGGTGGTGTTGCCGTGGGTGCCTTCGACCCACAGGGGCGGCTCGTCGGCTTCGTGTTCGGCCTCACCGGCATGGAGCGCGGGCGAACCGTTCACTGGTCCGACATGCTCGCGGTGATTCCAGAGGCCCGAAACATCGGCCTCGGACGCCGGCTCAAGGAGCATCAGCGACACATCGTCCGAGAGCTTGGCGCGTCGGTCATTTACTGGACGTTCGATCCGCTCATCGCCCGCAATGCGCATCTCAACTTCAACCGCCTCGGCGCGCGTCTCGCCGAGTATGTCGAGGACATGTACGGCGTGACCGACAGCATCCTCCACGGTGGCGTCCCCACGGACCGTCTCATCGTCGCCTGGCCGACGCACGACGAAGAGATCGACCAGCGGTTAGCCGAGGCGGAGAAGGCCATCGCGTCGGTCGACTGCCAGAGCGCACCGATCGCCACCGACGAATGGATCGAGGGTGCGGCGGGCGCGGCGATCTTGCCGCACTGCGTTCGCGTCGAGATCCCCACCGACGGCGAACGGATGCTGTCCGAATGCCCGGAGGAAGCCGCCCTGTGGCGGCAGAGCGTGCGGCGCGGAATGCAGTGGGGCCTGGCCGCCGGCTACCAAGTCACGGCCTTCTCGATCGACGAGCCCGCCGAACGCGGCTACTACCTGATGACCAAGCCAGCCCGTGGGTCGACCCCGAGCGTGCGGCTCTGATGCTCAATATCCAGCGCATTGCCCTGCGGGAGATTCGCCTGCCGCTCAAGGAGCCGTTTCGCATCTCCTCCGGCGTGTTGAGCGAGCGGCGAATCTGTCTGCTCGAGCTGACCGACGCCGACGGAACCACCGGCTGGTCGGAGTGCGTCGCGTTCGAGCAGCCGATGTACAGCGCCGAGACGATCGACACGGCCTGGCTCGCGATCCGGGAATGGCTCGCGCCGCGCGTGATCGGCCACGCGTTCGAGCATCCGTCGGCGGTCTTCGCCGCCCTGAGCCGGAACATCTGCGGCCACAACATGGCAAAGGCCGCGGTCGAGATGGGGTGCTGGGAAGTGGGGGCGCGCCAGCGAAAGCTGCCGCTCTCTCGGATGTTGGGCGGCACCCGCGACCGCGTTCCGACCGGGATCTCCATCGGCATCCAGGCCACGCCGGCTGCGCTGGCCGAGCGCGCGAAAGCCGCGTACGACCAGGGCTACGGCAAGATCAAGGTGAAGATCCAGCCCGGAGCCGACGTCGCGTTCGTCGCCGCGGTTCGCGAGACGCTGGGTTCAAAGGTCCACCTCATGGCCGACGCCAACTCCGCGTATACCCTGGCGGACGCCGACCACCTCGCCAAGCTCGACGCGTTCGGGCTGATCATGATCGAGCAGCCGTTGGGCCGCGACGATCTCGTTCGGCATGCCGCGCTGCAGCGCCGGCTGTCCACGCCGATCTGCCTGGACGAGTCGATCACCGGCGTCGATCAGGCTGAGGACATGATTGCGCTCGGGAGCGGCCGGATCGTCAACATCAAGCCGGGAAGGGTAGGGGGCTTTGCCTCGTCCAAGGCGATTCACGACGTGTGCGAGCGCGCCGGCATTCCGGTCTGGTGCGGCGGAATGTTGGAGAGCGGAATCGGCCGCGCGCACAACGTGGCGCTGGCCTCGCTGCCGAACTTCAGCCTTCCCGGTGACCTGTCGCCGAGTGCGCGGTACTGGGAGCAAGACATCGTGACGCCCGAGTGGACGATGGACGTCGACGGCATGGTGCAGGTGCCGTTGGATGGGCCGGGAATCGGCGTGACGGTGGATCTGGACCGGGTGGACGGGCTCACGGTTCGACGGGAAGTTATCGGATCTGCCAAAATGGCAACTGTATGAGTAGTAGTGTGATACATGTTGACATATCAAGTGAATTCTCACCTGATTTGACGGCTCGGCTCACCGCCCTTCGACGCGAGATCCATCAGAACCCGGAGCTCGCGTTCGCCGAGAAGAACACGTCCCGCCGATTGGTCGAAGCGCTCGCGTCGCTCGGCCTCACCGACGTCAAGATCGTCGCGGGAACCGGCGTGGTCGCTCGCGTTCCCGGTCGGGATCGATCGGCGCCGGTCGTGGCGATACGCGGCGACATCGATGCCCTCCCGATTCAGGAAGCCACCGGGCTTCCGTACGCCTCTACCGTGGCCGGCGCCATGCATGCCTGCGGGCACGACGTGCACGCCACCTGGGCGGTGGGAGCCGCCGCGCTGCTCGCCAAATCGCCGGCGGCGGGCGACGTGCTCGTCGTGTTGCAGCCGGCCGAGGAGACGGGAAAAGGCGCGCTGGCGGTGCTCGATAGCGGCGCGTTGGATGAGGTGGTCGCGATCTTCGGCGGGCACGTCGACCGGCGATTCGAGGTGGGCCAGATCGTGGCCGAGGAGGGACCGCTCGCGGCGTCCGCCGACATGTTCGAGATCGAGATCGTGGGCGCCGGCGCGCATGCCGCACGGCCGCACGAGTCGCGCGATCCGATCGTGGCCGCGGCGGCCGTGGTCACGGCCATCCAGACGATCGTGGCGCGCCGCCTGAACCCGGCCACGCCGGGCGTGGTGACCATCGGCTCGATTCACGCCGGGTCGGCGCCGAACATCATTCCGGAGCGGGCGACGTTGACGGGCACCGTTCGCGCCGTCGAGCCGGTGTCGCGCGCCATGATGATGGCCGAGGTGAAGCGGATCGCCGAGTCGGTTGCAGGCGCCTACGGCGTGGAGGCTCGCGTCACGCTGGATCGGGGTACGCCGCCGATCGTGAATCCGCGCGAGGCCACTGCCTGGGCGCGCTCCGCCGCGATCAAGATCGTGGGGGAACCAAACGTCGTCCCCCTTGGCTTTCTGAACTTGGCGGGCGAAGACTTCGCGCACTACATGGAGCGCATTCCGGGGTGCTTCCTTCGCATCGGCGCGCGAGAGCCGGGCGGGGCAGTGGTGCCGGCGCATGCGCCGACCTTTTATCCCGCGGAAGAAAGCCTGTTCGTGGGGGCTGCCGTGCTCGCCGAGTGCGCCCGCACGGCTTCAGAAGCGAGCGCTGCAAGTCGATAAGTAACTGGGTGTTGCGGCGTAGGGCTGGGAACGTCCTTGAAGTGTCTCGAGCGCTGTGGAACCCACCCGCTGAACGGGGTACGGGTAGCGGTCGTTCCATTCTCCCGGCTTCGTTCAATTTGATGAATATTCGTTCTCAGTTGCGGTGGTTTTCGCTGGCGGCCCTCAGCGCGCTCGGTGCCCTCGCCGCGTGCGGTGGCGCCGACGTAGGTCCCTCGAGCAACCCGCCGGCCGCGCTCAACGCCGCGACCGACCTGAATCGCACCGCTCCGGTGGGAACGCCGCTGGCCAACGCCGTCGTCGTCACCGTCACCGATGCGTCTGGCCGCCCCGTTCAAAATGCGGCGGTCGCGCTGTCCGTCACTATCGGCAACGGCACGATCAATCCGCGGGTAGCCATGACCGACGCGCACGGCCAGGCCGCCGCGACGTGGACGCTCGGCACCATCGTGGGCGCCAACGAGGTGACGGCCACCGTTGCGGGTGTCGGCACTCAGCTCAAGTTCGAGGCGACGGGAACGGCCGGTGCGGTGACCGCGATCTCGTTCACGCCGCAGAGTCCCAGGCTCCTGCCTACCGTAGAGACCTTTCAGCTCACGGCACAGGGCCTCGACGCGTTCGGCAACGTGACGACTCCGACGCCCACGTTCGTGGTGCGCGACCCGTCGTTGATCAGCGTGGACGCGTCGGGCTTCGTCCGAGCGCTTCGCCGCGGATCGGTCACCTACGTGCTCGCGACCGCGGGAGCGAAGACCGACAGCGTCCTGGTCACCGTGCTGGCGGTTGGCCAATCGGTGTGCATGGGTTTGGCGGCGACTCCGCTGGATCTCTCGCTCGGTCAGGTGGTGACCGACGTGTCCGGAACGGGGTTCTGCGTCCATGCATCGAGCCCTAGCGCCGAGTATGCCGTCATTCCGTACTTCAACTCGGGCGTTCCCAGCGCGACGGTCACCGTCGAAGTGCGCGGGCAGGGTCTCACGCCGCTCAGCCTTCCGGCGGCGACGATCGTTCGCTCGAATCCAGGCCCGGCCGGTCCGGCGCCTGTCGTGATCCCGGACGAAGCGTTCGAGAGCCGGATGCGCGCGCAGGAGCGCAGCCAGAGTGCGTTGCGGCGAGCAGCGGGCGGACAATCCGGCCCGAGTGCGCGCATGGACATTCAGCGCAGCGCCAACGCCGCGGTGACCGTGCCGGCGGTGGGCGACCTGCTCAAGCTGAACACGAACGCCATCAACTATTGCGACAACCCGGACGTTCGCGTGGGCCGGGTCGCGGCGGTCACCGACAAGGCGATCGTCGTGGCCGACACGGCGAATCCCATCGGCGGCTTCACCGACGCCGAGTACCGCTCGATCGGCGTCACGTTCGATACGCTGGTCGATCCGGTCGACCGGGCGGCGTTTGGAGCCGTAACCGACATCGACAACAACGGGCACGTCATTCTCTTCTTCACGCGCGCCGTGAACGAGCTCACCGCACAGGCGGCGTCGAGTGTGGTGCTCGGCTTCTTCTACGGGCGCGACCTGTTGCCCAAGACGGGAACGGCCGGGACGTGCGCCGGAAGCAACGTGGGCGAGATGTTCTATCTCATGGTGCCCGACACCGGCGGGGTCGTCAACTCGAACAAGCGCTCGAAAGCCCTGGTCGTGTCGTTGTCGAACGGCACCGTGGCGCACGAGTACCAGCACTTGATCAATGCCTCGCGCCGGATGTACGTGAACGGCGCCGGCAACGTCACGGAAGAGAAATGGCTCGACGAAGGTCTGGCCCACGTGGCGGAGGAGCTCAACTTCTTCCGGGCCGCGGGGGTGAGCCCGCGGTCGAACATCGACGCGACTCCGTTCCCGGATCCCAAGTTCCTGGCGGCGTTCAACACCTTCCAGTTGAACAATTTCCGCCGGTACGCGCAGTACTTGCCGCAGACCGCGACACAGTCGCCGATCGGCTTCGACGCGCTCGACGACGACCTGCCGACTCGGGGAGCGATCTGGAACTTCCTGCGCTACGCCGCCGACCATCTGCCCGCCGGCCAGGAGAACGCCTTCTGGACGAAGCTCGTCAATTCGACGACGAGCGGCGTGGCCAATCTGACCAACGCGCTCGGAGCGGCGCCGAACGGGTTCTTCCGCGACTGGGCGATCTCGGTCTTCATGGACGACAACGCGCCGAACGTCGATCCGCGGTTCCAACAGCCCAGCTGGAACATGCGCAGCGCGCTACCATACACGACGTCGCTGCCGTTCCCGCTCGCCACGCGGACGCTCAGCGACAACACGCCCACCGCGTTGACGTTGGCAGGCAACGGTGTTTCGTTCTTCCGCTTCTCCGTCGCCAACGGCCAGGAAGCGTTCTTCACGGTCACGTCCAACGGACAGCCGCTTCCGGCTACCGTTCAGCTTTCCGTCGTTCGCGTCAAGTAGCTCGTCATTCAACCTTTGCCACTCGTCGCATGAAACGAATCGTCATGCTGCTCGCCGTCGCGCTGAGCGCCTGTTCGCTGAACACCACCGAAGTGGCGTCCGTGCCGAGTGACCCGGCCACGGAGACGTTCGCCTCGAGTCTCAACGTCAACATTTCGCAGATGACGAAGACGACGAACGGCACCTACTACAAGGACATCGTCATCGGAGACGGCGCGACGCTGGCCGGGCTTCCGACGGTCATGATCTCGTACGGCGGCTTCTTGAAGAACGGCACCGTCTTCGATCAGGGCACCATCGGCGCGCCTGGTTATCCGCTCAGCGGGCTGGTGTTCGGGATGCAGGAGGGCATGCAGGGGATGCGAGTTCACGGTGAGCGGCTGATCGTCATTCCCTCGGCGCTCGGCTACGGCAACACGCAGGGGCTGCCGGTTCCTCCGAACTCCACGATCATCTTCGACGTTCGGCTGGACCAGCTCCCGTAACGCTTTCCGTGCTCCGAACTGCCTGGGCACGGACACGCACGGACACGCACGGACACGCACGGACAGTCCAAGCGCGCCAGCTGTCATTCTGAGCGTAGCGAAGAATCTACCGTCGCGCCAATTATGGCTCGCCCAACAATAGATTCCTCGTCCTCTTCGCCTCGCTGAGGGTCCTCGGAATGACGACGATTGCTTTCATGGACCAACCCCTCTGGACCCCGTCCCCCGCTCGAGTCGCGCGCGCGAACGTGACTCGGTTCATCGAGCAGGTTCGCGCGCTTGGGGAGCCGACGGCGCGGGTCACCGACTTCGCGTCGCTGTACGAATGGTCGATTCGCGATCTCGAGCTCTTCTGGCTCGAGGTCTGGAGCTTCTGTGGCGTCCTGTCCGCCGGTCGCGACACGAGCTTTGCGTGCGAGCGGCCGCTCATCGGCCGGAACCGCGTCGCACCGCCCGACCCGGAGCTCGGACCGAAATGGTTCACCGGCACGCGACTGAATTTCGCCGAGAACCTGCTGCGGTACCGCGACGAAGGCGAAGCGCTGGTGTTCTGGAACGAGCGCGGCGCGCAACGGCGGCTCACATATCGCCAGCTGTACGACGAAGTCTCGCGCGTCGCGGCCGCGCTGCGCGCCACGGGGGTTCGCGTCGGCGATCGCGTTGCCGGGTTCATGCCGAACCTTCCCGAGACGGTCATCGCCATGCTCGCGACGACGAGCATCGGGGCGATCTGGTCCTCGTGCTCTCCCGACTTCGGCGTCAACGGAGTGCTCGACCGATTCGGGCAGATTCAGCCGCGCGTGCTGTTCTGCGCCGACAGCTATCTATACAGCGGTCGCGAGGTGGACTGTCTCGAACGCGTGCGTGCCATTGCCGAGCGCATTCCGGAGATCGAGCGGGTCGTCGTTGTGCCGTATCTGCGGCCGGACCCGGACGTATCGTCGATACGCGCCGCGATGACGTGGGACGAGTTCGTCCAGTCCGATGCGCCCACCGCCGAGTTGACGTTCGAGGTGCTTCCGTTCGATCATCCGATCTACATCATGTACTCCTCGGGAACCACCGGTCTTCCGAAGTGCATGGTGCACGGCGCAGGCGGCACGCTGCTGCAGCACCTGAAGGAGCTGGTGCTGCACACCAATCTCACGCGCGGCGATCGCATCTTCTACTTCACGACGTGTGGGTGGATGATGTGGAACTGGCTCGTCTCGAGCCTCGCGGTGGGTGCCGCCGTGGTGTTGTACGACGGCGCGCCGCTGCTGCGCCGCCGTCCGATTCTCTGGGACATGGCGGCGGACGAGAAGATCACGGTGTTCGGCACGAGCGCGAAGTGGCTCGCGTTGGCGCAAAAGGAAGACGCACGGCCGCTGGAGACTCACGACCTCGGCGCGCTCACCGCGATTCTCTCCACCGGCAGTCCGCTCGCCGCGCACAGCTTCGACTACGTCTACGGTTCCGTCAAGCGCGACGTGCGGCTCAGCAGCATCAGCGGCGGTACCGACATCGTGTCCTGTTTCGCGCTCGGAAATCCCATCGGCCCGGTCTGGCGCGGCGAGCTCCAGACGCGCGGGCTCGGCATGAAGGTCGAGGTATTCGACGAGGAGGGCCGCTCGCTCGTCGGCGAGCCCGGCGAGTTGGTTTGCACGGCCCCTTTCCCGAGTATGCCGATCGCCTTCTGGAACGATCCGGACGGCAGCCAGTATCGCGCGGCGTACTTCGACAAGTATCCGAATACGTGGCGGCATGGCGACTGGGCGGAGCTCACTCCGCACGGCGGGATGATCATCTACGGCCGCAGCGACGCAACGCTCAATCCCGCCGGCGTGCGCATCGGAACGGCCGAGATCTACCGCCAGGTGGAGCAGCTTCCCGAGGTCGTGGAGAGCGTCGTGATCGGGCAGGACGTCGAAGGGGACGCGGGGACCGACGTGCGCATCGTCCTGTTCGTGCGCCTCGCGGAGGGGCTCACGCTCACCGACGCGCTCAAGGACAAGATCCGCGAGCAAATTCGCACGAACGCCAGCCCGCATCACGTCCCGAAGAAGATCCTCCAGGTGGCCGACATTCCGCGCACGATCAGCGGCAAGATCACCGAGATTGCCGTGCGCGACGTCGTCCACGGTCGCCCGGTCAAGAATGCCGACGCGCTGGCGAATCCGCAGGCGTTAGAGTTGTATAAAGACTTGCCCGAGCTGGCCACGTGAGAGGGCAACAGCGCCAATCGCTTTCTTTGTAGTCGCCAGCCTTATCCGCGAAGGCGCGGCGCGGGCGAGCTCCCAAGCTTGAGCCCCGCCGCCGCGATCGACTCGCGCGCTTGCACGGCGAGCTGCTCCGTGAGCGCGCGCAGCACACCTTGGCGTTTCCGGCTTGCCGCGGTCAAGATCAGCCGCGCGGCGGAGTAGGTGAGCACCAGCGTTCCACTCCAGCCGAGGAATGCAGGAATCGGATTGTGCAGGAAGATTCCCGTGGCTACCCAGAGGGTGGACGTGCCGCCGCCCACGCCGCCCATGATGCCGCCGAACAACCCGGCGGCGAGCACGCGCATGTTTTCAGAAACTCTAATCGTCGTCTTGCCGCCGCGGGGAAGAACGGCGACGTGAACGTTTCCCTTCGCCGGTGTGCTCTGCCAGGTAAAAGAGCGTCCCACGGCCGAGAGCTGTCCGACCTCGTTGGTCGCCTGACGAATGATGTCCACGAGCAGATCGAAATCGTCCTCCGGCATCTCGCCGTCGACCACGATCTCGTAGACATGCTGGGTCGTCGCGCCGGCGAACGTCGACGGCGGCTTGCTTCGGTCGACCAGCGCCAGCGGCGCCTCGGCGGGTAAGCCGGCGGGCGTCAGGCCGTGCTCGAGCAGCGCGTGGTCCACGTACTTCGAGGAGATGCCTGCCTCGACCGCCGCGTCGCGCACGTTGCCGAGCCGGTGGCCCGACGTTTCCGAGACGTGGCGATGCGGGTCGCGCGCGCCGACCACGGGCGCAGGCCGGTCCTGAATGCCGGTGGCCGCCTGGAGGTTCGCCGCGCGCTCGAGGATGTCGCGCGCTTCGGTGTCCGACAGGAGCGCCTGGGGCGGGAGCGGCTGGTCGTTCGCATGCCGTTCACTCACCTCGGCGATGACGAGATTCTCGATGTTGGAGAGTGCGGTGCGGAGGGCCAGGCAATTCTGGAATCGATCGTCCGGATTCTTGAGCAAGCACCGGTCGATGATGTCGGTGAGCGCGCGCGGTGTGTTGGGCGCAATCTCGTGGAGGGGCGGCGCGGTTTTCGTGACGTGCGCGATCAGCACCGCCGACGCGAGCTCGGCATTGAACGGGAACCGGCCGGAGAGCGCGAAGTATCCCACGACGCCCAGCGCGTAGATGTCGCTGCGTGCGTCGACGCCTTCGCCCGTCACCTGCTCGGGGCTGAGATAGTAGACCGTGCCCAGCAGCTGCCCGGTCGACGTGAGCGGGGTGGCCTCGGCCAATCGTGCGATGCCGAAGTCCGTGACCATGGCGCGGCCCGTGTGCTCGTCGAGCAGGATGTTCTCCGCCTTGACGTCGCGATGCACGATGCCGCGCGAATGCGCGTACCCGAGCGCGTCGGCAACGTCGCGCAAGATCCGCAGCACCTCGACCGGGTTGACGCGGCCTCGAGTGCGAATGCGCTGCGCCAGTGATTCTCCGCCGACGTATCCCATCACGAAAAAGACCTGGCCGCCCAGCTCATCCGCCCGGTGGATCGGGACGATGTTTTGGTTCGACAGCGCTCCGGCCGTTCGAGCTTCACGGAGGAATCGCTCACGCACTACGGAATCGGCCGCGAGATGCGGCGGCAGCGTCTTGATCGCCACCAACCGGTCGAGCTTGAGGTCGCGCGCAAGATAGACGACCCCCATGCCTCCGCGGCCGATTTCGCGCTCGAGCTGGTACTGCCCGGTGAGGGCATTGGCGAAGGCGACGAATTCGGCCGACTGCGTCGGATTTGGACCGGTCACGGAACCGCGTATGGGCTGGAGGTTAGGTATACAGTATCCGTCTAGGCCAACGTCCGTAGCCCCTGTTACTGACCTCGTTCCGTCTCTAGCATTTCAGAGAGGGAATTTCACGCGCCTGTTCGACCTGGGCGCGTGCGTTGGATAGACACATCAGCGCGGAGACAAGATGGCGACGCAGACCATGCCGGTCGAGACCGAAGCGCACGATACCTTCCCGATCAACGGCACCGACTACGTCGAGCTCTACGTCGGGAACGCCAAGCAGGCGGCGCACTTCTACCAGAGCGCGCTCGGCTTTCAGCTCGTCGCGTATCGCGGCCCAGAAACCGGCGTGCGCGACCGCGTGAGCTACCTGCTTGTCCAGAACAAGATCCGGCTCGTGCTCACCTCGGCGCAGGGTCCCGAGGGCGACATCGCCGAACACGTGCGCAAGCACGGCGACGGCGTGCGCGACATCGCGCTTTGGGTGAACGACGCGCGCGACGCGTACGCGAAAGCGATCGAGCGCGGCGCCGAATCGGCCTACGAGCCGCGCGCCCTGCGCGACGACGACGGCGAGGTCGTTACCGCCGGCATCAAGCTGTATGGCGACACGATCCATTCGCTGGTCGAACGCCAGAACTATCGCGGTACGTTCATGCCGGGGTTCCAGAACCGGCAGTGGCGGTATCAGGCCGAGCCCACGGGGTTGCTGCACGTCGACCACTGCGTGGCGAACGTGGAGCTGGGCAAGATGAACGTGTGGATCGAGTTCTACGAGCGCGTGATGGGCTTCAAGAATCTCATCTCGTTCGACGACGCCGACATCTCGACCGAGTATTCGTCGCTCATGTCGAAGGTGATGGCCAACGGCAACGAGAAGATCAAGTTTCCGATCAACGAGCCGGCGAAGGGGAAGAAGAAGTCGCAGATCGACGAGTACCTCGACTTCTATGGAGGGCCAGGTGTGCAACATCTGGCCTTGGCGACGGACGACATCATTCATACGGTAACGACGCTTCGCGGCCGCGGCATCGAATTCCTCCAGGCGCCCACGACCTACTACGCCGAGCTGCAGGATCGCGTGGGCAAGATCGATGAGCCGATCGACAAGCTCGCCGAGCTCGGAATTCTCGTCGATCGCGATCCCGACGGCTACCTGCTACAGATATTCTCCAAGCCGGTGCAGGACCGGCCGACGCTGTTCTTCGAGATCATCGAGCGAAAGGGTGCGCGCAGCTTCGGCAAGGGCAATTTCAAGGCGCTGTTCGAGGCGATCGAAGCAGAACAAGCGTTGCGGGGAAATCTGTGATCGCAAGGTTCGTCATTGGCACGCGCGCTCCATCATTTGTCGAGATCTCGACCCATACATGCCCATTTATCACACGCTTGGAGCGGTACCCAAGAAGCGCCACACGGCCTTTCGGAAACCCAACGGCGGGATCTACGCCGAAGAGCTGATGGGTCACGAGGGATTCACGGGCACGTCGTCGCTGCTCTATCACGTGCATCCGCCGACGACGGTGAAGTCGGTGCGGCGCATCAAGGAGATGGCCTTCGAGGCCGACCCCGACAACGCGCTGCGTCATCGCCACTTCTTGACGGCGAAGGCGAAGAAAGGGGGAAGCCCGACGCTGGATCGCATTCCGCTCCTGTTCAACCAGGATGTCGCGATGCTGTACGTCGAGCCCGATCAGCAGGACGAACATTTCTATCGGAACGCGCAATCCGATGAGCTGGTGTACGTCGCGAAAGGAGCGGGGGTGCTCGAGTCGGTGTACGGCGAGCTGCCGTTCGGCGAAGGCGACTATCTCGTCGTCCATCGCGGCATCCTCCACCGCTACCGGATCGACACGACGAAGGAGCAGGTGAAGCTCCTGGTGATGGAAAGCCGCGGACACGTTCGCTGGCCCAAGCGCTACCGCAACGAGTTTGGCCAGCTCAAGGAAGGCGCGCCGTACTCCGAGCGCGACATCCGCCGCCCGTTGGAGCTGACCACACACGACGAGATGGGCGATTTCCGTCTGCTCGTGAAGCAGTACGATGGATTGAACGAGCTCATTCTCGATCACCACCCGTTCGATGTCGTGGGCTGGGACGGATACTTCTATCCCTGGGCGTTCAACATCCGCGACTTCGAGCCGATCGTTGGACGCATTCATCAGCCGCCGCCGGTGCACCAGACGTTCGAGGGCGACGGCTTCGTTGTCTGCTCCTTCTGCCCCCGGCCGTACGACTTCGATCCCAACGCGGTGCCGGCGCCGTACAACCACAGCAACGTGGACTCCGACGAGGTGCTGTACTACGCCTCGAGTGAATTCATGAGCCGAAAGGGAATCGAGTTCGGCAGCATCACGCACCATCCCGACGGCATTCCGCATGGGCCGCATCCGGGCCGTGCAGAGGCGTCGATCGGCGCCAAGGAGACGAACGAGCTCGCGGTGATGATGGACAGCTTCCGGCCGCTCAAGGTCGCGAAGCAGGCCACGAAGTTCGAGGATCCGAGCTATCACAAGAGCTGGATCGACAACCAGCACGCCGCCTTCAACCCGCCAACCAGCTGAGGGTGTAGGGGCTTGGGTATAGGGTCTAGAGAAGGTGTGAGGGCGCGAGCGTTGCTCGCGCCCTCTTTATCTTGTCGCGCTCTGTATTTTGTGTGATGTCATTGACCATCCTGAGCGCCGATGAAACCCGTGCGCTCGTACCGCAGATAGCCGAGACGCGAAATCCGTCCGTCCGGGTTTACCGATTTACTCATCCCGACCGCGATTGGACGTTGAGCATCGCCACGCATGCCGAGCCAGGGTCGCAGAAGCTTTCGCTCGGTGGATTTCGGATCGCGCCGAAGGAGCGTACCGACACCGAGGGGTTCGATTCCGACGTCGAGGCGATCGGATTGGCGATGGGCATGGAGGAGAAAGTGTACTGGTCGCGCTTGATCGACGTGGGCGGCCCGCTCGCGCGGCGCGACATTCGGCGCATCGTCGGCGGAAAGTGCGTGCTGAAACCCACCGACGACGCGCGCGTGGGGCAGCCGAACGATTTCGCATTGCTCGACTGGGCGGTCGAGTGCTTCCAGACCTTCGAGGCCACGGCCGACGTGCGGCTCACCACCGGACAGGATCTCGGACACGGGCTCATGTCCGACGGAGTGACGCAGTCGCTCGACTATCTCAGCGGCAAGTTTGCCGGGAGCGTGAGTGCGGACACCTCGAAGCCCACCGGCGAGGGGAACTACTACGTGCTCGCCGGCATGCTCCGCGCCCTCGACATTCCGATCTCGAAGGCGAAGGTCGGGCTGATCGGCGTGGGCAACATCGGACAACACATCTTCGAGCGGTTGCATGCCGAAGGCGCGAAGATCTGCGCCGTCGAGTCGCGCGAGGATCGTCGCGCAATGGTGGCCGAGGCCGGGCATCGCGCCTGGCCGCCGACGGGGAAGAACGAGTTGCTGCGCCAACCGATCGACGCCCTGGTCGTCAACGCGGCGGGCGGCTCGCTCGACACGGCGACCGTGGGGCGCTGCGTGGTGAACGACCGGCTGCGCGTTGTCTGCGGCTCGGAGAATCTCGTCATGCCGAACCCCGCCGATGCCGACCGGCTGCGCGCCGCGCGAAAATCGTACTGTCCCACGGAGCTCGGCGGCATGATGGGCTATCTCACCGCCGTCGAGGAATATCTTTCGATCGTCGCGGGACAGCCGTTCGACGTTCGCACCATGTTCGACGCCGCGAAGCGACTCGAGGCCGCGGCGTACCTAGCGACGCGCGCGCAGGTCGACGCGGATTACAAAATCAGCTTCGAGGACGCGATGCACGTGGCGTACGGCTCGTAGCTACGACCGCCCGCCAAATCCCGCGATCGCGTTCCGCGTGTAGTCCGACAGCACGAGCGTGCCGCTCATCGCCGCGCGCTCCTCGAGGAGCCGCGGCCAGTTGTCGCGGCCGGCCCACGTAATTGCCTTGATGCGCGCCACGGCGTCCGGATTCGCGTCGGCGAGCTTGCGCGCGAAGACGCCGATCGCCGCATCGAGTGCATCGATGGTGTCGAACATCCTCGCATACAACCCGTGGCGCTCACCCCATGCCGCATCGCGCCAGTCGGCATCGATCGCCATGGGCCCGAACGCGCCCGCGCCGATCTTGTGCTCGATCACCGGGCCCACGACAAATGGTCCGATGCCCACGGCGAGCTCGCTCAATCGCAGGGCCGCCTTGTCGGTCGCCATCGCGTAGTCCGACGCGGCGACGACGCCCACGCCGCCGCCCACGACCTTGCCGTGCACGCGCGTGATGATCGGCTTGGGGCAGCGCGTCATGGCGAGAATGACGCGGGCGAATCCCATGAAGAACTCCTTTCCCGCTGCCGCGTCGCGAATGGCCGCGAGCTCGTCGAACGATGCGCCGGCGCAAAACGCGCCGGTGCCGTAGCTTCGAAGCACCACCACGCGAACGTCGTTGCGCGCGCCGAGCGCCGAGATCTGCTCGGCAAGTGCGCTCAGCACTGAGGCGGGAAGGGAATTGCTTTTCGGGTGCCCGAAGGAAACGTCGGCGATTCCGCCGGCGACGAATGACGAAACGGTGCCGGAGTCGGCGAGAGGTGTGTGTGCGGTCATCGGGCTACGCTCAACGCCCCATCTGCACGCGCAAACCGCCGCGAATCACGCCCAAGGTGGTGTTCTTCAGCACGTCGCATCCGTTGGTCGCGCACGTGCCGCCTGGTGTCGCGAAGCCGTAGCCCAGGCTGGTGAAGCCGTACGTGTACACCGCCTCGCCAAACACCGCGAACTTGTTGACGACCTGTTTGTCGAGACCCGCGCCGAACGAGAGCGCTGCACCGCGGCGATGGCGCTGCGTGACGTCGCCGCTTCCGGTCGTGGCGACGTAGTGCACCGTGGTCGGGTTGAAGTCCAGGTAGCCGAAGCCGAACTCGATGCTCGGCATGATCAGCGGCGACGGGATGCGGAGGCGCAAGTTCGTGCCGATCGAGAATGCCGTCGCGCTCGACGCGGTCGCCGACGTCGTCGTTCCTCCCGAGGCCGGCGCGAACTCCGAGATGAACTGCGCTTGGTTCAGCGGAAGCCGACTGTAGTCGGCGGTGACGCCGAAGCCGAGCCGTCCGACGCCACCGGAGCCGGACTGCCATCCCTCCCACGCGAGCGCGAGCGTCTTGCCGCGGTCCCAATCCTTGAGACTTCCCTGCGGATGGACCGGCGAGATCATGCCGCCGCTGATGCGCAGGTAGTCGCCGGCGGTCAGGCCGTCGGCGTACGGGTCGCCGCTTTGCGCGCCAATCGCGGGCGTGACGACGAGCATTGCCGCGAGGGCGAGGAGCGAGCTGGCGAACAGACGAGAACGCATTGCGACCTGTCCCGTGTGATGCGGAGGAAGTGATGACCGCTGAATCTATCCGCCGAGGTCGTTCCGGCACTAGATTTCAACACTCGAGCGCGCACGATGTGCCGCCGAGTGTCAGCCCGCGGACCCGGAGTCGAGATGATGGTCAACGAACCTTCTGCCGTTCAGCCCAGCGCGACCCCCGACGATCCGGCCCGGGTCGCGGAGTTCGAGGCACGCATCGCGCGCGGCGAGAGCATCGAGCCGAAGGACTGGATGCCGGAGCGCTACCGGAAGCAGCTCACCCGGATGATGTCGCAGCACGCGCACTCCGAGATCGTGGGCATGCTCCCCGAAGGCAACTGGATCACTCGCGCGCCGAACCTCCGCCGGAAGATGGCGCTGATCGCCAAGGTGCAGGACGAGGCCGGCCATGGCCTGTACATCTACTGCGGCACCGAGACGCTCGGCACCGATCGCCAGGAGCTCGTCCAGCAGTTGCTCGATGGCAAGGCGAAGTACTCGAGCATCTTCAACTATCCCACGCTCACGTGGGCCGACATCGGCTGCATCGGCTGGTTCGTGGACGGCGCGGCGATCGTGAATCAGACCATGCTCGCCAAGGCGTCGTACGGTCCGTACGCGCGCGCCATGGTGCGCATTTGCAAGGAAGAGAATTTCCACAAGCGCCAGGGCTACGAGATCATGGCGACGCTGGCCAACGGCACGCCCGAGCAGCGCGCGATGGCGCAGGATGCCGTGAACCGCTGGTGGTGGCCGTCGCTCATGATGTTCGGACCGCACGACGCGGAGTCGTCGAACAGTGAAGAGCTCGTGCGCTGGGGCGTGAAAAAGAAGGGAAACGACGAGCTGCGCCAACGCTTCGTCAACCTCACCGTCGCGCAGGCCACCGCGATCAACCTCACGCTCCCCGATCCGGCGCTCCAGTACAACGAGCAGACGGAGAACTGGGACTTCGGCCCGATCGACTGGGACGAGTTCTGGCGCGTGGTGAAGGGCGACGGTCCGTGCAATCGCGAGCGGCTCGCCGCGCGACGCGATGCGCACGCCGCCGGCGAATGGGTGCGCGTCGCTGCCGCGGCGTACGCGGCCAAGCAACAACGGTCGGCGACCGAAGCCGCCTGAACCTCTACTCCTGACTCGCGGCGGCCTCCCGGGGCCGCCGTCTTCACGACTATGCCCGATCAGCCTACATCACCGACGAACGGTACCGACGCCACATCGCCGGCCGACTCACAGTGGCCACTCTGGGAGGTATTCCTCCAGCCGCCCAAGGGCGAGGCGCACGAGCACGCCGGCAGCGTCCACGCCGTGAGCGCCGAGCAGGCGCTGCAGAACGCGCGCGACGTCTACGCCCGCCGCGGCGAGGCCGTGAGCATTTGGGTGGTGCCGAGCGCGTCGATCACCGCGTCGACGCCCGACGACATGGGGCCGTTCTTCGATCCGGGGAACGACAAGCCGTACAGACATCCACAGTTCTATAAAGTGCCGCGCGGCGTGAGGGTGTTCTAGGTGCCTAATCGCGATCGCTGTTTCACACACACTTTAGCGCTCCGCTCTCTGGAACGAGGATCCAGTCTCCTCATCCCGGTGAGCAGGGAGCAGCAGCGCCAGCCATCAGTAACACGCTATTAGCCATGCCCATCTCCGCTCAACCGGGATTCGTCTCGTATCTCCTCCGTCTCGGCGACGATCGGCTCGTCCTTGGCCACCGGCTGTCGGAGTGGTGCGGGCACGGGCCAATCCTCGAGGAGGACATCGCGCTCGCGAACGTCGCACTCGACTTGGTCGGCGAGGCGACGCTGTTGCTCAAGCTTGCCGGTGAAACGGAAAGTGCGGGCCGGAACGAGGATGCGTTGGCATACTTTCGCGACTCGACGGAGTATCGCAACGCGCTCATCGCCGAGCTGCCGAAGGGGGACTTCGGATTCACGATCGTGCGGCAGTTCTTCTTTAGCGTGTTCTCGCTGCTGCAGATGCAGGCGCTCCAGCGCAGCTCGAACGCGGAGCTCGCCGGGATCGCGGCCAAGGCCGTCAAGGAAGCGAAGTATCACGTGCGCCATAGCGCGCAGTGGGTCGTGACGCTGGGCGACGGGACGGAAGAGAGCCACGCGCGCGCGCAGGCAGCGGTAGACGAGCTGTGGCGATACACGGGCGAGCTGTTCCTGACCGACGCGGTCGAGCAAGAGGTCGCGTCGGCCGGTCTGGGCGTGGACGCGAGCACACTCGCCGAGCCCTGGCACGCGCAGGTCGAGGAGATTCTCCGCCGGGCGACGCTGACCGTTCCGCCGGTGAGCTACATGCAGCGCGGCGGTCGCGACGGGCGGCACACCGAGCACCTCGGCCACATGCTGTCCGAGATGCAGATCGTGGCGCGGTCGCATCCGGGCGCAACGTGGTGAAGCGCGCGCTCGCGTCGCGGGACGAGCTCCTCCAGATCCTCGACACCGTCATGGATCCGGAGGTGCCGGTGCTGAGCGTGGTCGAGCTCGGGATCATCCGCGACGCGGTTGCGAGCGACGAAGGTGTCGTGGTGACGATCACTCCGACCTATTCGGGGTGCCCGGCGATGCGCGAGATCGAGACCGAAGTACGCCGTGCGATCGAAGCGCAGGGCCTCGGTCCCGTCGAGATTCGCACCACCTATTCGCCGGCCTGGACCACCGACTGGATCGACGCTGATGCGCGCGCGAAGCTCGAAGCGTATGGCATCGCCCCGCCGCGGCCCGCGAGCGAAGACGAGCTCGTGCCGCTCCTGCGCCGAGCCGCGTCGGTACGCTGCCCGTATTGTCAGTCACGCGAGACCGAGCAGAAGAGCGTGTTCGGAACGACGGCGTGCAAGTCGATCTGGGTATGCAATGCGTGTCGGCAGCCGTTCGAAGAGTTCAAGGCACACTGATCAGGTCGGCGCGCTTCGACTAGCCGCTAGGTCGGGACGATTGCCGGGGTTCGCGGATGACGCGGAAACTGCCGCGAATTACGACGGATCGCTCCGTGTGGAGTTATGGATCCGACCGCAACGAGCCCGGACGAACGCTCTCTTGGGGAACAGACGCTCGGGATGCTACTCGTGGCGTCCCGAGCGTCTGTTCCAAAGAAAGATTCGTCCGGGCTCGTTGCGCGTGGAGCTCTCGCTGTGCATGGAGAGATCGGTTCTGATCAGCGGCAATTTCCGCGTGATCCGCGAGCCCCCGGCGATCGTCCCGACCTAGTGGCCAGCGCTGCCGAGCAACTGCCAGCGCAGGTTACACCATTCGGTGTATTTTCTCGATTGACGGGCTTCGCGCGCAGTGGCATTGTGTTCCTCCAATCGCGGATACGGTCTATCCCGCGACTGGAGAGTCTTCGGCGCGACGGCGGCGGAGCAATGTGAGACGGCGGTTCGACGTCGGCTCACCGGTCGTGAGGTCACTGGCCACGACTGTAGCTTTGTAGAATTCCAGAGCACCGATTCGGACCGATACGAGTCGGACAAAGGGAAGTCAATCGGACCACGCATGCCGTGGTGTCGAACCGACTGATTGAATCCCGCCAGCGAAGATGGACCCCTCGGGTAGCGGCATGCTGCTCCCGAGGGGTTTGTCGTTTGGGGCTCCCCGGTCTCTCACGGCCTCGCCGGCAACGCCGTCGTCTCCTTCACGGTCGTCAACGCGATCGTCGTCCGCGCGCGCGATACGCCGAGCCGGTCCTTGAGCACCACGGTCAGAAAGTGCTCGAGATCGCTCGTGCTGCGGCAGCGCACCTTCAATAGGTACTCGTCGTCACCTGCGATGTGGTGGCACTCGATCACCTGCTGGTGCTTCACGATCCCCTTGAGAAACACCTCGCGGTGGGTGCGGTTGCCGAGCGTGACGCGCACGAACGCGAGGAGGGGATAGCCGAGCGCCTCGGCGCTGGCAATTGCGCGATAGCCCACGATCACCGAGTGCTCCTCGAGCTTGCGCACGCGCTCCGCCGCGGCGGGAGCGGACAGCTCCAGCAGCTCGCCGACTTCGGTCCACGGCGCCCGCCCGCGCTCCATCAGCAGGTTGAGCGCCTTATAATCCAAATCATCCACTGTATTCTTCCTTAGCAAACACGGCTATTGACGCATAAGACTTACGATAGTAAACTAATCGCAGCGGAGCACAGCAGTTTCGTAGGTGAGCGGAGACAAAAAAACGCCGAACGCAAAGCGTCCGGCGCATCCCACCGACGTGAATGATGTAACCGTCGTCGTCTTCTTCCGAGGAGAACTGGTGCTAGCTACGGAGCGTCTGCTCGAGTCGTTGCGCGATCTGGTCTACACTTGGAAGCACCGCATCCAACAACACGGGATGATACGGCATCGGAACGTCCGCCACGGCGATCCGGTCGATCGGTGCGTCGAGATACCAGAACGCCTCTTTCGCGAGAGTCGCCGCGATCTCGGCGCCGAACCCCGCCGTGAGATTGTCCTCATGAACGATCACGCAGTGTCCCGTCTTTTCGACGGACGCCAGCACACGCCCCCGATCCCATGGGGCGATTGACCGCAGGTCGATCACTTCCACCACGCGCTCTCCCAAGCGGTCCGCCGCTTCCACACATCGATGGACGAGTGCGCCCCACGTCACCAGTGTGACGCCGGTGCCCTCGCGTACGACGGACGCTTTGCCGAAGGGCACGACGTAGTCGTCACCCGGATAGCGCGCGCTGCCGTCGCTCGTCATGAGCAGCGAGCGGTGCTCGAAAAAGATCGACGGATTGGGACTGCGCATCGCCGTGCGCAGGAGACCGACCGCGTCCGCGGCGTTCGAGGGCATCGCCACCTGCCAGCCATAGGCGTGGGCGAAGCGCACCTCGTCGCTGAGGCTGTGCCACGGGTCGCCTACGTCCTTGCCGAATCCGCCGGGCATGCGCACGACGATTGGCGCCGCGAAACGGTTGGCCGTTCGCCAGCGCATGGTGCCGGTGTTGTTCAGCTGCTCGGTGGCCGGGTCGGCGTACTTTCGAAATTGAATTTCCGCGACAGGCACGAGGCCCGAGATCGCCAGCCCGACTGCGCGGCCGATGATGCCTTCCTCCGACAAGCTCGTGTCGAACACGCGCTTGTCGCCGAATTGCTTTTGCAATCCCTCGGTCACGAGGTGCACGCCGCCTTTGCGTCCCACGTCTTCGCCGAACACCACGACCTTTGGATTCACCGCGAGCTCGTGGCGCAGCGTGCGCCGCACGGCTTCCGCGAAGCGCACGACGTCGCCCGTCTCGGCGGGCGTCTCGCTGCCCGCGAGTGCGGCACGTTCGTCGCGCGACAGTCCGCCGAGGGCTTCCGGCGAACCGGCAGAATCGTCGGCGTAGATCCAGCGAGCGACTGTCGCGGGGTTCGGCGTGGGCCGCGCGCGCGCGGCGTCGAGCGCGGCTTGAATGTCGCGTGCGACCGTCGCCTCGAGCTCGGTCCACTCGGCCTCGGACATCATCGACGGCACGAGGTGCGCGCGGAGCCGCGGGAGCGGATCGCGCGCGGAGTCGGACGCGATCTCCGCTTCCGTGCGATAGCCGCGCTGGTTGTCGGGACCGGAGTGGCTGCAGAGTCGCGGAACGGTCAGGCGCACCAGCGCCGGCCCCTTTCCGGCACGCACGTAGTCCGCGCACTCGGCGAGCAGCGCCGCGGCCTCGCCGGGATTCGTCCCGTCGCCGTTGCGAATCAGCAGATTCTTGAACGACGCGAGGTTCTCCGCGATGTCGCCGCCCGGCGTCTGCATGTCGCTGCGCACGGAGATGCCGAGCCCGTTGTCTTCGATGTAGAACAACATCGGGAGCGACAAAGTCGTCGCCATCGTGAGCGCCGACCAGAAGCCGTTGGTCGCAACCGACGCTTCGCCGCCGAGTACGACGCCCATGGCGCCGCGCCACGAGTCGTCGCCTAGGACGTCACGGTGGTACTGGATCGATTGCGACCAGCCCGCGAGCGGCGTGTACTGGGAGCCGACGTCACCCGACATCGGCAACACGACCGGTCCGTCGCGATTCGGGAGGTTGCAGACGACTCCGATGTCGCGACCGTCGCTGAACCCGCCGGCGCGGCCGAGCGGGCTGCCAAACGCATCCTCGAGGGTGAGGCCGAGGGCGAGCAGCAGGGGGCGCGAGCGATAGTACGCGCTCGCGCCGTCGTGCCGGTGATCGACCAGCGAGCCGAGGATGACTTGCGCCACCTCGTGGCCGCGCGCCGAGAACTGGTAGAGCACGACGTGCTCGCGCGGAACGGTCGTCCGATTCTTGTTGGTGAGCTCTTCGGCGTCGTCGAGCGCGCGCGACGCCAGGGCGTTGTAGGCGATCTTCCGCCAGTCGAAGCGCGCGTCGGGTGCGCCGGGTTCGCCGGCTTTCTGAGCCCCGGTCTTGGCTGCGTCGCGAGCTTTGGAGCCGCGAGGTATTGGGAGGGTAGTCACGCGCTGTAATCTGTCGGAAGAGAACGCGCGAGGCCAGCGTCGAACCCTGCCAACTCGGCCCCATCCGTGGCTATCTTCCGCCGTCGAGCCAATTACACGAGGGGGAATGAGCGACATCCTGTTCGAGACGGCCGAGGGCGTGGCCACGATCACGCTGAACCGGCCCGACGTGCTAAACAGCTTTACCCGATCGATGGCCGGGGAGCTTCGCGACGCGTTGGCGCGGGTCGCTGCCGACGACGAGCTTCGTGCCGTGGTCCTCACCGGCGCGGGCCGCGGCTTCTGCGCCGGTCAGGATCTGTCGGAGGCGATGCCGAGCGGTGGCGCCACGCCCGACCTCGGCGACATCGTGCGAGACAGCTACAACCCCGTCATCCGGGCGATTCGCACGCTCGAGAAGCCGGTGATCTGCGCGGTGAACGGCGTGGCGGCGGGCGCGGGAGCCAACCTGGCGTACGCGTGCGACATTCTCTTCGCGTCGGAGGGTGCGACGTTCATTCAGTCGTTCGCGAAGATCGGTGTGATCCCCGACAGCGGCGGCACGTTCATTCTGCCGCGCATCGTCGGCCTTCACCGCGCGACCGTGATGACGATGCTTGCCGAGAAGATGACCGCCGACCAGGCTCGCGAGTGGGGGCTGGTCTATATGGTGGTCCAGCCCGAGGTGTTGCTCGAGACGGCGGTGGGGACGGCGCGCCAGTTGGCCAAGCAACCAACGCGTGCGCTTGGGTTGATCAAGCGCGGCTTCAATAAATCGCTGGGCGTCGATCTCGACGAGCAGCTCGACTATGAAGAGGAGCTCCAGCGCGAAGCCGGAGCGACGTCGGACTACTCGGAAGGGGTGCAGGCCTTTCTCGAGAAGCGAAAGCCTGTGTTCAAGGGGAAATGAGATGGCGAGGGGAACTACATGCCGTTAGACCACACCACCGTCGTCGGCGTAGTTGGCGCGGGGGCGATGGGGACGGGAATCGCGCAGGTGGCCGCCGCGGCGGGACATCGCGTCATCCTCGCCGACGCATTCGAGGGCGCGGCGCGCAAGGCGCAGGGGAACATCTTCAAGGCGATGGACCGCGAGGTTCAGAAGGGACGCATCGAGCGGAACGCGGCGGACGCGCTGATGTCGCGCATCGAATACCACTGGGAGCCGCTCGGCGAGGATCTGTCGGTGTACCGGCCGTGCGGCCTGATCATCGAAGCGGTGGTCGAAGATCTCGGCATCAAGCAGACGTTGTTCCGGCGGCTCGAGCACTCGGTGGCGCGCGAGTCGGTACTGGCGACGAACACGTCGTCGCTGTCGGTCGCGTCGATCGCGTCGGCGTGCGAGGCGTCGGAGCGCGTGGTGGGAATTCACTTCTTCAATCCGCCGCCGCTGATGCCGCTCGTCGAGATCGTACCTTGGCTCGGGGGAGATCCGTCGCTCGCGCCGGCGGCGTACGCGCTGATGCGACAATGGAAGAAGACGCCGGTCCTCGCCTCGGACACACCGGGGTTCATCGTGAACCGGATCGCGCGCCCGTTTTACGGGGAAGCGCTGCGGATCATGGAAGAGGGCATCGCCGACGTGCCCGCGATCGACCGGGCAATGAAAGAGCTCGGCGGATTTCGCATGGGGCCGTTCGAGCTCATGGACTTCATCGGCAACGACATCAACTACGCGGTCACGCGCTCCGTGTTCGAGGCCTTTTTCTACGACCCGCGGTACAAACCGTCGCTTACGCAGCGTCGTCTCGTCGAGGCGGGCTTCCTCGGGAAGAAAAGTGGGCGCGGATACTACGATTATCGCGACGGCGTGGCGGCGACGCCGCTCTCGGAACCGAGCAATGACGCGGCGGTCGGAGCGGCGATATTCGATCGTATTCTCGCGATGTTGATCAACGAGGCGGTCGATGCCGTCCTCATGCGCGTCGCGTCGCCCGAAGACATCGATCTCGCGATGACCAAGGGGGTAAATTATCCCAAGGGGTTGCTCGCGTGGGGGAACGAGATCGGGCTGTCGCGCGTGCTCGATCGCCTCGAAGCGTTGCAGGCCGAGTATGGCGAGGATCGCTATCGCCCGAGCCCACTCCTGCGACGGATGGCGCGCGACGGGCGCCGGTTCTTCGAATGACGGTGAGCGACGAACAGGCGTTGGCCGAGCGGGTCGTGGCGGGCATGGTGGCGAAGGATTCGTTCAGCCGGTGGCTCGGGATCGAGGTGGTCGGCGTGCGCCCGCGCGGTGCGACGGTGCGCATGACCGTGCGGGGCGACATGGTGAACGGGTTCGGCGCGTGTCACGGCGGCGTGACGTTCTCGCTCGCGGACAGCGCGCTGGCGTTCGCGTCGAACACGCACGGACACGTGACGGTGAGCATCGAGAACACCATCGCGTACCCGAAAGGGATCGCGGTGGGTGACGTGCTCACCGCGACGGCCGACGAAGAAAGCGGCACGAACCGGCTCGGCTTCTATCGCGTGACGGTGCGGCGCGCCGCGGACGAGATCGTGGCGCTGTTCACCGGTACGGTCTACAAAACGCATCAGCCTTTCTTTCCTGAGAGCGAATGAGCAACACCCATAGCAACGCATATATCGTGGACGGCGTGCGAACGCCGGTGGGGAACATCGGCGGAGCGCTGAGCGAGGTGCGCGCGGACGATCTCGCGGCGCACGTCATCGCCGAAGTCGTGCGGCGAAACACCGCGCTCGATCCGGCGCTCGTCACCGACGTCATCCTCGGCTGCGCCAACCAGGCGGGCGACGACAACCGCAACGTGGCGCGCATGGCGCTGTTGCTCGCGGGATTGCCCGTGACGGTGCCGGGGGAAACGGTCAACCGCCTCTGTGCCTCGGGAATGAGCGCCGTTGCCGACGCGGCGCGGTCGGTCAAGCTGGGTGAAGGGGATTACTACATCGCTGGCGGCGTAGAGAACATGACGCGCGCCCCGTACGTCATGTCGAAAGGCAGCAAGCCGTTCGCTCGCGACATCGAGCTGTTCGACACGAGCCTGGGCTGGCGCTTCGTGAATCCGAAGATGCGCGCGATGTACGGTACCGACTCGATGGGACAGACCGCGGAGAACGTGGCCGAGCAGTTCGAGGTGAGCCGCGGCGATCAGGACGCGTTCGCGATGCGCTCGCAGCAGAAGGCCGCGGCGGCGCGCGAGCGGGGCCGCTTCGAGCGCGAGATCGTGCCCGTCGAAATCGCGCAACGCAAAGGCGATCCGAAGCGATTTGCGCAGGACGAGTTTCTCCGTCCCGACACGACGGTGGAGACGCTCGGGAAATTGAAGCCGGTGTTTCGTGCCGACGGCGGTTCGGTGACCGCCGGCAACTCGTCGGGGCTGAACGACGGCGCGGCGGCGCTGCTGATCGCGTCGGACGAGGGCGTGCGTCAGCTGAACGCGAAGCCGCTCGCGCGCATCGTCGCAACGGCGGTGGCGGGAGTCGAGCCGCGAATCATGGGCATGGGACCGGTGCCGGCGTCGCGGCGCGCGCTGGCGCACGCGAAACTGACGATCGAGCAGATGGATGTGATCGAGCTGAACGAGGCGTTCGCGTCACAGTCGCTGGCCTGCGTTCGCGAGCTGGGAATTTCCGACGACGATCCGCGCGTGAATCCGAACGGCGGCGCGATCGCGATCGGGCATCCGCTCGGGATGTCGGGGGCGCGGCTGCTGCTCACCGCGGCGCACGAGCTGCAGGAACGCGGCGGGCGCTACGCGCTCTGTACGATGTGCATCGGCGTGGGGCAGGGCATGGCGACGATCATCGAGAGGGTATGATCTACGAGTTCGACGGCTTTCGCCCCGTGATCCACGAGTCGGCGTTCGTTCATCCGAACGCCACGGTGACGGGGAATGTCGTGATCGGGCGCGACGTGTACGTCGGGCCCGGCGCGGCGATTCGCGGCGACTGGGGCGCCATCGTCATCGAAGACGGATGCAATGTGCAGGAGAGCTGCGTCATCCACATGTTTCCCGGTGTGACCGTGGTGCTCGAGGCGAGCGCGCACATCGGACACGGTGCGATCGTGCATGGTGCGCGCATCGGACGGAACGCGTTGATCGGCATGAATGCCGTGATCATGGACAACGCGACCGTGGGCGCCGGGTGCGTGGTCGGCGCGCTGACCTTCGTGCCGGCGGAGATGCAGATTCCGCCGCGGAAAGTCGTCGTGGGCAACCCGGCGAAGATCGTGAAGGACGTGAGCGACGAGATGATCGCGTGGAAGTCGCAGGGGACGGCGCTCTACCAGGCGCTCCCGAAACAACTGTACGCCACGCTCCAGCCGTGCGAGCCGCTGCGGGAAATTCCGGCGGATCGACGCGAGCAACAGATGAGCTTTCGGACCTGGCACGAGACGAGAGAGACATGACGACGACTTCGACGATGATTCGCCCATTCGGGCTCTCGGGCACCGAGCCGCGCCGGCTGCAGAGCTACGTACGAGGCGAGTGGGTGACGGGCACGGGCAAGGCCGTCGAACTGTTCCACGCGGTGACGGGTGAGCAGATCGGCGACGCCACGACGGGCGGTATCGACTTCGCCGCCATGGTCGACTACGCGAAGCGGGTCGGCGGTCCGGCGCTGCGGCGCATGACCTTCCATCAGCGCGCGCTGATGCTCAAGGCGATGGCGCAGTATCTCATGGCGCGGAAGGACGAGTTCTACGTCGTCTCCGCGGCGACCGGCGCGACGAAGCAGGATTCGTGGATCGACATCGAGGGCGGCATCGGGACGTTCTTCGCGTACGCATCGCGCGGCCGTCGCGACTTTCCCAACGAGACGTTCTACGTCGACGGTCCGGTGGAGGCGCTGTCGAAGGGCGGCACGTTCGTCGGCCGGCACATCTGCGTGCCACTCGAGGGCGTCGCGGTGCACATCAACGCCTTCAACTTCCCGGTGTGGGGCATGTTGGAGAAGCTCGCGCCGACGGTTCTCGCGGGCATGCCGGCGATCGTGAAGCCGGCGACAGTGACGTCGTATCTCACGGAAGCCGTGTTCCGCGCGATGATCGAGTCGCGGATCTTCCCCGACGGTGTCGTCCAATTGCTCTGCGGGAGCACGGGCGATCTGCTCGATCATCTCGACTGCCAGAGCGCGGTGGCCTTCACCGGCTCGGCGTCGACGGGCAAGATGCTCAAGTCGTCGAAGTCGATCCTCGAGAACAACGTGCGCTTCAACATGGAAGCGGACTCGTTGAACTACTCGATGCTCGGGCCCGACGCCGCGCCGGGTACGCCGGAGTTCGACCTGTTCATCAAGGAAGTCGCGCGCGAGATGACGGTGAAGGCGGGGCAGAAGTGCACAGCCATCCGCCGCACCTTCGTGCCCGACTCCATGTTGCAGGACGTCATGAGCGCGCTCAAGAAGCGGCTCGAGACGGTGACGATCGGCGACCCGTCGGTGGACGGCGTTCGCATGGGTCCTCTCGCGGGACGCGGCCAGGTGGGCGAAGTGCGGAAGAGCGTGGAGGCGATCGCGCGCGCGACGGAGCTGGTGTACGGCAATGCCGATGACTATGCCGTCGTGGGGGCCGATCGCGAGCGAGGCGCGTTCTTCCCGCCGCTGTTGTTCTACTCGAAGGATCCGTTCGGCGTGTCCGAGCCGCACGACATCGAAGCGTTCGGCCCGGTGAACACCATCATGCCGTACGCGTCGGTCGACGACGCGATCGCGCTGGCGAAAAAGGGGAAGGGGAGTCTCGTCGGCTCGCTCTTCACGGCCGACGATCGCGTGGCGCGCGACGTCGCGTTCGGCACGGCGGCCTATCACGGTCGTTTGCTGCTCGCCAACCGGCACAGCGCGAAGGAGTCGACCGGGCATGGCTCGCCGCTGCCGCACCTCGTGCACGGTGGACCGGGACGGGCGGGCGGGGGCGAAGAGATGGGCGGCGTGCGCGGCGTGATGCACTACATGCAGCGCACGGCGCTCCAGGGCTCGCCGACGACGCTCATGCACGTTACCAACGAATACACGCAGGGTGCCGAGCGAACGACCGATCGCGTGCATCCATTCCGAAAGTATTTCGACGAGCTCGAGATCGGCGCGTCGCTCGTGAGCCCGCGACGTACGGTGACCGAAGCGGACATCGTGAATTTCGCCGGAATCAGCGGCGACTTTTTCTACGCGCACATGGACGACATCGCGGCGCGCGATTCGATCTTCGAGAAGCGCGTGGCGCATGGCTACTTCGTGCTGTCGGCGGCGGCGGGGTTGTTCGTCGATCCCGCGCCGGGTCCCGTGCTGGCGAACTACGGGTTGGAGTCGCTGCGCTTCGTGAAGCCTGTGTATCCCGGCGACACGATCCAGGCGACGCTCACCGTCAAGCAGAAGACGGCGAAGGAGAAGAAGGAGGACCAGGTGCCGCAAGGCGTGGTCGCGTGGGACGTCGAGGTGAAGAATCAGAACGACGAGCCGGTGGCCGTCTATACGATTCTCACGCTGGTGCGGCGCCAGGACGCGCCAGCCGAGGGCGCCGACCCGGCGACGATCGCGACGCAGACGCCGGGGATAGTCGCGGATACGGACGGACGGTAAGCGGATGTCGAAGCCGGTCATTCCGAGCGCAGCGAAAAATCGGCAGTCCGTGTCGCGCCGCCGCCGCGCGCAAGTTCCAATAGATCCCTCGCCTTCGGCTCGGGATGACATCGTAAACGTCAGCGTTTCATCACCCGGAGAGTTATTCGTGTTCTCTCAATCGACATTCCGCGCGGCCGCGATGGTCCTTCTGTTTCCTGGCCTCCTGCTCGCGCAGGGTCGCGGCGGCCGCGGACGAGCCGCCGCTGCCGCCGACAGCGCGAACACCGGCGACGTGTCCTGGCGCAACGTGGGGCCCGAGACGGCTGGGCGCATGGTCGGCCTCGCCGGTTCCGTCGCGCGTCCGAACGAGTATTACTTCGGCACGACGGGCGGCGGCGTCTGGAAAACGACGGACGGTGGCAAGACCGCGTTGCCGGTCACCGATCGGTACTTCGGTGGCACCATCGGCGCGATCGCGATCGACGAAAAGAATCCGGACATCGTCTGGTCGGGGGGCGGAGAGTACGCCATTCGCGGCAACGTGTCGCACGGCGACGGCGTGTGGAAGACGACCGACGGCGCGAAGACCTGGCAGTACATGGGGCTGAAGGAGACGCAGCAGATCGCGCGCGTCGTGCTCGACCCGCGGAACTCGGACGTGGCGTACGTCGCGGCGCTGGGGCACGTGTGGGGAGCGACGCCTGATCGCGGCGTCTACAAGACCACCGACGGCGGCAAGAGCTGGAAGAAGATTCTCTTCCGCAACGATTCGACGGGTGCGATCGAGCTCGTGATGGACCCCAGCAACCCAGACGTGCTGTACGCCGCGCTCTGGCAGGCAGGACGAAATCCGTGGCTGTTGATCAGCGGCGGCAAGGGCGGCGGCATCTTCAAGACGACCGACGGCGGCGACCATTGGACGGAGATCACGCACAACACCGGGTTGCCGAGCGGCATCATCGGTAACGTCGGGATGACGATCTCGCCGGCGAACCCGAAGCGAATCTGGGCGCTGATCGAGAATGAGCCGAACGGCGGCGTCTATCGATCGGACGACGCCGGCGCGAGCTGGACGCTCCTGTCGCAGGACCGCGAGCTTCGGCAGCGCGCCTGGTACTTCTCGCGGTTGTTCGCCGATCCGAAGGATACGAACACCGTCTATGCGCCCAACGTGTCACCGCTCTGGTCGCAGGATGGCGGGAAGACGTTCACGCGCGCGTTCGGCGGCGGCGACAACCACGTAATGTGGATCGCGGCGAACGATGCGAAGCGGATCGTCGTGGGCCATGACAACGGAGCGATCCTCACGACCGACGGCGGCACGACGTCGATTCGTCTCGCGATTCCGACCGGCCAGTACTATCACGTGCATTTGACGAACAAGGTGCCGTACGACATCTGCGGCGCGAAACAGGATGCGGGCTCGGTGTGCGGTCCGGTGCGCGCGGCTGCAGCCGGTGGTCGCGGCGGCGGCGGCGGCGGCGGCGGCGGTGGCGGACGTGGCGCCGCAGCGGCGCCGACGTCGCCGTACTCCGAGTTCTATGGCGCGGCGGGTGGTGAGTCGGGCTACATGGCGTCAGATCCCACGAATCCGAACGTCACGTTCGGCGGCAACTACAGTGGCGTGCTCGCGATGCAGGACAAGGCCACCGGTCAGCGCTCCAGCCTCGACCCATGGCCGCTCAACCCAATGGGCCACGACGCGAAGGACTCGAAGTATCGCTTCCAGTGGACCTATCCGATCATGAACTCGCCGCACGATCCGAACGTGTTGTACGTCGGATCGAACGTCGTGTTCAAGTCGAGCGACAAGGGAAAGAACTGGTCGATCATCTCGCCCGACCTGACCAAGCACGATCCGGCAACGCTCGGCTCCTCGGGCGGTCCGATCACCAAGGATCAGACGTCGATCGAGTACTACGCCACCGTGTTCGCGCTGCAGGAGTCGCCGACCACGGCGGGGCTCATCTGGGCAGGCTCGGACGATGGGCTGATTCATGTCACGCGCGACGGCGGCAAGACATGGAAGAACGTCACGCCCAAGGGACTGCCGGCGTGGACGCGCATCTCGATCATCGATCCGTCGCCGCACAACGCGGGCACGGCATACGTCGCGGCGAACCGGTATCAGCTCGACGACTTCGCGCCGTACCTCTACAAGACGACCGACTACGGCGCGACGTGGACGCGGATCAACGAGGGAATTCCGATGGGCGAGTACACGCGGTCGATCCGCGAGGACCTCGTGAAGCCGGGCCTTCTGTACGCGGCGACGGAGCGCAGCATGTGGCTGTCGCGTGACGCGGGTGCACATTGGGAAAGCCTCAAGCGCAATCTTCCGCCGGTGCCGGTGCACGACATTGCGCTGCGCGACGACGACATCGCGATCGCGACGCATGGCCGCGCATTCTGGGTGATGGAGAACATCGCGCTGCTCCGCCAGGCGCCCGAGGCCGACGCGGCCGCCAAGGCGGGAAAGGACTTTCTGTACAAGCCCGCCCCGGGGTATCGCGCCGGCGGCGTGACCGTGCAGTATCGCGTGGCGCAGGACAACCAGCCGGTGACCGTGGAGTTCCTCGACCCCGCGGGCAAGTCGATCAGAAAATTCTCATCGACCGACACCGTGCCGACTCCGCCGGCCGGCGGCGGTGGCGGCGGTGGACGTGGCGGATTCGGCGCGCCGCCGCGCGTGAGCAATCGCGTGGGGCTCGATCGCTACAACTGGAACCTCCAGTATCCCAACGCATCGGTCTTCCAGGGCATGATCCTCTGGCAGGGTTCCACGGCCGGTCCGTTCGCCGCGCCGGGTACCTACACGGTGCGGTTGACCGTGGGCAGCAACGCGCCGCTCACGGAGAAGTTCATCGTCAAGAAGGATCCGCAAACGTTGGCGACGAACGCCGACTTGGCCGAGCAGGAGCGGTTCGCCTTGCAGCTCCGCGACCGCGTGAGCGCGGCGAACGACGCGGTGAAGACGGTTCGGAACGTCAAGCTGCAGCTCGAGGATCGGGCGCAGAAGATGAGCGGTACGCCGAGCTTCGGCGCGATGGCCAAGGCGTTCGAGGATCAGATGAGCGACGTCGAAGATTCGCTGTATCAGACGAAGAATCGCAGCGGAGAAGATCCGCTCAACTTCCCGGTGCGCATCAACAACCAGATGGCGGCGCTTCTGGGCTTCGTGGCGAACGGCGAGCGGCGTCCGCCAAAGCAATCGTACGACGTGTTCGCGGTGCTCGATCCGAAGCTCCAGACGGAGCTGGCGCGATACAAGCGCGTGATGGATTCGAACCTGGCGAAGATCAACGCCGCGCTCAAGGCGGCGGGACAGCCGGTGATCGTGCCGAGCACGGCGGAAGCGCCGGCGAAGCGGGCGGACAATATCAGTTAGTGCGTCTCACGAACGAATGACAGTTTCTTAACGCGCTCGAATCCCGCCAAGCCCGATGCCGAGCTTGGACACCACACCGTACCGATACCCACCTCCGCGCACCGCCTGGGCCCAGAGCCCAGGCGACCAGCGCCCGGATCCGATGACGCCCGGGTAGAGATTGAACGTGGGTCCGTTCGAGGCGCCGCCGCGCGTGACGAACGAGGCGAGGAGCGATCCGTTGCGATCGAGGAACAGCCCGCCGCTCGGGAGCAGCGTCGCCGTCCGTGCGCCCGTGCGCGGATCGATGATCGGGTTCTCCGCGGGATCGTAGCCGCCCGCCGCGGAGAACCACAGTTCGTGGCCAACGCGCACCGACGGCCCGATGAGAAATGCGCTCCCCATCACCGTCATGAGCCTGAGCTCGTCGACGCGCGGTACCGGGACACGCAGCATCGCTAGCATATACGCGTTCTCTAAACGATGCGACGGCAGCGCCAGCGTCGGCTGGCCCGGCCAGTCGGTGAACTCCACGCGGTCGCGAAGCAGCCGCCGAACCCACGCCTGGTTCCAGAGCAGGATCGAGCCCGAGTCGAAGAGGTAGAGGTCGGTGAGCCCGTCCTCGTCTTCGCAACACCGGCCATCGCTCTCGATCATCTCGGTGAGCAGGTGCCAGGCATACACGGTGAAACCCGCCGCCAGCCGCGGGTGCCCAATGCCGTGCTGCTCGTACCACTCCACGGTGCGGTAGTACGTCATGCCGCCGGCGAACAGATGCAGCTCGTAGTTCGGCGTCCACTGGCCGCCGCCGGCGTGCTTGAGCGAGAGCGGAAAGACTTCGTGCGTGAGCCAGTTCTGATAGCCGTAGTGGCGCAGCACGGGCTCCGGATGCGTCACGGTGTAGAACACCGTGTGGAACATGCTGCCGTACGGAAGATTGAAAATGTCCCGGTTCTGCTTGACGCGCAGCTCGTCGAACCCGCCGTTGATGATGAGCGACAGCGGATTGAACTGCGATTCCGTTCCGTAGGACTTGCCGGAGTAGAACTGATGCGTCACCGAGTCACGCACCGAGTCACACATCGAGTCCGGCTGCGGTGTGGGGCCAAGCGACGGTGGAGACGCCGATTGGCACGCGGCCACGAGAAGCGCGATCGGCAATAGGGCGGTCCACTTGAGCGTCACGTCATTCACTCCATTGTGCTAGCGCCGAGCTCCGCCGAGCCCGATGCCGAATTTCGAGACCACGCCGAACCGAAGACCGCCGCCGCGTACGCCCTGCGCCCACAGCCCGGGCGACCACGCCCCCGATCCGACAACCCCGGGGTACACGTTCAACGTGGGCCCGTTGCTGCTGCCGCCCTTCGTGATGAACGAGACGAGCAGCGAGCCGTGGCGGTCGAGAAACAACCCAGCGTTCGGCAGAAGCGTCGCCGTCTTCGCGCCCGTTCGACTATCGATCACCGGATTGTCCGACGGGTCGAACCCTCCCGACGCCGACAGCCACATGTCTCTCCCGACGCGCCCCGACACGCCGAAGAGAAAAGCGTTGCCCATCGTCGTCATCAATTTCCAATCGTCCGTTCGCGGCAACGGGACGCGGAGCATCGCCATCATGTACGCGTTCTCAATCGAGTTCTTCGGACGCGAGATGGTCGGTTGGCCGGGCCAGTCGGTGAACTCGACGCGGCCGCTGAACGCGCGGCGCATCCAGCCCTGGTTCCAGAGCAGAATGGAGGCGGCGTCGAAGATGTAGAGGTCCGTGAGTCCGTCCTCGTCCTCGCAGCAGACGCCGTTGCTCTCGACCATCTCGGTGAGGAGATGCCACGCATAGACGGTGAATCCGGCAGCGAGGCGGGGGTGCGTCGCGCCGTGCTGCTCGTACCACTCGACGGTGCGGTAGTACGTCATGCCGCCGGCGAAGAGGTGCAACTGGTAGTTCGGATACCACTGCCCGCCGCCCGAGCCCTTGAGCGACAGCGGAAAGACTTCGTGCGTCAGCCAATCCTTATAGCCGTAGTGCCGCAGCACCGGCTCCGGATGGGTGACGGTATAGAGCACCGTGTGAAACGCGCTGCGATAGGGCAGGGAGAAGACCTGCCGGTTCTCGGCGGTGCGCAGCTGGTCGTACCCGCCGTTGACGATCAGCGAGAACGGATTGAACTGCGACTCGCTGCCATAGGGCCGGTTCGCGTAGAACTGCGCCGTGACCTTCGGCGCGCGTGTTGAATCCGAATTCGGCGCCGGCGCAAGCGACGCTGGGGACGTCGAACGGCACGCCCCCAGTGTCATTGCACATCCAACCAGCAGTACGGCGATTGTGTTGCGGCCGATCACTTCACCGTTCACTCAAGGAACGGGCTTGGTCGTGTCGCGCACCGTGGGATACTTGATGCCGAGCTGCTCGAGATACGTCTTGTACTTGGTGGGATCGTAATAGTACTTCCGCATTTCTGGGCGGTACTTGTCCATGATCGCCTTGTTGAGCCAGATCGCCGGCTTGTCTTCGGCACGCATGAGCGGGAAGTACTTGATGTCCTTCGTCTGGACGGTGCGGAAATAGTCCCATGCCTGCGACACGACCGCGGGCTTGAGCATCAGGTCGATCACCGTCATCGCCTGCGCCTTGGCGCCGGCCGTCACGCCCTTGTGCGCGATGGGCGTGGCCATGGAGATGGCGTTGGCCCAGTTGTGCCCGGGCAATCCCGGAATGTTCGCGGGGTAGCTCAGCGTCACGGTCGGCACGTTCCACGACACGTCGCCGATGTCGTCGCTGCCGCCGCCGCGCAGGTCTTCCTGGCGCGGCGGGGTGCCGAGCTGCGTCGGGATGGTCGCCGACAGCCCGCGCGGATTCTTCTCGCCCAGCTCGCGCTGAATGCCGCGCGCCAACGTCTGATCTGCTTCGCTCCACGTCGGCATGCCGACGGCCTTGATGTTCTCGAACATGTCCATCGCGATCGGCTTGCTGAAGTGGCCGGCCCAGCCGGAGCCGAGGATGTCGACCGACGCCAGGCGCGTGCTGGTCATCATCGCCGCGGCGAGCGCCATCGTGTCGCCGAGCGCGAACAGCGATTGCGTCTTGGGCGCGTCCGTCTCGCGGAAGAAATACCACACCGTGGCCGTGGGCGGCACGACGTTCGGCTGGTCGCCGCCGTCGGTGATCACGTAGTGCGACCGCTGCGTGAGCGGAAGATGCTCGCGCCGGAAGTTCCAGCCCACATCCATCAGCTCGACGGCGTCGAGCGCGCTGCGTCCGGCCCACGGTGCGCCGGCGGCGTGGGCGCTCGAGCCCTGAAAGTTGAAGCGCGCACTGATCAGCGCGTTCTGTCCGCCCGTTCCATATGAGACACTGAAGCCCGCGCCGACGTGCGTGAACAGCACGGCATCCACGTCCTTGAACAATCCTTCACGAACGAAGTACGCCTTGGCCGCCATCTGCTCTTCGGCGATGCCCGGCCAGAGCTGCAGCGTGCCCGGGATGTGGTCGCGCTCCATGAGCTTCTTCACGGCGATCGCGGCGGTGATGTTGAGCGGCACGCCGGAGTTGTGGCCTTCGCCGTGTCCGGGTGCGCCGCTGACGAGCGCCTCGTGATAGCCGACGCCCGGCTTCTGATTCGCCTGCGGGATGTCGTCCACGTCGGAGCCAAGGGAGATCTTCGGCTTGCCCGAGCCCCACGTCGCGACCCATGCCGTGGGAATGCCGGCATACCCGCGCGTCACCTTGAAGCCGTTCTTCTCGAGGATGCCGGTGAGATACTTCGTCGTCTCCTCCTCCTGCATGCCGAGCTCGCCGAAGCTGAAGACTTGGTCCACCATCTGTTGGGTGAACGTGGCCATGCTGTCGACCATACGGATCGCTTCTTTCTTGAGGCCGGCGATGCGCGCATCGTCGGCGGGAAGATCGACCTTGAACGTGACTTCAGGCCGAGTATCTGGCCCACCGCCGCCGCCGCGTTGCGCGTGCGAGGGAAGGGCGAACACCACGCCGAGGAGCGCGGCCGTGGCAATGCGAAGAGGCAACTGACGCATAGAGACTCTTAGGGAGAAGGACGGATCGATGAGGCGATGCGTTGCTCGAATAAACTCCATCGAGGAGTGCTCCGTCGCAACCTCCGATGCCGTGAAAGAGTACGTCATCGAACCGCGGTTCATAGGCACGTCAGGTGCGGGTCAACTCGAGGACGCGCTCCACTTCGGACAACCTCGCGTCGATCTCGATCGGGCGATTGGCGCGCGCCGGCGCGGGTTCCGTCTCCTGGTGGTATTTCACGATCGCGCCGGGATCCTTGAGCAGGTTGCCGGTGAGCACCGCCACGACGCGCTCGTTGGCCGCGATCACGCCCTCGCGCCGCAACCGCGCGACGCCGGCGACGCTCGCGGCGCTCGCCGGCTCGCACCCCACGCCCGCCGCGTCGATCACGGCCTTCGCCTCGAGAATTTCGGCGTCCGAGACGTCGGTGACGACGCCGTTCGTCTCCCGGATCGCGCGGACGGCACGGTCCCATGAGGCGGGGTCGCCGATGCGGATCGCCGTCGCGATCGTGTCCGGCTCGACGCGTATGCGCTCGCCGAACCCCCGCTGAAAGCTCTGTGAGAAGGGAGCCGCGCCACGCGCCTGCACCGCCGCGATCCGCGGCATGCGATCGATCAAGCCGATCTGGTGGGCCTCGCGCAGCGCTTTCCCGAACGCCGAGGTGTTGCCGAGGTTGCCGGCCGGCAGCGCGATCCAATCGGGCGGCTGCCAGTCCAGCTGCTCGAGCAACTCGAAGACGATCGTCTTCTGGCCCTCGAGACGAAACGGGTTGATGGAGTTCAGCAGCGCGATGCCCAGCGCGGCGCTCGCCTCGCGCGCCAGCGTGAGACACGCGTCGAAGTTGCCGCGCACGAGCAGCGTCTTGGCGCCATACGCCAGCGTCTGCGCGAGCTTGCCGAGCGCCACGTTGCCGGCCGGCACGAAAACGAATGCCGGCAGCCGGGCCTGCGCGGCGTACGCGGCGAGCGACGCCGACGTGTTGCCCGTCGAGGCGCACGCCACGGCGCGCGCGCCCGTGCGCACTGCCTGCGTCGTTGCGACCGTCATGCCGCGGTCCTTGAACGACCCCGTCGGATTGTGCCCCTCGTGCTTGATGAGCAAATCCTCAACGCCCGTCCATTCGCTCAACGCCGCGCGCGACAGGAGCGGCGTGTTTCCCTCGGGATGCGACACGATGGCGCTGGGCTGCACCGACGGCATCACCAGTTCGCGGTAGCGCCACACACCCGACGCGTCCGGCCCGCGCAGCGCGGCACGCCGGCCGGCGAAGCGAGCGCGCAGCGCGACGGCGCTTTCGACGATCGGGTTCACCATCTCGAGCAGTCCGCCGCACTGCGGACAGGCCGGCGCGAGGTCGAGCTCACCGATGGTCGTGCCGCACTGCTCGCACCGCTGTCTCGATTCGACGATCGTTTCCACGGGAGTCATGTATGAGAGACGGAGAATGAATCTTCGACGCGCGTCCCGCGCTCGTCGATCTGCGCGACGCGCCCCGACGCGGCGATGCCACTGACGCGATACGCCTCGATCATCGCGGCCATCACGGCCTGCGCGGAGTCGTCGCCGTCGGCGAGCGCGAACGCCGACGGTCCACCGCCGGAGATCGAGCATCCGAGCGCACCGGCGTTCAGCGCGGCTTGCTTCGCGGCGATGAACCCCGGCAGCAGCGGCGCGCGCGCCGGCTCGGCGATGCGATCGTCGACGGCGCCGCGCAGGCGCTCGAGGTCGCCGGAGTAGAAGGCCGCGATCATCGTCGCGACGGCGACGGCCTGCGCGAACGCGGTGGCGCGATCGACCGACGCGGGAAGCACGGCCCGCGCGTCCGCCGTGCGCAGCTGCATGTGCGGCTGCACGAGCACCACGCGCAGCCGCGGCGGTACGGGAATGCGCACGAAATCGAGCGGGTCGATCGAGCGGATCAACAGGATGCCGCCGAACAGCGCCGGCGCCAGGTTGTCGATGTGCCGGCCGGCGAGTTGCTCCTCCGCGACGAGCGCCGCGTAGAGCACACCGGTGGTCGAGAGCGGACTGCCGATGAGCGCGTTCGTCGCGGCGGCGCCGGCGAGCGCGGATGCGGCGCTGCCGCCCTGCCCGCCGGCGAGTGGTAACCCCTTCTCGACGCGCAGCGCCACTCCGATGGACGTCGCGTGTGCGCTTCGCAGCACCGCCTGCGCGGCGATGCCGGACGCATGACGATTCGGATCGGACGGGAGGTCGGGATGTCCGGGGTCGTCGATCCGAACACCGGGCGCCTCGATCAGCGACGCAGTGACGGCGTCGCCCGGGCCGGTGACCGCGCAGCCGAGAATGTCCAGGCCGGGGCCCACGTTGCCGATGCCGCCCGGCGTAAATGCGCGGACGACGCGGGGCGGGGAATTGGTGTGAGCGGGTGGTTTAATCGGCACGGGCGCATGGAATCTCGCTTGGAGCGGTCGGGATTGCGACGGCACCACCGCGTCAGGCCGCGATTGGATCCAATTTTCGACTGATTCCAGTGGATACAGGAATGGGACGAACATTTGACGAACACTGCGTGGGAGCGCAAGTTGTGTGACGAAAAGGCATTCTGCTGGGTTGAAAACGCATACAGGTGCACGCCACACCCCCAGGCTGCACGCGTTCCCGCAGGGCCGAAGTCAAGACGCAAACGCTTTCCCCACCATCCTCCCTCCAGAGGTGCCTCAGTGCGTCGTCGAATAGTGGTATCGCTTGCCCTCGTTCTCGCGTCCGTGCCCGCGCTGCTCGCGGCGCAGACTCGCGAGATCACAGGAAAGGTCACGCAGGCCGGCACGGGTACGCCCGTCACGGAGGCGACCGTCGGCATCGTTGGAGCGCAGCTCGGCGTGCGCACGAACGAGCGCGGCGAGTATCGCCTCAAGATCCCCAACGGTGGTGCGACGTTGCTCGCGCGCGCGATCGGCTTCAAGCGCGTGACGGTGCAGGTGACGGCCAGCCAGTCGACGGCGGACTTCGCGCTCGACAAGGACGTGCTGCAGCTCGAGGGCGTGACCGTCACCGGTCAGGCCACCACGGTCGACAAGCGCAACGCCTCGACGGCGATCGCGTCGGTGTCGGCGGAAGAGCTGCTGACCGTGCCGGCCAAGTCCATCGAGGGCAACCTTGCGGGTAAGGTCGTCGGCGCTTCCATCTTCGAGAACAGCGGCGTGCCGGGCGGCGGAATGCAGATCCAGATCCGCGGCGCCACGTCGATCCTGGGGCAGGGCGATCCGCTTTACGTGGTGGACGGCATCATCATGTCCAATGCGTCGATCCCTGGCGGTCTCGCCTCGATCTCGCGCTCGAGCGGCTCGCAGGCGACGGCGCAGGATCAGGTGGTCAATCGGTTGGCCGACCTGAACCCGAACGACGTCGAGAACATCGAGGTCCTGAAGTCGGCGGCGGCTACGGCCATCTACGGCTCGCGCGCCACCAACGGCGTGGTCGTCATCACGACCAAGAAGGGTAAGGCGGGCGCACCGCGTTTCAACTTCACGCAGCGCGTCGGGACGCAGCAGGCCACGCGCCTGCTGGGCTCGCGCCAGTTCACGAACTATGCGGACGTGAAGCCGTGGATTGGTTCATCCGTGCATGCGGATTCGCTCGCCAAGGTCAACTGCGCCACGACCTGCCCGCTATACGACTGGCAGGGCCAATTCTACGGCAACCACGATCCGAGCACGGAAACGGTGCTGTCGTCGTCGGGCGGCGTGGGAACGGCCAAGTTCTTTGCTTCCCTGAACGACAAGCAGAGTAAGGGCGTCGAGATGAACACGGGTGCGCGCCGCACGTCCGGACGCATCAATCTCGATCAGACGCTCGGGGACAAGTTCACCGTGAGCGTGGGCGTGGACTTCACGCACAACTTCGTGCAGGACGGACTTGGCAACAACGACAACGCGGGCATCAGTCCCACGTATGCGCTCGGGTACGCGCCGGCGATCTACGACATTCGGCAGATCGATCCGCTCACCGGTCGCCCGGTGTTCATGTGGATGAACGGCGGCGGTTCAGGAACGGCCAATCCGTTCGACGTCATTAGCCAAATCACGAACAACGAGGATACTTGGCGGCAGAGCGCCAACATCCGCCTCGGGTACTCCGCCCTCTCGACGGTGCACAACACCGTCCAGCTGACCTATATCGGCGGTGTCGATCGCTTCCAGCTCGAAGGCACGCAGTATTCGCCGAACTACCTTCAGTTCGAGCCGGCAGACGGATTCAACGGCACGTCGCAGGTGCTCAGCGCGGACAGCAAATTCCTCAATCAAAGCATCAACGGCGTGTGGACGTATTCGCCGAACATGCGTTGGTTGAACTCAGCACAGACGTCGGTCGGCGGCACCCTCGAGTCGCAGAAGCTGAACAGCTACAACATCCGCCTTCGCGGGCTGACCCCCACTCGTCAGGTCGCCACGAACGGAACGGATGTCGCCGAAAGCAACGCGATCCAACAATTCCTCGATCAATCGAGATACTTCAACGAGCAGATCATCGGTCTCGATGAAAAGCTCGCGCTCTCCGTCGGCGTCCGTGCCGACCGTGGCAGCGCGAACGGCGATCGCGAAAAGTTCTATACGTTCCCCAAGTACTCGGCGAGCTATCGGTTCGTGGAGCCGCTCGGTCGGTTCACGTCGGCGCTCGACGAGGTGAAGTTCCGCGCCTCGTTCGGTAAGTCAGGCAACCGCCCGAACTACGGCGTCCGCGATGTGACACTGGCCACCGGCGGCGTCATCGGCGGCTTGGGCTCACTCTCCGGTTCGAGTGTGACGTCGGTCGGCAATCCGGCGATCAAGCCGGAAGTCATGAACGAGCAGGAGTATGGAGTCGACGCGTCGCTGTTCCGTGGACGGGCGTCAGTCGAGCTCACGCACTATGAGCGAGTGATCAAGGACTTGCTGGTGACGTTCCCGCTGCCGGCCAGCTCCGGATTGCCGAGCCAGACGATCAACGGCGGGCAGATGTCCACGCGCGGCTTCGAGGCTGGATTGAACCTCGTGCCGATCAGCACGCGCAACCTGGAGTGGACCTTCCGCACGACGTATCAGCACAACGTTCAGTACATCGACAAGCTGTCGGTTCCGTCGTTCGCCGTCGGCGGCTCGTTCGGCGCGACGTTCGGCCGTAACCGTATCGCGCTCGGCAGCCGCCCCACGTACATCTGGGGCAACGTGCCGTTCAGCTGCATCAACACGACGAATGCCTCGGGCCAGCTGGTGGTCGGCACGGGTTCGGACGGACAGCCCTGCCATCGCGTTGCGCCGGGGCAGACGGTTGCCGGCAGCACGGTGCGCGATTCGATCATCGCCGACGCCAACCCGCTTGGCCAGACGTCGTTCCTCAACACGATCCGCTACAAGAGCATCACGATCACCGGACTCGTGGACTGGCGCGTGGGCGGCTACACGGCCGACATGACCAACCAGATCTGGGACGAGGGTGGTAATTCTCGCGATTACACCGCGCCGTCGCCCGATCCGAAGCAGACGCTCGGCCAGTTCCGCTACAGCAACTGGAGCGCGAACAACATCGCGCCGTACATCGACAACGGCACGTTCGTCAAGCTGCGCGAAGTGAACGTCTCGTACCAGGCGCCGGCGAAGTTCGCGAACGTGGTGCGCGCGCGCGACATGCGCATCTCGGTCCAGGGACGCAACCTGTTCACCAAGACCAACTATTGGAGCTTCGATCCGGAGTTCAACAACTTCGGCAACGCGAACTTCAATCGCTTCATCGACCTCGGACCGTACCCGAGCAACCGCCAGTTCTTCTTCAGCATCGACCTCGGGTACTGAGCCATGACTACGACTCATACCCCTCGTTTCAGCGATAACCGGAGAACGCATCAGATGCGCAAGCTGCTTGGCGCGACTCTGCTCGTGGCGGTGGCCTCGTGCAGAGCGTCCGATCTCAACATCACGAATCCCAACACCGCCACGGTGAGCGGCGCGAGCGCGGATCCCACGGCGTTGCAGCTGTTCGCAACGGGGTTGCTGGCAGACCAGCGATCGACGCGCAGCGGATTCATCACCAACGCCGGAGTACTCGGCCGCGAGTCGTACACGTTCACGCCACAGGAAGGGCGAAACGTGACGCACCCGCTGCTCGGAATTTCGATCGGCGGCGTCACGAAGCTCGATCCATCGGGCTTCGCCACCGGCCCCTGGGGCGGAGAATACGGCGCCCTTCGGGACATCTTCAACTTCAAGAACAACATCGCCGCGAGTGCGACGTTGACGGCAGCGCAGAAGGCGTCGTCGCTGGGCTTTGCACAGACCCTCGAAGCGTTGATGGTCTTCGAGATCGTCCAGACGCACGATACCTTGGGCGCGATCGTCGAGGTCAAGGACGACCCGGCCAAATTGTCGCCGTTCGTATCGCGCGATTCGGCGTACAAGTTCATTCTCGGAACGCTCGACGCTGCGGCAACGAACCTTGCCGCAGGGGGCGCGGCGTTCCCGTTCACACTCCACACTGGGTTCGCTGGATTCAACACCCCGACCACCTTCGCGCAGTTCAATCGGGCCCTCAAGGCGAAGGCGGCGGCGCACTATGCGACGTCTGGCGGGGGAGCGGCAGCGTGGCAGTCGTCATTGACGGCGCTGTCTGCGTCATTCCTCAACGCAGGCGCGACCAGCCGGGCAGCGTTCGACGTCGGTGTGTACGATCCATATGCGCCCGCGCCGGATACGCCGAATCCGCTGACGCAGGCGACGAATACGAACCTCTACGCCCACATGTCGTTCCAGTCGGACGTGCAGCTCAAGGCAGACGGCAAGCCGGATGATCGCTACGCGGCGAAGATCCGCGCCGGGCTCCCGTCGCGCACTGGACCGTCGACCACTGACGGGCCCACGACCGGGTCGTCGACGCTCGGATTCAGCAACTGGCCGACGACGTCCTCGGCGATCCCGCTCATCCGGAACGAAGAATTGATCCTGATTCGCGCCGAGGCCCGGCTCGGCACCGGCGACAAGGCCGGTGCCATCGCGGACCTGAACACGGTGCGCCAGAACTCCGGCAATCTGCCGGCGTCCACCCTGACGGCGGCGTCGTCGACCGACGACATCCTCACGGGCATCCTGTACGAGAAGCGCTACTCGCTCATGATGGAAGGCGATCGCTGGATCGACATGCGCCGCTATGGGCGCCTGAGCCAACTGCCGCTCGACATCGCCTCGGGGCCGAACAAGAACTTCGTGGCCAAGGTCAATCCGATTCCCCAGGGCGAGTGCCTGGTGCGTGTCGGCGCGACGGGCGATCTGCTCGGACCCAACGGACAGAACAACTGCGCGCCATAACCGGCGGGCAGGAACGCTCAACATCGCGGGTGTAATACAGAAGCCGGAGGCCGGAGCTGGATCCGGTCCTCCGGCTTCTGGTTTCCGGCCTCTCGTTTCCCGTCTCTTTCGATTTAGTTTCGCGTATGCATCGACCCTTGACTCTCCGCCTGCTTCCGCTCGCCCTGGCCGCCGCGCTGCTCGCACAGCCGATCGACGCGCAGACGGGAAGGCCGCCGTTCCCGCGGGCGAGCGGCGACACCATCCGCAACGCGCGTGTGTTCGGCACGATCGACGGAATCGTCAGCGATACGAACCTCGTGCCGATTCACGCGGCGTTCGTGTCCATTCTCAGCACGAAGATTCGCGTGGGCACGGGGCCGAACGGCCGGTTTCGAATCACCAACGTTCCGCCCGGTCAGTATTTGGTCATCGTGAAACGCGTGGGATTCAGTCCCACGTCCGGCGTCGTGGAAGTGCCGAAGTCCGATACGCTGCGCCTGTCGTACACCCTGACTCCGGCCGTGCAGACGCTTGGCGCGGTCGTGGTCACGGAAAAGGCGCTGTCGACCAAGATGCGCGAATTCGAAGCCCGGCGGCGGTTGGGCCAGGGCCAGTTCCTGGGCAGTGAGGAGATCGACAAGGCGAACACCGTGTTTGCCACCGAGCTATTTCGAAAGTTCATGTCGGTGAACGTGTCACCGAGTCTCACGAGCTCGATGCCAGAGTACTACGCATTGAGCCAGCGCGAGGGCGGCAATCCGCAGCTTGGCGCGTGTCCGATGCAGGTGTATCTCGACCAGGTGCCGCTGCCGACGCCGTTCAATCTCGACCTCCTGCCGTCGCCCAAGGAGATTGCGGCTATCGAGGTGTACGCCGGATCGTCGACGATTCCTCCGCAGTTCAACGGCTACAATCGTGGATGCGGCGTGATCCTGGTCTGGACGAAGGACGGATATTGAGTGGCGGTTGCGTCGCGCGCGATGCGGCGAGTTGGACTTCTCGCGCTCTTCCTGACGCTCGCGTATCTGGCGTTTGGGCCGGCACTAAAGGCGCCCTTCGACTTTGACGACGGGCCGGCCATTGCGTCCAACACGACGATTCGAACGCTCTGGCCGCCGTCCGCGCTGCTGCACACTCCCGCGCTCGGGACGGCGGCATCCGGACGTCCGATCGCGAACTACTCATTCGCGCTGAACTACGCGCTCAATCGTTCGCTCGGCATTGCACAGAGCCCCGACGCGGTCGCTCCCGAGCAGACCGTCGGCTATCACGCCGTCAACATCGCGCTTCACGTCCTCGCCGCGCTGCTGCTCTTCGCGGTGATCCGGCTGACGATGCGGCTCGGCGCAATACCTGAGAGTTGGCGCGACGCAGCCGACCGCGTTGCCCTTGTCTCCGCGCTCGTCTGGTTGGTGCATCCGATACAGACCGAAGCCGTCGACTACGTCAGCCAACGTACCGAGCTCCTCGTCTCCGTCTGTTATCTCGCGACGCTCTACGCCGCGATACGCGCGTGGGACGAGCCGGCGCGCACGCTGAAGTGGTCCGTGCTCGCGGTGACGTTCAGTCTGGTGGGCATGGGCAGCAAGGAAGTCATGATCACGGCGCCGATCATGGTGATCCTCTACGATCGCGCGTTCCTGACTTCGAGTTGGACGGAAGGCTGGCGGCATCGCGCTCGCCGGTGGCTCTACGTGGCGCTGCTCGCAACCGCCGCATGGTCGGTGGCGCTCGTCGTCAGCGGCGCGCGCGCGCAAACTGCCGGCTTCGGAGCCGGCATGTCGTGGTACCGCTATTTCTACAGTCAGGCGTGGGCGATCTCCCACTACCTCCGCCTCGCGGTGTGGCCAAGCGGGTTGTCGTTCGACTACGGCCGTGATCCAGTGAACGGCTTGATTGGCGTGCCAGGACTGCTGTTGTTGACGGCGGCCGGCATCGCAACCATTGTCGCATGGCGACACGCCGCCTGGCGGTGGCTCGGCTTCCTGGGCGCGTGGTTCTTCTTGCTGCTCGCGCCGTCGTCGAGCATCGTTCCCATTCGCACCGAGATCGCGGCGGAGCGGCGGATCTATCTCGCGCTCGCGGCGGTCATCGTGCTCGCGGTCGTCGGCGCCGAGTGGCTGAGACGCAGGGCCACGGGTGCCACCACTGTGGCACGCAATCCGGGCGCCGGCCGTCGGTACGTCGCGTTGGCTGGGCTGGTGGTGCTGCTCGCTTCGTTGACCGCCGCCAGCCATCGCCGAAGCAGCATGTATCTCGACCTCGACGCGCTGTGGCGAGACGCGATCGAGAGATATCCATTGAACGCGCGGGCGTACGACAACCTCGCTGCCGTCCGCATGCGTGAGAATCCGCCGCGCCTGTCGTCGGCGGATAGCCTGTTGCGCCGCGCGATGGCCGTCGATCCGGCGTATGCGCCGGCGCGCATTCGAAGCGCGGCGATCGCGATGGAACAGCACCGGCTGCGCGACGCGGAAGATCTTCTCGGACAGGCGCTGCGTCTTCACCCCGCGGATTCCGCGGCAACCGACAAGATGGGCAAGGTGCAGCTCGCTCTGGGCCGGCCGGATCGCGCGCTGCCCTATGTACGGCAGATCGCCGCGCTCAGCCCCGGCGGCGAATCATTGACCACGCTGGGCCTCGACCTTCTGCTTCTGCGTCAGATCGACTCGGCGATCGTTCAGCTGAAGCGGGCTGCCGCGCTGGACTCCACACGGATCGACACGCGCCGGTATCTGGGAGCGGCGCTGGTAGAACAGGAGCGCGGCGCAGAGGCCATTCCGTATCTCGAGCGTGCCGTTCGTCTCGAGCCGGCGCCCGCGGTCATCGCGCTATTGAGCTTGGCGTACGCGCAGGCGGGTCAGGTCGATCACGCCAACCAGGCCGCTGGAACCGCATTGTCGACCAACTCCAGCGATCCCACGGTATACGTCCTCGTGGGCCGTGCGCTGCAAACGATCGGTTGGTTCGCCGATGCGAAGCAGTCGCTCGAGCGAGCCGTACGGTTGAGCCCCGCCGATCCACAGGCCCTGACGCGATTGGGCATCACCAATGCGTCGATGGGGAATGGTGAGCTGGCTCGGCGCCTATTTCGGCGCGCACTCGAGGTGGCACCTCACTATCCGCTGGCGGTTCGCGCGATCGCCGATCTCGACGGGCATCGAAATACGTCGTGACGGCGCGCGGTCGCGCCGGTCTGGACGAAAGCCCGCGGCCCGTGCATATACAAGCTCTAACTTCTGGGTAGGAGCTGGATGGGGCGGCCACTGCGCATCCTGAAGGTGCTCGCTCTATTCACGATGACCGCGCGGGTGCTCACCGCACAGGTCATCGAGGGCTCGGTCGTGCTGCGCGACAGCACGACGTACGTCGCCGGCGCCATCGTCTTCGCGACCGACGCACACGGAGCGACGGCTGCGCGCACGCTCACGAGCGCCCGCGGCACCTTCGTGCTTCGCCTGCCATCGGCCGGTCAGTACAACCTCGAGGTGCTCCGCATCGGCTATCGCCCAACTCAGGGCCCGTCGGTGACCGTCGCCGCTGGCGCGACGCAAACGATCCACATCTTCTTCGCCGCCGAGCCCGTTGCGCTCACTGCCGTCAACGTACGAGAGCGAGAGACCTGCCGTGTGAACGCCGATTCGGGACTGGCGGTGGCGCGCGTCTGGGAAGAGGCGCGCAAGGCGATGCTCTCGAGCCAACTCAGCGAGGAAGCCGCGCCGCTGTTCGCCGAGTGGATCGAATACGAGCGAACGCTCGATTCGACGGCGCGCCTCGTGCGCGAGCAGCACGTACGCACCTCGCGCCACCCGACGACGCACGCATTTCGCAGCTTGCCGGCGCGGACACTGAGCGAACGTGGCTACGTCGCCGAGGACAGCGGTGCGACGATGTTCTTCGCCCCCGATGCCGACGTGCTGTTGTCGGAGGAGTTCGTCTCCGAGCACTGCTTCCGGCTCGCGACAGCGCCGGCAGGAGACGCGGGACTCATCGGCGTGGCGTTTCAACCGACGCGCGAGCGCCGCGACAAGCACGACATCGAGGGAACGCTGTGGCTCGATCGTACGAGCGCCGAGCTGCGCACGTTAGAGTTTCGGTATACGAGCCTTCCCGACGCCGCGATGGCAGCCAACCCGGGCGGACGCGTGGACTTCCTGCGTGTGATGGACGGGATCTGGCTGGTGAGCCGTTGGAACGTTCGCATGCCGCAGCTCGTCGCGAGCGCGCGCCGGTCCGCCGACGGCACACGGCGCACGCTCATGTCGCTGACGCCCCTCGTGCTTCGGTCGGTGCAAACGAACGGTGGCGAAGTGACGCGAGTGCTGCGGCACGACAGCCTTGTCTACCAGGCGGCCGGCGCGGACGTTGCCGTTCAAGTACTGACGCGCGACACGCTGCTCAAGGCGACTGGCGCCACGCTCACGCTCGACGGCACCGACTACACCGCGGCGGCCGATCCGCTCGGGCGCATTCAGCTCACGCCGGTGCTCGAGGGTCGGTATCGCGCCCGCGTGCGAACCCCTTTCATGGACTCGCTCGGCGTGCCCCCAACGGTGCGCGAGGTGGAGGCTCGGCAGGACACTCACGTCGATTCGCTATTTCTACCCAGCGCGCGTGACGCGTTGGCCAAGGCGTGCCCGCGCGATTCCATCGCCAATGGAGAGGGGATGTTGCGCGGCCGCGTCAGCGATGAACAAGGGCGAGTCATCAAACAAGCTGCCGTCACGATCGGGTGGGACAGCGACGTCACGAACGTGAACGGCCACATCGCCGGGCGCGCTCGCACGGTCGGCGTGCTCACCGACGACTTCGGCTACTGGCAGGCCTGCGGCGTTCCTCAACAGCGAGTCCTCTCCGTTCGCGGCGTTGCAGACGCCGGGGCGGACATTCAGAAAGCGCGGTTGGACGGGGTCCCGTTCGGCGCAGTCGACCTCGTGCTACACAGCTCGTCCGAGGCGCAGCGCCAGCTCGATCTCATGTTGGGACGCGAGAACCGCGCGAGCGCGCTCGTGGAGCTCGCCGTCGTCAACGCGAGTGGAACGCCGCTGCCGGACGTGACACTCGAAGTCACGCCGCAAAGCGGCGCGGCGCGCACGCTCGTCACCGGTGCAGGCGGAAAGGCGCTCCTGGCCGACGTCGCACCGGGCGTCGTGAGCGTACGCGCGCGACGAGTCGGGTTCACGGCCGGACTCGTTGCCGCCACGGTGGAGGCCGGGCGAAACACCGTGCCGATCATCTTGAGCGCCGCCGCGGCGCCGACGCTGGACACCGTTCGCATCGTCGGCGACCGGCGGGTCTTCCCACGCCTCGAGGAGTTCGAGACGCGGCGTCTGAATCACGCGGCGGCCGCCTCCTTCTCGCGCGCGGACATCGTCAAGCGGAATCCCACCGAAATCTGGCAGATGCTGACGGGTGTGCCGTCGATGACGGTCACCGATCGCATCGATCGGGTGGTCGCCGTGTCGGGACGGACGATGCTGGCCAACAAGAACGGCGATCCGTGCTTCATGTCGGTGATGGTCGACGGCCTGTTGATGCGGAACGATCCTGGTGCGATGTCGTACGACCTGCGCAAGCTGCCGCGGCCCGAGGAGATCCACGGCGTGGAGGTGTTTGCCGGCGCGGCGACGATTCCGCTCCAGTATGGCGGCGTCGGGGCCGGGAAGATGTGCGGGCTGATCGCGATCTGGACGCGGTAAATCCCGCCGGCGCTACGGCTGCTTGTACACCGTGCCGCCCTTCATGACGAGCTGCACCTGCCGGATCGCCGAGATGTCCTTCGTGGGATCGCCGCGCACGGCGATGAGGTCGGCCCAGTAGCCGGTCTTCACGGCGCCCATCTTGTCGCCCACGCCGAGCATCTTCGCGTCGTTCACCGTCGCGGCGCGCAACGCCTGCAGCGGCGTGAGGCCGTTGGCGACCAACCCCTCGAGCTCGCGCGCGTTGTCGCCGTGCGCCACCGGACCGGAGTCGCTGCCGTTGCAGATGGTGACACCGGCGTCCACCGCCATCTTGAGCACCGCCTGCTTGTTGCGGCCGCCGACCGACACCGTGGGCACGTAACACACGCCATGCTCCGCCATCAACTTGAAGACCTCGGGTGTTCCGTTGTCGCCATGCTCGATCGTCGCGACGCCGGCGAGTGTGGCGCGGTGCATGCCTTCGGCGGTCGTCGAGTGCGCGGCGACGTTGCGGCCGGAGCTCTTCGCGATGTCGACGATGAGCTTCAGCTCATCGAGCGTGAAGCCCGGCATCGCTTCGCCGTTCGGACCCCAGCGATAGTCCGCGTAGACCTTGATCCAGTCGGCGCCATGCTTGATCTGGTCGCGCACGACATGCGAGATCTTGTCAGGGCCGTCCGCCTCTTCCGCGCCCTGCGGAATCTCGTCCATGTACTCCGTCGAGAAGCCCTTTGGCGCATACTCCCCCGTGACGACGATCGCTTTCGTCACGACCCACATGCGCGGACCGGGGATGATGCCCTGAGCGATCGCGTCCTTCAATCCCACGTCCGCGTAGCCGGCACCCTCGGTGCCGAGGTCGCGCACGGTCGTGAAGCCCGCCATCAGCGTGGCGCGCGCGTGGTTGGTGGCGCGCGCCACCCGGAGCGCGAGCGACTCGTGCAGCACCTGGTCGTTCCACGACGTCTCGTTGTACGGATGCAGCAACAGATGCGAATGTCCCTCGATGAGTCCGGGCATCAGCGTCGTGCCCGGGAGCGCGATCGTCGTCGCGTCGGCGGGCACCGTCATCTGCGCGCGTGGACCCACGGCTTCGATGCGGTCGCCGCGCACCAGCACGGCCCATCCGTCGTGCGGCGCGGCGTCGACGGCGTCCCAGACGCGGTCGGGCACCAACAGCGTCGGCGGTCCGGCTTGCGCCGCACCCCGGCCACCCGCCGCGCCGCGGCCCTGCGCCCATGCCGCCGCGGGAAGTGCGGCGAGACCCAACACGATTAGAGAAGTCTTACGCATCTGCTTCGCTCCGGTCCGGTGAAGTGTGCTCGATCGGAAGGCCCGCCGCTTCCCACGCGCGATACCCGCCGACGACGTTTGCCACGTTGGTGAATCCATGCGCCTGCAGGAGGCTCGCCGCGATCGCCGAGCGCGTGCCGCCCTGACAGTGTACGGCGATCGGCGTATCGCGCGCCACGTTCCGCGTGCGCTCGAGGAGATCGCCGAGAAAACGGTGCACCGCGTTCGGCAGATGCCCCGCGTTCCATTCCGCGCGGCTGCGCACGTCGAATACCACGCGGCCGGTGTGTGTGGCCAGCGTCTCCATGGCGATTTGCTGTACGGTACGCACCGGGCCCTCGTCGCGTTGCCATTCGGTGCGGAGCGCCGCGCCGCCCCAGCCGATGACGCGATCGAGACCGATCAACGTGAGCGCATGGCGTGCCCGCGCGAGATGGCCGGCGTTGTCGGCCAGCAGCACGATCTGCCGGTCGTAGCCGAGTAGCGATCCCGCCCACGTTGCGAGCGAGGACCCGGCCGGCAGATTGAGCGCGCCCGGAATGTGGCCGGCGGCGAATTCCGCGGTCGGCCGCACGTCGACGATCGACGCGCCGGCGGCGATCGCGCGCTTCAATCCCGCCACGTCGAGCTCCGGCAGGTGTTGATCGACGCGGGCGGGCGGGGGACCGTCGCGGTTCATCGCCTTCATGACCGCGAAGTACCTCGGCGGCTCGGGCTGCCCGGCGAGCACCTGCCGCACGAACTCGTCTTCGTCGTCGAGTTGAAACGCCCAGTTGGCGAGTCGCTCGTAGCCGAGCGTCGACGACGGCATCGCGCCGAGGGCCTTGCCACACGCCGAACCCGCACCGTGTCCCGGCCAGATCTGCAGATAGTCGGGGAGATCGTGTAGCGCGCGCAGCGAGCCAAAGAGCGTGCGCGACAGCGTGTCCATCGATCCCGCGGCGCCGGCGGCGCGCTCGAGCAGATCCGGCCGCCCTACGTCGCCGACGAAGAGGAAGTCGCCGGACAACATTCCGAGCGGCCGGTCGTTGGTCGCGAGGTCGGTGACGACGAAACAGATATGCTCGGGCGTGTGTCCGGGCGTGTGCCGCACCTCGAGGTGCACCTGTCCGACGTCGACGCGGTCGCCGTGACGCAGCAACCGCGCGCCATCGGACTCGGCGAAGCGATACTGCCAGTCGTCTCCCCCCTCCGCCGAGAGCAGGAGCTTGGCCCCGGACCGCCGCACCAGATCGCGCGCGCCGGAAACGAAGTCGGCGTGGATATGCGTCTCGGTGACGAACGCAATGGTGAGGTGCTCGCGCTCCGCCGCGCGCAGGTACTTGTCGACGTCCCGGTTCGGATCGACGACGATCGCGATACCCGTAGACTGGCAGCCGAGCAGATAGCTCGACTGAGCCAGGGTATCGTCGAAGAGGCGCTCGAACAACATCAGGGGATAGGGTCTTGGGTATAGGGTCTAGGGAAGGTGCGCGAGCGCGCCGTGGGCGCGCCCGCTCTTTGTTAGGACTCGGCGAGGTCTACGTATCAAGTCGCGCCAACGGCGCGACGTACCTCCCCTATAACCCAAACCCCAAACCCTAGCCCCTAAATCTACGCCAACCTCAGCCACCACAAGACCTTCAGCGACCCGCCGCTTCGCTGCGTATGACTTTGAGTCCCCCTATACCCCTTTCAGGTGATTCTGTCATGAGAGTGAGTCGCTCGATCATGATTCGCCTGTCCCTCGTCCTCGTTGCCGCGCCTGTCGCGGCCCAAGCGCAGAAGAAGGCGCTGACGCAGGCTGACTGGGACAAGTGGAAGTCGATCAACGCGCCAGCGCTATCGAACGACGGCAAATGGGCCGTGTACACGCTGATCCCTCAGGTTGGCGACGGAGAGCTCGTCATCCGGTCGACCACGGGCAGCACGGAATACCGAGTGCCCCGCGGCTTCATCGGCCGTCCGAACAACATTCCCGGCGGCCTTCGCGGCCCCGCGGGCGGAACCGGCGAGGCGGACCCCACCGGTCCCACGGCGACGCCGGCGCAGATTACCGCTGATAGCCGCTACGTGCTCGTTGCCACGCAGCCGACGCAGGCCGAAGTGCAAGCGGCCACGCGCGGCGGTCGCGGCGCGGCGGCTGGCAACCGGCAGTCGCTCGCCATCGTGAGCCTGGCCGACGGCAAAGTCACGACGATTCCTGGCGCACGTTCGTTCCGCGTGGCCAAGGACAACGGCACCTGGCTCGCCTACTCGCCGGAGCCTGACTCGGGCGCGGCAGCGGGCGGCGCTGCTGGTGCAACGGGCGCGGCAGCGGCTCCGGCCGCGGGCGGTGCTGGTCGCGGCGGCCGCGGTGGTCGTGGCGGCGGTGCTGCGCCAGGCGGCCGGCGCCAGTTCGGCGCCACGCTCGTGCTGCGCAACTTGAGCACGGGTGCTGAAGAGCGCATCCCCGACGTGCTCGCGTACGTCTTCGACGACAGCGCGAAGGCGTTCGGCTACACCGTCGTCTCGCACGACTCGACCAAGGATGGCGCGTTCCTGCGCAATCTCGCGACGGGAACGACGACGACGCTGCTGAGCGGCCACGGCGACTACAAGGGACTCGCCTTCGACCATTCGGCGTCGCAGGTCGTGTTCCTGTCGGACCGCGACGAGTTCGGCCGCGGCGACAAGCCGCGCTACACGCTGTATCAGGCCTCCGTGAAGGGCGGCGCCGCGCAGGCGCTCGTGACGCCGTCGCAGGTTGCGACGGGACTACACATCGCCGACACCGGCCCGCTGGCGTTCACGCGCTCGGGCACCGCGATCACGTTCAACATTGCGCCGCCGGCCATCGATTCGGTCCCCACGGACTCGCTCGTCGGAAAGGCGGTGTTCGACCTATGGCACTACAAGGATCCGGTGCTGCAGCCGACGCAGAAGCTCAACGCGGCGCGCGATCGCAACAAGTCCTACGAGGCGATCTACTTCCCGGCGACGAAGAAGCTCGTGCAGCTCGCGAACGATTCAATTCCGACGGTCAGCGTGTCGGAGGACGGCAAGCTCGCCGTCGCCAACTCGCGCGAGCGGTACATGATCGAGCAGATGTGGGGTGACGGCGGCACCGACGTGTACGTCATCGACCCGATCACCGGCACGCACAAGCTCATTCGCGAAAAGATCAGCGGCAACGCGCAGCTCTCGCCCGACGCGAAGTTCGTGTCGTTCTATGACAAGAACCATTGGTTCACGTACAACACGGCAACGGGGAAGACACTCGATCTCACCGGCGCCGCGAAAGGCGTGCACTTCGAGAACGAGACGGACGATCACCCGTCGGCGGATCCGGCGTGGGGCCTCGCCGGCTGGACGAAGGGCGACAAGTCGGTGCTGATCTACGATCGGTACGACGTGTGGGAGTTCGACCCGAACGGCGCGAAGGCGCCGGTGGTGGTCACCGATTCGGTTGGGCGTCGCAACACGATTCAATTCCGCGTCGAGCTCGCGGGCGGTGGCCGCGGCGGACGTGGCGGCGGCGGTGGTGGCGGCCGTGGCGGCGCGGCCGGCGGTGACGATCGCGGAGTGATCGATCCCGCGGAGCCGCTCATCCTCCGCGCGATCAACACCGAGACCATGGCGAGCGGTTTCTACCGCGACCAGCTCGGCGTGAAGAAGGATCCTGAGAAGATCGTGATGTCCGATCTCGCGTACGGTCCGATGATCAAGGCCGCCAACGCCGACGTCGTGATGACGACGAAGAGCACCTTCGTCGACTTCCCGAATCTCTGGGTCGGCCCGTCGCTGACGAGCCTCACGAAGATCACGGACGCCAACCCCCAGCAGAAGGACTACAACTGGGGCACGGCGGAGCTCGTGCACTGGACGAGCGAGGACGGCAAGCCGCTCAAGGGCATGCTGTTCAAGCCGGAAAATTTCGACCCGAACAAGAAGTACCCGATGATCTCGTACTTCTACGAGATCCTCTCGAACGGGTTGTACAGCTACGTCGCGCCCACCGGCCGCAACGTCATCAACCCGACGCACTACGTGTCGAACGGCTATCTCGTGTTCGAGCCGGACATCGTGTACGAGGACGGCTATCCTGGTCCGAGCGCCTACAAGTCGATCGTGCCGGGTGTGCAGTCGCTCGTGCGCCGCGGCTACGTCGACGAGACGAAGCTCGGCCTGCAGGGCCAGTCGTGGGGCGGTTACCAGACGGCGTACCTCATCACGCAGACCCACATGTTCGCGGCGGCGATGGCGGGCGCGCCGGTGGCGAACATGACGAGCGCCTACGGCGGCATTCGCTGGGGCTCGGGCATCGCGCGCTCCGGCCAGTACGAGAGTGGCCAGAGCCGCATCGGCAAATCGCTCATCGAAGCGCCGAACCTCTACATCCAGAACTCGCCGCTCTTCTGGCTCGACCGCGTCACCACGCCGCTGTTCATCATGAGCAACGACATGGACGATGCGGTGCCCTGGTACCAGGGTATCGAGTTCTTCGTGGGCATGCGCCGGCTTGGGAAGGAGGTTTACATGATCTCCTACAACAACGACGTGCATAACCCGGCGAGCCGCGCGAACCAGAAGGACATCGCGATGCGCATGCAGCAGTTCTTCGACAACAAGTTGAAGGGCGCGCCGGCGCCGGACTGGATGGTGCATGGAATTCCATACGTCGCAAAGGGCAAGGATCAGCTCTCCCCAGCGCCGGTGCAGGCCGGCGTCGTGACGCCGTAACGGGAGAAGCCGCAGGCGGGAAGAGGGAGGGGGGACGCAGGGACGACCTGCTTCCCCCTTTCCGTTTTCTGTTGTACGCTATCGGGTGTCCCTGGTCTCCCGTCCGCCTCCTCCTTCCCCCGCGCCCGTCCCCCCATGTCCGACGTAATCGACTATCAGCTGATCGGCGGTGACCTGCAGGCCGTGATCATCACGCTCGATCCGGGCGAGATGGTGCAGGCCGAGGCCGGCGCGATGATGTACATGCAGGACGGCATCGTGATGAACACCACTCTCGATCCCAACGCACAGGGCGGGGGATTGATGGGCCGGTTGTTCCAGGGCGCCAAGCGCGCGCTCTCGGGCGACACCTTCTTCGTCACGACGTTCGCCAACGCCGCGAACGTGCGGCAGGACGTCGCGTTCTCGTCGCACTTCCCGGGCAAGATTCTCCCCGTCGACATTCGCGATTGGGGCGGCACCATCATCGCGCAGAAGGATTGCTTCCTCTGCGCGGCGCGCGGCATCAACGTCACGATCGCGTTCACGAAGCGCATCGGCGCCGGGTTCTTCGGCGGCGAGGGGTTCATCCTCCAGCGCATCGAAGGCACCGACGGCATGACCTTCCTCCATGCCTGCGGCGCGCTGCACGAGATGCATCTCGCGGCGGGCGAGACGCTGCGCGTGGACACGGGCTGTCTCGTGGCGATGGAAGAGCAGATCGACTACGACATCGAGATGGTGCCCGGGATCAAGACGGCGCTGTTCGGCGGCGAAGGGCTCTTCTTCGCGCGGCTGCGCGGCCCCGGACGCGTGCTGCTGCAGACGCTGCCGTTCTCCCGCCTCGCCGACCGCATCCTCGCGGCGTCGGCACACATGCGCGGCGGCGGCCATCGCGAAGGCCTCGGCAACCTCGGTGCGGCCGGGATCATCGGCGGCGTGCTGGGATCGATGATCGACGGCGATCGTTAGGTTTCCGTTCTTGGCTGCCATCGAAACCCACGGTCTCCGAAAAGTCTATCCCGCCCCGCCGCCGCCGAAGAAGCGCGGCAGGGCCGCCGGTCCGCCCGGCATGGGCGGGCCCCCCAGCGCGCCTGGGGCGTTTGGCGCGCCGCGCGGCGAGATCGTCGCGCTGCAGGGACTCGATCTCGAAGTGCGCGAGGGAGAGTTCTTCGGGTTGCTCGGGCCGAACGGGGCGGGGAAGACGACCACGATCGGCATTCTCACCACGCGCGTCAAACCGACCGCCGGCACTGCGCGCGTGGGCGGCGCCGATGTGACCAGCGAGGCGGTGCGGGTGCGCCAGCGCATCGGCGTCGTGCCGCAACGGCCGAACCCCGATCGCGCGTTGAACGCGCTCGAGAATCTGCTTTTTCACGCCGCGTACTTCGGCATTCCCGCGGCGGTCGCCGCGCCCCGCGCCGGCCAGCTGCTCGAACAGCTCGGCATCTCCGACAAGGCGCACGCGAAGGTCGACGAGATGTCGGGTGGGCAGCAGCAGCGGCTCATGATCGCGCGCGCGTTGATCCACGAGCCGCAAGTCATCTTCCTCGACGAGCCCACGGTGGGACTCGACCCGCAGACGCGCCTCTCACTCTGGGAAATCCTTCGCGTGCTCCACAACGAAGGGCGCACGATCGTCATGACGACGCACTACATGGACGAAGCGGACAAGCTCTGCGACCGCATCGCGATCGTCGACCACGGCCAACTGCTCGAGCTCGACACGCCGGCGTCACTCAAGCAACGCGCGCCGGGCGGGACGCTCGTGGAGGTCACGCTGGCCGGTGACGCGGCAGCGATCGTCGACGCGGTGCGGGGGCTCGACGGCGTATTGCGCGTCGAAGCCAAGGGGCCGCTGCTGCGCGTCTACAGCGACCGCGGCGGACGCGTCATCTCGCCGGTCATCCAAATCGCGGAGGACAACGGCGCCGCGGTTACCAACATCAGTCTCACGGAGCCGAGCCTGGAGACGTTGTTCGTCTCGCGCACCGGGAGAAAGCTCGATTGAACGCGACGACCGCAGATCCCCATCCCGTTCGCGCGTCTACCGTATTCTTCGCCCTGCTGCGGCGCGACGTGCTCGTCGCGCGGAAGGAGCTCGCCTTCTTTCTCGTGCGCACCACGATGCAGCCGCTGCTTTTCCTCATCGTCTTCGGTTATCTGCTGCCGAAGATGAACTTCATGGCCAAGGGCTACCAGGCGGCGTTGCTGCCGGGCATTCTCGCGGTGAGCCTGAGTCTCTCGGCGATTCAATCCGTCGCGCTGCCCATGGTGCAGGACTTCGGGTGGACGAAGGAGATCGAGGACCGGCTGCTCGCGCCGGTGTCGACGCAGCTCATCGCGGCGGAAAAGATTGTCGCCGGGATGCTGCAGGGGTTCATCTCGGTCGCGTTCGTGCTGCCCATCGCGCGACTGCTCATGGGACCGATCTCGGGGCTCACGCTGTCGCACGGCGGCGAGGTGCTCCTCATCGTGCTGCTTGGCTCGCTTGCGTTCTCATCGCTCGGCATGTGGCTCGGCACGGCGATCGCCCCACAACAGATCGGGCTGATGTTCAGCGTCATCATTGCGCCAATGCTCTTCTTCGGCTGCGCATATTACCCGTGGAAGGGACTCGACGTGGTGCCGGTGCTCAAGTACGTCGTGCTAGTGAACCCGATGGTCTACGTCGCGGAAGGAATGCGCGGCGCGCTGACTCCCGGAGTGCCCCACATGCCGCTGAGCGTGGTGTACGTCGCGCTCGTGGTGATCGCCGGAACCTTCTGGACCTTCGGAATGCGAGCCTTCTACAAACGCGCTATCGGATGACGAGTCTGACCACTTCCGCCAACGACGATCCGATCGCGCGCTTCGAGGCGCTCCTCGAGGAAGCGAACCGCATTCCGCGCGATGTCCTTCCCGAGCCGACGGCGTTCGCGCTCGGGACGGTGAACGAGGAGGGGCAGCCGAGCGTACGGATCGTGCTGCTCAAGGGCGTGGACGCGCGCGGCTTCGTGTTCTACACGAACTACGAGAGCCGGAAGGGCCGCGAGCTGCTCGCCTCCAAGCGGTCGGCGATGTGCTTCCACTGGCAGCTCATGGAGACCCAGGTGCGGGTGGAGGGCGTGGTGGAGCAGGTGACGGCGAGCGAGGCCGATGCGTATTTCGCGTCGCGTGCGCGCGGCAGCCAACTCGGGGCGTGGGCGTCGTTACAGAGCCGTGTCATGGCCAGTCCTGCGGAGCTCGACGCGCGCCTCGCCGAAGTGGAGGCGCGCTTCACCGACCGCGCGGTCGCGCGGCCGCCATACTGGTCGGGCTTCCGAGTCATTCCCGACCGGATCGAGTTCTGGAAGGGAATGCCGAGCCGGCTGCACGTGCGGAACGTGTACACGCGGCGCGGAGCTTCGTGGGCGACGGAGCGGCTGTACCCGTAACGGCTGGCTTCCACGCCGATTAACTTCCGCGCATGGCTACACGAATTGCCGAGAATCTGCCGGCTGAATCTGGGAACCCGTGGTCGATCGACGCGGCGCGCGCGCTGTACAACGTCGAGGGCTGGGGCGCCGGTTTCTTCGACATCAACGAGAAGGGCCACGTCATCGTGCGCCCCGACAAAGAGCACACCGACCACGTCGTCGATCTCTTCGAGATCACAAACGATCTCGAGGAGCAGGGTATCGCCCTTCCGGTGCTGCTGCGCTTCTCCGACATCCTTCGCTCCCGCATCGAAGCGCTGACGACGCGGTTCGAGCAGGCGCGCGAGGAGTTCGGCTACACCGGCGGCTACACCACGGTTTACCCGATCAAGGTGAACCAGCAGCGCCACGTCGTCGAAGAGATCGTGGAGTTCGGCAAGGCGCACAACGTGGGTCTCGAGTGCGGCAGCAAGCCGGAGCTGCAGGCGATCCTGGGCTTGGCGGAGAACACCGAGCACATGATCATCTGCAACGGGTACAAGGACGAGGAGTTCATGCGCCTCGCCCTCATGGGCCAGAAGCTCGGGCACCAAGTGTACATCGTGATCGAGCAGCTCAGCGAGATCGACGTGCTGTTGCGCGTCGCCGCGGAGCTCGGCGTGACGCCCACCGCCGGCGTGCGGGTGAAGCTCGCGTCGCGCGGGTTCGGGCGGTGGAAGGAGAGCGGCGGCGAGAAGTCCAAGTTCGGGCTCAATGCCGCGCAGCTCGTCCAGGCGATCGACAAGCTTCGCGCGGCCGACAAGCTCGACATCATCAAGCTGATTCACTTCCATCTCGGCTCGCAGATCACGGACATTCGCTTCGTGAAGCTGGGACTGCAGGAGCTGACGCGCTTCTACGTGGAGCTGCGGAACATCGGCCTCGACATCACGCACGTGGATGTCGGCGGTGGCCTCGGCGTGGACTACGACGGCACGAACTCGACGTCGGACGCGAGCGTCAACTACTCCCTGCAGGAGTACGCGAACGACGTGGTGTACACACTGGCCGAAGCGTGCCGCGAGCACGAGATCCCGATGCCGCACATCATCAGCGAGTCGGGGCGCGCGCTCACGGCGCACCACGCGCTGCTGCTGATCAAGGTGATCGACGTCGAGTCGCAGGGCGACCGCCCCATACCCGACGTCACCGACGAGGACCACCAGCTGTTGCACGAGATGCTCGCCGACTATCGGGATGCGTCGCGGAAGAACGTGTCGAAGCGCCGAATTCGCGAGATCTTTCACGATCTGACGTTCGACAAGGAGCGCGCACAGGAATTCTTCAACAGCGGTGTGTTCTCGCTCCGCGAACGCGCGCTGTCGGAGCAGATCTACTACTCCACGGTGAACGTCCTTGGCCGGCACGTCGGCAAGAACCGCGACGACTTCGAGGACATCAACACCGATCTCGACGCGACGCTCGTGGATCGGTACTTCTGCAACTTCTCGCTTTTTCAGTCGTTGCCTGACAGCTGGGCCATCGATCAGCTCTTCCCGATCATGCCGATCCATCGGCTGGATGAAGAGCCAGTGCGGCGTGGCACGATCCAGGACGTGACCTGCGATTCCGACGGGAAGATCGACCGGTTTGTCGGCGACAAGAATGGCCGGCCAAGTCTCGAGCTCCACGAGTTCCGCGACGGCGAGCCGTACATGCTCGGCGTGTTTCTCACCGGTGCGTACCAGGAGATTCTCGGCGACCTGCACAACCTGTTCGGGGACACGAACGCGGTGCACATCCGCTTGGGTCCAACGGGCGGTTATGAGGTCACCGACCTCGTGCACGGCGACACGGTGACCGAGGTGTTGAACTACGTGCAGTTCCGTGCGTCCGACCTGCTACAGACCTTCCGCCGCAAGGTGGCGTCGGCCAAGCACATCAGCCGGCAGGAGGCGAACACGTTCATCGCGGACTACGTGGCCGGCCTCGAGGGGTACACGTATCTCGAGGGCGAGGCGGCTCAGTAGAACGGCACTAACGCGGACACACGGAAACAAGCAAGCAAGTGCGGACCGGTGCGAGAATCTGTCTCGCTCGGTCCGCGCTTGTCGCTTTTCGCCCGCCTTTGCTGCTCTTACGGCGTGGACCGATGCACCACCGCTCGCGACGACATCGGATCGGCGGCAATCACTACGTCCACCGTCTCGTTCTTGTTGACTTTGTACGGTCCGAACGTCCGCGAGGCCGAGCCGTCGGTTGGGCGTTCTTCGAACGAGATGGAGCTCGCGGGGAAGAGTGCGGGATCGAGCACCCAGGTGCGGACTTGTCCCGGCATCGCTTTGGCGACGTAGTTCGCCTTGCCGTCGATGACTGTGTACACGCGGACGGCCGTCGGCGACGAATTGTCGATGCGCAGCAACGCGGTGCGCGTGGCACTGAGCGAGTCGACGGTGACGTCGCCAGCCGATTCGCCGTAAGTCTTGTGGTGCATGCAGGCACCGAGCATCGTGGTGGCTGCACCAAGAACGATCAATTTCCGCAGGTCCTTCATAGACTCCTCCGCCAACGGGTAGCGTTGCGCCGGATGCGCACGCTCCTGTGGCATGCGCAGCAATAGTGCCGTGCGCTACTTCACTCCCAAAACCTTCGACCTCATCATGAAGATTTTGCCCACCCTGTTCGTCGTCGCGCTCGCCTCGCGGTCGGTGGCCGCGCAGTATTCTCCGCTCGTGCCCGTCGACAGCGCACCGGTCACGATTCATGCGGGCATGCTCATCGACGGCCACGGCCGTACGCAGCGTGATGTGCTCGTCACGGTGCGACGCGGTCGAATCGAGCGTGTGGAAGAGAACGTCGGCGCCCGCGGCCGCGGTGCGACATACGAGCTCGGCCCGGCGACGTTGCTCCCGGGCTTGATCGATGCACACGTCCATCCCGGCTGGTACATCAATCGACAGGGCGCGCTGCACACGCCGCGCGACGGCGATACGCCGGCGCAGGCCGCCCTATCGCGCGCCGGAAATCTCTACGCCACACTGATGGCGGGATTCACGACCGTGCAGAGCGTCGGCGGACCGGAGGATCTGGATCTGCGCGACGCCGTGAACCGTTGGCAGATTCCCGGACCGCGGATCCTCACGTCGTCCACGCCGATCAACGACGCGAAGTTGTCGCCCGACTCGCTGCGCGGGCTCGTGCGCGCGTTGAAGGCGCAAGGTGCCGACCTGATCAAGCTGTTCGCGTCGGCCGGACTGGGCGCGGGTGGCGCGCAGACGTTGTCCGACGAGCAGATCGGCGCCATCTGCGGCGAAGCGAAGGCGCAAGGGCTGCGCACCGTGGTACATGCGATCAGCGCCGCGAGCGTGCGCGCGTCGGCGCTCGCCGGGTGCACCGAGATCGAACATGGCATCTTCGTGACCGACGCGGAGCTCAAGCTCATGGCCGATCACGGAACGTTCTTCGATCCGCAGATCTGTCTCGTCTTCCAGAACTACATCGACAACCGCGACGTGTACACACGCTCGGGGTTCACCGACCAGTCGTTCAAGGGCTTGGCCGACGCGCTGCCCACGGCCTCTGCGATGTTCAAGCGCGCGCTCGCGACACCGGGCCTCAAGCTCATTTTCGGAACCGACGCCGTCGCGCTCGCGCACGGACACAACGCCGACGAGCTATTCTGTCGCGTGCGCGCGGGCCAGAAGCCGATGGACGCGATAACGTCGGCCACATCGGCGACGGCGGTCGCTCTTGGATTGGCGGATCACCTCGGAGCGATAGCTCCAGGCATGGATGCCGACATCATCGCGGTGCGAGGGGATCCGTCAACAGATATTTTCGCGTTGCGGAAAGTGATGTTCGTGATGCGTGGCGGAAACGTCTTCAAGTAGGTGGGGCGGCAGGGGACTGGCTGCCATGCCGGGACGATTCCGTCGTTTTCACACGGATGACGCGGATCATGCGGAAAAAGCCGGATCGCTCCGTGCGCATCGAAGATTCCAAACGCAACGAGCCCGGACGAATTTTTCTTTGAAACTGACGCTCGGGGTGCTTCATGTAGCTTGCCGGGCGGCGGTGCCAAAAAAAATGTTCGTCCGGGCTCGTTGCAAGAGGCGCTGTCTCTCCGCACGGACCGATCCGGCCGTTTCCGCGGCCCTTTCCGCGTCATCCGTGAGAAAAAAACGACGGAATCGTCCCGACGCTCAGCGCGTACGTGCCGCGAAAGAAAAACGGCCCCCTCTCAGGAGCCGTTCGATTACTTCGAGCTGATCAGGCCCCGTATCGCTGACTGACGTTGTCCCAGTTCACGACATTCCACCACGCCGCGATGTAGTCGGGTCGCTTGTTCTGGTACTTGAGGTAGTACGCATGCTCCCAGACATCGAGGCCGAGGATCGCGTTCTTGCCTTCCATCAGCGGGTTGTCCTGGTTCGGCGTGCTCGTGATCGAGAGCTTGCCGCCGTCGTTGATCAGCCATGCCCAGCCCGAGCCGAACCGACCGACGCCCGCGGCGCCGAACTGCTCCTTGAACTTCGCGAAATCCCCAAACGCGCTCTTGATCGCGTCGGCGAGCTTGCCCGTCGGCTCTCCGCCCTTGTTCGCGCCCATCAGTTCCCAGAACATCGAATGGTTCCAATGGCCGCCGCCGTTGTTGCGAACCGCGGTGCGCACGGCTTCGGGCACCGTGTTGATGCCGCGCATCAATTCGTCGAGCGACTTGCCCTGAAGCTCCGGCGCTTTCTCGATCGCCGCATTCAAGTTGTTGACGTACGCCTGATGGTGCTTGGTGTGGTGGATTTCCATCGTCTTTGCATCGATGTGCGGCTCGAGCGCATCGTACGCATACGGCAGCGGGGGCAACGTGAACGCCATGGGAATTCTCCTATTTGGTGCTCGGTTCGGGGCTGGACGACCGGCTTTTCAGCCAGCCGATGATCCCCGGCAGCAGGGAGATCAACACGACGAGAATGATCACGGTCTCGATGTGCTGATCGATTCTCGGAATGTAGCGACCCAGGAAGTAGCCGATGAACAGCATGCTCCAAATCCAGCCAATCCCGCCGACAACGTTGTAAATGGTGTACCGGCGGTATCCCATTTGCCCCATACCGGCCACGACGGGCACGAACGTCCGCACGATGGGCATGAATCGCGCAATGATCACGGTTTTGCCCCCGTGTCGTTCATAGAACTCGCGAGCGCGGAATAGATGCTTCTTGTTGAACAGCAACGAATCTTCGCGAGAAAACAGCCGGGGGCCGGCGGTCTGTCCGATGGCGTAACCCACCGTGTTGCCCAGGATCGACGCCACGGTGAGCAGGAGTCCGAGCAGCCAGACGTTGAAAACGCCCGTTGTCGCGGCCAGCAGTCCAGCGGTGACGAGCAGCGAATCGCCCGGCAGAAAGAAGCCGATCAACAGGCCCGTCTCGGCGAAGATGATCGCCGTGAGTCCCACATAGCCGCCCCACGCGATGATGGCGCGAACGTCTCGAATTTGATGAAAGAGGTCGAGCAGCGTGTGCATGCGGTGAGGCCTGGAGTGGTGGGGTGAGCCAATGAGCACCGGAAGTTCTACGCCGCTGCCGCCGGAGGCAACCGCGGACGACGAGGGCCTCCACTGGCCGCACCTGTTCGAGGAGGCGCTCGTACTGCCTTCCGCGCCCGAACGCCGTGGATGGAGCAGTCCGGGGATGACGCCCGAGGGGGAGCGCCTGTTCGAGATCGTCAGCCGGGTCGTGTTGGTGCTGTTTGCGCTCGGCTGGGGCTATTCCATTTTTTCCGCGCCGGCGCGGGCGGCGGCGATCGCCTCGGGTGAGGTGGTTTCACCCACGGCCTCGTTCACCAGCGCCCTCACGAGCCCCGACGCGCCCAAGGCCGCGTATGTGACCGACGCGGCGCTCAACGCGATCGCCAACCGAATCATCGATGGGTCGCGCGGGGCAAGCGGCAAGCTGAAGGCGAACATTCAGGCGGCACCGGCGCCGCTCGCCACCGACACGCTCCCGCCGGGAGCCACGCTGCAGTACGCGCGGGGTGGAGAAGTGGCCGCGGCGCCGAAAGGAGCAGGGATCTGGAATGTGCTGCTCGCCATCGGCAACGCCGTGCGGCCGGTGGCGGACTTCAACATCATCACGCTGCTGCCGTTCAGCGCGAAGAAGAACGGACGCGTCGGATTGTACTTCGTCGGCAACTGGCCGAGCGAGCACGGCGCGACGGGTCCGAAAAAGGCGCCGGGGGCCGCGTACGCGAATCCCGCCGGGTTCATCGAGGTCACGCAGCAAAACGCCGACACGCCTGTGTCGGAGCACTTCAAGCTGCGGAATTTCCTGACGCACGATCAGCCGAACGTCTGGCCGAAGTACCTGGTCTTGCAGCAGAAGCTCGTGGACAAGCTCGAGCTCGTCTTGGCGGACCTGCAAGCCCACGGCGTCGACATCAGCGGCGTCACGGTGATGAGCGGCTTCCGTACGCCGCAGTACAACTACACCGGCGGAAACACCGGAGGACGAGCCAACCTCAGCAGGCACATGTTTGGCGATGCATCGGACATCTACATCGACAGCAACCACGACGGACAGATGGACGACCTCAACCATGACGGGAAGATCACGATCGATGATTCCCGGGTGATCGAGGCGGCGGTGGACCGGGTGGAGGCAGCGCATCCGGAGCTTGTTGGGGGTGCCGGCGTTTATACGGCCGCGCCTGGGCACGGACCTTTCATACATATCGACACGCGCGGCTATCGCGCGCGGTGGTCGGGGACTTCAGGAGGCTGACGTGGCGGATCTACGGAGAGGGTCGGACGGTGGCATTGTGACGGAAGATCGCGAGCCCAAAGGCGAGCCCAGGGGCGAGCCGAGAGGCGAAGCGCGCGATGCCAAGCCGGAGCGCGCCCAAAGCACCGAGATCAAGGAAGTGCGCGCGAGCGACATCGAGCCCTACACCGGATTACGGTATCTATCCAAGCTCTTCCGGTTCATGGCGGTCATCCTGGTGCTGCTGCTGGTGGCCGAAGTGGCCACGGGCATCTACACGCAGGGCACGGCGTCGGTCCCCACGCTCCTCGGTGAGGCGAGCCGGCTGATCGTGCTCGCGGGCGTGCTGTGGGGCACGGGCGATCTCGCGCACCTGCTCATCGACGTGGGACACGACGTGCGGGCGGCGCGCATTCTGGTCGCTCGAGTGGCGCACGCCGCCAAGGTGGCGCCGTTGTCGGTGCCGCGCACGGCGGCGGAGCGCAACATGCTGGTGACCGAGCGCAACGCCGAAACCGCGAGAAGCGACACGCCGCTGGCGGATCGGCCGGCCGTGCCGCGGCGCACTCTCGCCGATAGAATCGACTCGGACGAAGACGGGCCGCCAATTCCTTGACGTGCGAACGTTTAGTTCGGTACGACTGTTGCTTTCTGGCGAGCCGAGGCGCGGTACGAACTGTCAACGGAGAAACAGAACATGCTGATCACGCTCGCTGTTGTACTTATCATCCTGTGGGCGCTAGGATTTCTCGCGTTCCACGTCACCAGCGGACTGATTCACATCCTGCTGGTCATCGCACTGATCGTCATCGTCATTCGCCTCGTCACGGGCCGCCGACCCGTCGTCTGACCAGCGACACTTGCGCATGAGGGACGGCCGCGGCGAATATCGCCGCGGCCGTCTCCTTTTCCCCTCGCGGCGCTCGGCTGCTCACAGCTCACTGATCGTTCATGGCCCTCGAAGCGCACATCGTCACGCATACCCACTGGGATCGCGAGTGGTACCATCCGCTCGAGCGCTTTCGCCAGCGCCTCGTCGCGCTCGTCGACGAGTTGCTCGACGATCCGCCGTCGTCGCGCGAAAGTTTCTTGCTCGACGGACAGGCGATCATCCTCGAGGACTATCTCGGCGTTCGTCCTGACCGTGCCGACGCGCTCGCGGCGCTGCTCCGCGAGGGCAGGCTCGAAGCCGGTCCGTGGTACGTGCTCGCCGACGAGCTGATCCCGAGCGGCGAAGCAATCGTGCGGAATCTGTTCGCCGGCCGACGCATGCTTGGGCGGCTCGGTGCGGCGTCGCCGCCGGTGTTGTATTCGCCGGACTCGTTCGGCCACCCGGCGGCGCTTCCGTCGATCGCGCATGGTTTCGGGCTGCCGCTGATCATCGTGTGGCGCGGCTACGGCGGCGCGCGCTGGCCCGCGGGCGATACGGTCCGCTGGCGGTCGCCATCCGGCGACGACGCGCTCCTTTTCCATCTGCCGCGCGACGGCTACGAGTTCGGCTCGCATCTCCCACTCGACGAGGATGGCGCGCGCGCACGATGGCTGCATATGCGCGGCGAGCTCGTTCCGCGCTCCACGGCAGGCGTGATGCTCATCCCGAACGGCGCCGATCATCATGCACGCCAACCGCGGCTGGGCGACGCACTGACGATGCTCGAGCGCGCCGGCGCGGACGACGGAGTCCAGCGCAGTTCGTTGACGCAGTTCGCCGAGCGCCTCATCGAGCGCAGTGCGTTGCAGTCGCTGCCGCTCGTGCGCGGCGAGCTGCGCGACTCGTACGGCTACACGTGGACACTGCAAGGCACGTTCGGAACGCGGGCACACGAGAAGCGGCTCAACGCTCGCGCCGAACGGACGCTGTTACGCGACGCCGAACCGTGGGCGGCGCTCGCCGCCCGCGAGGGCGCGTCCCGACGTCCGCTGCTCGAGCAGGCGTGGAAGACGCTTCTCGCTGCGCATCCGCACGACACCTTGTGCGGCTGCTCGATTGACGACGTCGCCGACGCGATGGAGCTCCGCCTGCGCTCGGCGATCAATCAGGGTGTCGGGATCCGCGACGACGCGATCGCCCAGCTCGTTGGGCACGATCCGGTCGCGGCGCGCGAGGCGAAGAGCGAGTGGCAGCCGATCGTCATCGTGCGCAATGCCGCGCCGCGGAAGCGCGCCGGCGTGGCGATCCTCGAGATCGAGGAATTCCTCGCCGACATCGCCGTTGGCCCAGGCTCCGCGGCGCTCGCGCCAGCGGCGCCGGCTGTCTCGAAGCCCAAACCGCGCGTTCCGGCGCTGGGCGCGCTGCAGATACTGTCGCGGAGCGTGCGGCACTCGCGCACGGAGTCGCCGCGCCACTACCCCGACGACGACCTCGTCGTGGTGACACGCGCCGCGGCCTGGATTCCCGATGCTGCGCCGTATGGCATCAACTCGTACGCGATCGGGGCGGGCGACGTACGCCGCCGCTTTCCGGATCACCCGGTCACCACAAACCGGCACTCGCTGCGAAACGAAATTCTCGACGTCACGGTCGGCGAATCTGGTGAGATCTCACTCGGGCACGTGGAGAGTGGCCGGCGAATCGCCTCCTTGATCGATTTCGTCGACGAGGGCGATGCCGGCGACCTGTACACGCCCGCGCCCCGGCGGCGTGAGACGCGAGCCGAGTTCCGCACCGTCCGTCCCGCTCACCGCGGCGCGCTGTACGGCGAGCTCGCCCTGCGGTATCGGATCATCGATGGAAACGGCCGCGACCGACGTCACGGTTCGGACGTCACGGTCCACCTCACGCTCGAGGCCGGGGCGCCGTTCCTGCGCGTTCGCGTGTCGGGCGAGAATCGCGGCGAGAATCACCGCCTGCGACTGGTGTTGCGCAGCGACCTCGTGACTCCCGAGGTCTGGGCTGACGCCGCGTTCGGCGTCGTTCGCCGCGAATCAATCGAAGTCGGCGACGCGGAAGCCGCGGTGGAAGCGCCGCCGCCGACGGCGCCGCTGCACCGGTACGTCTCGCTGTTCAGGGACGGCGCTGGCTTCACGGTGTTCAGCGACGGACTCGCCGAGTACGAGGCGACGGCCGAGGGAGCGGTGCTCGTCACGCTCGTGCGCGCCGTGGGAGAGCTGTCGCGGAACGATCTTCCCGAACGCCCGGGCCACGCCGGATGGCCGACGCCGACGCCAGGCGCACAGTGCATTGGCCCGTTCGACGCGGCGTTCGCCGTGATGCCGCACGGCGCGAGACTTCCGGCGACGATCGACGCCATCGAGCGCGCGGCGGACGATGTGCTGTCCCCGCTCGTCGGCACGACGCTCCGTTCCGCGCTTCGCGTGCCGTCGACGGTCGAGGGTCCTGAGCTCGTTGGATCCGGGCTGGCCTTCTCGGCGATGAAGCAGAGCGAGGACGGCGAGTGGCTGGTGCTGCGATGCGTCAATCTCCGCGACGACGAGGTGGCCGGGCGGTGGCGGTTGCCGTTCGTAGTCCGCGAGGCACGGACGGCGAGACTTGATGAAACGATAATTAGTGAAATGGTAACGATCGGGCGCGACGTCGAGTTCGTTGCGGCAAGTCGGGCGATCGTGACGATTCTGATTCGATGACAGTTCCGCTACGCCCGATCCCTCAACGTTGTCCCCATCTCCCCCGCCAGCCGATCGCGAAGCGCATCGCCGAGCAGCGTACACGCCAACACGGTCACGATGAGCGCCAGTCCGGGCGCAATGGCCACCCACGGCGCGGCGACGATCAGATCGCGGCCACCGGCGATCATGTTTCCCCAACTCGGCCGCGGCGGCTGGATGCCGAGGCCGAGGAAAGAGAGTCCGCTCTCGAGGAGAATGGCGTTGCCTACGCCGAGTGTCGTCGCCACGATCGCCGGTCCGAGCGCGTTGGGAAGTGCGTGGCGCCAGAGCACTCGCGCGGACGACGCGCCCAGCGCCGTGGCCGCATCGACATACGCATGCGTCCTCACGCCGAGCAACTCGGCACGAACGAGTCGCGCCACGCCCATCCATCCCGTCGCGACGAGGACGACCACGACGGTCGCCAATCCTGGCTGCCAGAGTGCGGCGCAAACGAGCAGGAGCACCAGACGGGGAAGGGCCAGGAGCGCATCCGCGATGGCCATGAGCACCGCGTCGACCGCGCCTCCGACCCACGCCGACAGCGCTCCCACCATGGTGCCAAGCGCGCCGGCAAGCAGCGAACCCAGAACGCCCACGGCGAGCGAGATGCGCCCCGCGAGCATCATGCGCACGAACAGATCGCGGCCGAATCGGTCGGTGCCGAGCAGATGAAACACGCCGTGCGTGTCGCGCGACCACGGAGGCAGGAGCCGAAGCGTGAGCACGTCACCGATGTTCAACGGATCCTGTCGCGACAGTAGCGGCACGGCGATCACGGCGAGCGTCATCGCGGCGAGGAGCCCGGCGGCGATGCGATCCGGCGTTCGCAGGCGACCGATGAATCTCACGCGCGCCGCCGTGGATCGATGAGCGGCAACACGAGGTCGCCGGCCAGGTTGGCCGCGAGCACGAGCGCCGCGTACACGCCGGCGGCGCCCATGACGAGTGGATAGTCGCGCGCGATGATCGCGTTCACCATCAGCCGCCCCATTCCCGGCCAGGCGAACACCGCCTCCACGAAGATCGAGCCCGCGACGAGGCCGGGCAGCGACAGCGCGAACAACACGACGAACGACGGGAGCACGGTCATGAGCACGTGCCGGAAATACACGCGAGCGGGCGACATACCCTTCGCGCGCGCCGTGCGCACGAAATCCTGCGACAGCACGTCCGTCACGCTCGATCGCGCGTAGCGCGCGATACCGGCCGCGCCGACGGCGGCGAGAATGGTCACCGGCAGCAGCGCGTGACGCAGCAGGTCGCTCACCGCGGCGACACCGTGCAGGTCGGCGCCAGGTGACCTGAGGCCGAACGCGGGGAGGCGCATCCACTGAGGGAACCCCCAGGCCGCGGCGCCGTAGGTGAAGACCGCCACGAACGCGAGCGCGAGCCAGAAGCTCGGCGCGGCGTAGACGACGGTCGTCAACACGGTGAGGACGTGGTCGAGCGGGCGGCCGCGGCGAATCGCCTGAAGCATTCCTACGGGCACGCCAACGAGAAAGGTGAGAAACAGCGACGCGGCACCCAAGCCGACGGATACCGGCAACGCCTGCGCGAGCGCCTGCGTCACCGGTTGGTGCAGGGAAAAGCTCTCGCCCAGATCGCCCCGCAGCATGCCAACCGCCCAGCGTGCATATTGAACGGCGATCGAACGATCGAGGCCCAGCTCGGCGCGCGTCCGCGCGACGTCGGCCGCGGTCGCCGACGGCGAGACGAGAAAGGTCGCCGCGTCGCCCGGAGCCAAACGGATCAACGCGAACGTAATGGTCAGCACCAGCCAGAGCAGGAGCAGCGCGCCAGCGAGCCGGCGCAGCACGGCGGGAGGATGCACGCGTTGAAGCTGCATGGCAGCCTTCGCGTGTCAACTCTGATCGCGCTCGTCGCTGCCGGAGTGACGAGCTGTTTTTCGCCTCAGCGGCAACCGGGTGTCGCGGTCTATGCGTCGGGAACCGACCTCGAGTCGGGCAACCCGCTCGTCACCGTGCATTCGCTGTCGCGGCAGATTCAGCGCTACGCCCTCTTCGTCACGCTCGCCAAATACGACTCGGCGCTGGCTCCCGAGCCCTACGCCGCGCGGCGATGGGAGTGGTCGCCCGATCGGCGGACGTTGGTCTTGCATCTCGCGCCGGACTTGATGTGGCACGACGGCCAGCCGACCACGGCGCGCGATGTCGCGTTCACGATCGACGCGGCGCGCGATCCCGTCACGGGGTTTTGGCGCGCCACGGACCTTGCCTCGGTCGACAGCGTGATCGCGGTCGATGATTCGACGGCACGAGTGGTCTTCAATGCGCCGCAGCCGGAGCTCCCACTCATTTTCTGCGAGCTGCCGATTCTTCCGGCCCACCTGCTCGCACGAACCGCGCACGCCGACATGAAGCGCGCCGCGTTCAACCTGCGGCCGGTTGGGAACGGACCGTTCGAGTTCGTCGAGCGGCGCGCCGGCGAGCGCTGGGTCTTTCGCCGCAACCCACGATTCCCGATCGGGTTGGGCGGACCGCCAACGCTGTCGGGATTCGTCGTGAGCGTGGTCGACGAGCCGACGACGAAGTTCGCGGGACTCGCGAGCGGGGATCTCGACGTCGCCGGCATCGCGCCGACGATGGCGGCGCTCGCGGCGCGCGATCGATCGCTCCGCGTGCTCGACTATCCGATTCTGTTTACGTCGGGGCTGGTGTTCAACGTCCACAAGCCGCCCTTCGACGACGTCCGTGTTCGGCGCGCGATCTCCGCGTCGATCGACCGCGACCGGATCGTGCGCGCGGCGCTGGCTGGTTACGGACGTCCGGCCGCCGGTCCGGTACCTCCCGAGAGTCCGCTCGCGCTCGAAGGCGCGCCGGTTCACGACACGCTCCTTGCCGACTCGCTGTTCGACGCCGCGGGTTGGCACCGCGGCGCCGACGGCGTGCGCCAACGCGGCGGCCGGCGCTTCGAGCTCGACCTGATCACGGTGGGGAGCGGCGACAACGCGCTGGAGCAGCTCGTTCAGGCGGATCTCGCGGCGCGCGGAGTTCGCGCGAACATCCGGCAGGTGGAGCTCGGGACATTTCTCACGCAGGCGCGCGCCGCGCACAAGTCGTTCGACGTGCTCGTCGCCGGCGTGCCCGGCGACGTGTCGCTCGCATTTCTCGCCGCGCTGTTCGAATCGCGGCAAGCCGGCGGCGCTCTCGACTACTCCGGCTATCACTCGCCGCGCCTCGATTCGGCGTTCGCGGCGACACGCAGCGCGCGGACCGACGCCGAGCGCGTTGCCGCGTGGCGTACGGTCCAGCGCATCTTCGAGGAAGAGATGCCCGTGGCGTGGGTGTATCATTCGCGCGGAGTGCAGGGGCTGTCGCGCCGTCTTCACAATGTCGTCATGGATCTCCGAGGAGAGATGGTCACGCTCGCGCGCTGGCAGTTGGCGCAATGAGCCTGTTGCTCAGCGACGGCGCACTGAGCGTTCGGCGCGAGGTCGCGGGCGGGGCGCTGCGATCCCTCGCCGCGTCGCTCGCGGCGGATCTCGAGCCGCTGTTGACGCGCGAGATCTACTTCCCAACGCAGAAGGCGCTGCTCTCGCGCGAAGGCGGTCGTTGTGCGCGCGATGGAACGCTCCTCGACTTCGACCCGTTCAATCCGCACGAGCATCGCTGCCCGAAATGCGGCACGGTCTATCGCGGAGAGCTGCACGACCGCTTCTGGATCTACTGGTACCAGCTCTGGCTCGCCGAGCGGGCGGTGCACGCCGCTGTATTGTCGGCGCTCGACGTCGACCCGCGATTCGGTGCATTGGCCTCGACGATCTTGCATGGCTACGCCGATCGCTACGACAGCTACCCGAATGCCGACAACGTGCTCGGGCCCACGCGGCTCTTCTTCAGCACGTACCTCGAGTCGATCTGGCTGCTGCAGCTTTGCGTCGCGGCCGATCTTGTGACATCCACTGATCCGGTGCTCGCCGATCGCGTCCGCGATCGGATCATCGTCCCGAGCCGGGCGATCATCGCCGAGTACGATGAAGGCGGCTCGAACCGGCAGGTGTGGAACAACGCTGCGCTGCTCGCTGCCGCCCGCGTGCTCGGCGACGAGCGGGCGGCCGAAGACGCCGTGTACGGTACGTCCGGTATCGCGACGCACCTTGGGGAAGGTCTGCTGCCAGACGGCACCTGGTACGAGGGCGAGAACTATCATCTCTTCGCACACCGCGGCCTGTGGTATGGCGTCACGATGGCCGAGCGCGCGGGGCTGGAGCTTCCGCCGCCGTTGGTCGATCGCTTTCAGCGCGGGTTCGCGACGCCGTTCGCCACGGCGCTACCCGACTTCACGCTGCCGTCGCGCCGCGACTCGCAGTACGCCATCTCGCTTCGCCAGTGGCGCATCGCGGAACATTGCGAGCTCGGACTCGCACGCGCCGACGATTCGGCGCTGATCGGCGCATTGCAACGGTTGTACGAGGAGGGCGTGCCGCGGCGCGACACCGGCCGCAGAAATTCTTCGGCGGACGTGGAGCGCAACGCGGCTCCGTCCGCGCTGTCGCGCGCCGATCTGAGTTGGCGTGCGCTGCTCTACGCTCGGCCCGTGCTCCCTCCGCTCGAGCCGGTTGCTCCGCGCTCCGCGCTGCTCGAGGCGCAGGGGATCGCGGTGTTTCGGCGCGACGGCGGTCAACGGTACGTCGCGCTCGACTACGGCCACTCCGGTGGAGGACACGGACATCCGGACCGGCTGAATCTCCTCGCCATGGATGGAGCGACGCGCTGGCTCGAGGACTTCGGCACCGGGTCGTACACCGATCCGTCCCTGCACTGGTATCGCAGCACGCTCGCGCACAACGCGCCCTTGTTCAGCGGAAAGTCACAGCAGCGCGTGAATGGGTCGCTCGAGGCGTACGACGAGCGTGGCGCCGCCGGATGGATCATCGCGTCGGCGGACGGACTCGCGCCCGACGTGCGCGCCGAGCGGACGATCGTTGTGCTCACCGAGTATCTGATCGACGAGCTCGAGTGGCGCGCCGACAACGAGGTCCAGGTCGATCTCCCATTTCATGCGGATGTCGCACTCGAGTCGGGAGTGAATGCACTCGAGCCGGCGCAGCTATTGGGCGGCACCGCGCTCGACGACGGCTTCCAGTTCATTCGCGACACGCTGCGCCAGCGCGCACTGGCCGATGTGCCGGTGCACGGCCGAGCAAAGGGGAGCGATGGACGACAGCTCGAGCTTTGGTCGTGCAGCGATCGCGATACCGAGTGGTGGCGGGCCGTCGCACCCGGTCCGCCTGGACGAGGCGAGCACGCGTTCCGCGTCATTCGCGCCCGCGGGGCCGCGGGCCGGCATCAGACGCTCATGGCATGGTCGGATCATGTCGCCGCCGTGAAATTCGGCGAGCACATTCGCGTCGAGATGAGAGACGGATCGGTGCACACGCACAAGCGCACGGAGAGCGGGTGGCAGATCGAGCTCGTTGCGGGCAGCGCGCGCAGCAGCATCGAGCTTGGTGGCTACATTTCCGACCACCTCGGCGAGATGCACCAAGCGTCCGTGTACGAGCCCCCGGTGCTCGAAGCAATTGTTGGCACTCCGGCCGTGGGGCACGGCGTCGCGATCGAGTTGGGCGAACGACACTATCGGCGATCGGAGCAGACCTGGATCGACGCGGGCCGTCCGTCGGCGCGCATCGTACTGGAGCGGAAGGCATCGTCACTCGCGGTCGGCATCGAAGTCGCGGCGAGCGAGATGACTTTCGCACCGGCAAGCGCGACCAATCGCTATGACAACGAACAGGCGGACATCAACGGTGACGGCGTGCAACTGTATCTCCGCGGTGAGCGCGGCTTGAGCGCATGGGTGCTGGTTCCCGACGCGGGATCGACGGCTGTTCGTGCGCGCCAAATCGAGGGCTGGGATGCGCCGCACGCCGTCGAGGCGACGTGGGGCGCTGTCGGGCGCGGCTATCGCATGGACGTGACGCTTGCGCCCGCGCCCGACGCTATCGACGTGATCATCAACGAGATGCCGCGCGGCCGCGAGCGCCGGCGGGGGCAGCTCGTGATGAGCGGCGCCGCCGGCGAGTTCGTCTACCTGCGCGGCGATCGGCACGACGCCGGCCGGCTCACCAGCATCCGCTCCGCCGATGAGTGAGTCGCTCCTCTCGTCCGTCGTGGTGGTGCTGTTCGAGCCGCAGGATCCGGTGAACATCGCGGCGACCATTCGCGCGATGAAGAACATGGGTGTGACCACGCTGCGGCTCGTGCGCCCAGTCGAGTACGACGTCGTCCGACTCGAGGGGATCGCGCACAATACCATGGACCTCATCGAGCGCATCGAGCATTTCGATTCGTTCGACGCGGCCGTCGCCGACTGCATCCGTGTCGCGGGATTCACCGCGCGCCGTCGCGCGGCCAAGGTTCGCGTCATCGATCCGAAAGCGGCCGCCTCCGAGTTGCTCGAGGTGGCGCCTGAAGGCCGCGTCGCGCTGGTCTTCGGGCGCGAGGACAGCGGGCTTCCAAACGACGTGCTCGACCGCGTGAACGCCGTGGTCAACATTCCCACGACGGACCACGCGTCGCTGAACCTCGCGCAGGCCGCGCTCATCGCGCTCTACGAGCTGCATCTCGCCGCCGCCGACGCCACGCGCACCATCGCCCCGCCGCGCAAGGACTCGCCGCCGCCGACCAACGAGCAGTTCGAGCAGTTCTTCACCGACGCGGAGCGCTCGCTCGCCGCGATCGAGTTCTTCAAGACGCGTTTTCCCGAGCACATCATGCGGACGTTGCGGGTCCTCACCTTTCGCGCGGCGCCGAATGCGCGCGAGCTCTCGCTCATGCGCGCGATGGCGTACGAGGTGGTGAATTACCTGAAGCGAAAAGCGTAACTGTCCTTCCGAGGAGCGCACCGGCGAGGAATCTTGCGTCTCGGGTGACAACGGCTTCGAACCAGGTATCTTCCCCCCATGCCATTTCGCCGATTCTTCGATCGCGGTGCGAAGGACGCATCAGCGCAGCCCGCCCCGGCCGGTCACGACGCCGACGTCGAGTCGGAGTCCGCTGACGAGGGCGAAGCCGAGGTCATTCCCGAGGAACACGACGACTCCGATTGGCGCACGCGCGCGCGCGCCGTGATGCCAACCGGCGCCTCCACGGGCAGCAAGCGGGCCGAGGGGCTGTACGGCTCCGCCGACGCGACCGGGCCAACTCACTTCTCGCAGGCCGTCGGTTGCCGCGTCATCGATGCGGACGGCAACGAGTATCTCGACTGCACCATGGCGCTTGGCGCCGTCGCACTGGGGTACGCGGAACCGAACGTCACGCGCGCGGCGGTCGACGCGATTGCCTCGGGCAACGTCTGCGGGTTGTCGAGCTATCGCGAAGTCGAAGTCGCCGAGCGGCTGTGCGGCGTGATTCCGTGCGCCGACAACATTCAGTTTCTCAAGACCGGTGCCGAAGCGATGGCCGCGGCGGTGCGCATCGCGCGCACGTACACGGCACGCGACGTCGTAATCGGCTCCGGGTATTTCGGCTGGCTCGATTGGTCGGCCGACGACACGGCCGGCGTGCCCGAGGGCACGCGCCGCGCCTTCCGTCGCGTCGCCTACGACGACATCGCCGCGCTCGAAGCCGCCGTGTCCGACGCCGGCTCGCAGCTCGCGGCGATCGTTCTCGAGCCGGTGGTAGAACGTCTACCCTCGGTCGAATGGATCGCGCGTGCACGCGAGCTCGCGACGTCGGCGGGCGCGGTGTTGATCTTCGACGAGATCAAGACGGGCTTCCGCCTCCGCACGGGCGGTTACCAAGCGTACGCCGACGTGATGCCCGATCTCGCCGCGTTCGGCAAAGCGATGGCCAACGGCTATCCGCTCTCGGCCGTGGTGGGACATCGCGAGGTGATGGACGCCGCGCGGAAGACGTGGATCTCGTCGACGCTGGCCAGCGAGGCGTCGGCGCTCGCCGCATGCGGCGCGGTCCTCGCGTGGCACGACCAAGCCGACGTCTGCGACTCGCTCTGGACGATCGGCGCCGAGATGCGGCGCGGCGTCACCGCCGCGATCGAGGCGAGCGGCGTGGGCGGTGTGAGCGTCGACGGCCTCGACCCGATGTGGATGCTCCGCTTCGACACGCCTGCGCGCGAGCAGCGCTTCCTCGAGCTCGCCGCGCAGCATGGCGTGCTGTTCAAGCGCGGCGCGTACAACTACGCGGCGCTGGCGCACGACGAGGAGGCGATTCGCGAGATCGAGCGCGGCGCGAGCGACGCATTCGTCGATCTGCGCGACGAGGACGCCGGCGCGTGACGCCGTCGCCCGAGCCTCTGATCGACGCGCACGCGCACTTCTACCACGCCGGAGCAGGGCGCACCGACTGGGCCGACGTCAACGCGGCGCGCTTTCGCGCCGGCGACCAGATGGGCATCACCTATCACGTCGCGTCGGTGCTCGGCAGCTATGGCTTCACGTCGCCGACGTACTTCCCGTCGCCCGAGGATGTGACGACCGGCAACGACGTCATGCTCGACCTCTGCGCGCGTGAGCCCGATCGCGTGCGCATGTTCGTGACGGTCAACCCGAACTATCCCGTGCACGCGCTCACCGAGATCGACCGCTGCGTCGCGCGCGGCGCCATCGGCATCAAGCTGCTCGCGAGCCGCCGCGCCGACGATCCGCTGCTCGATCCGATCGCCGACGTCGCTGCCGCGCGCGGCCTTCCGGTGCTGCACCACATCTGGCAGCACCGCCGCCGTGAATGGCCGTCGCAAGAGATCTCTGATGGCGCCGATCTCGCGCGTCTCGCCGAGCGCTTTCCGAAGGCGAACTTCATTCTTGCGCACCTCGGTGGTGGCGGCGACTACATGCACACGTTCCCCGCGGTGGTCGACTGCCCGAACATCTATCCCGATCTGTCGGGGAGCGGCGTCGACCGCGGCATGCTCGACGCGGCGATCGAAGCGCTCGGCGCCGAGCGCCTGTTGTGGGGGTGCGACCTGACGATGTGCACGGGCCTCGCCAAGCTCCGCGCGCTCGACGTGATCGGCCTGAGCGCGCGCGACATCGCGAACATCCGGTGGAGAAATGCCGCGCGCATCTTTCCCCCGAACAGTTTTCCGCGGGCGACTCGGGACACGCGAAGCGTCACGGGCAGCGAGCCGGCATGATCGACGTCAACACGCTCATCGGGCCGTACCCGTTCCGCCACGTTCCGCATTCCGACGCCGACGTGCTCGTGCGCGTGCTCGATCGCGAGGGGATCAGCCAGGCGTGGGTGGGCCATCTACCGTCGGCGTTCTATCGCGATCCGACGCCCGGTAACACGGCGCTGTACACGGCGCTCGCGCCGCTCGCCGCGCGACTGCGGCCGGTACCTGCGATCCGACCCGACTGGCCTCAGTGGGAACGAGCCCTGCGCGACGCGACGTCGGCGGGAGCGCCGGCCATTCGCGCCTACCCGCCGCAGTGGGGGCTCGGCCCGCACGATGCCGGCCTGCGCGAGCTCGCGATCGCCGCCGGCGAGCTGGGGATGGCGACGCTGCTCACCGTGCGCTTCGAGGACCTGCGCCAGCGCCATTCCATGGATTCGGCTGGCGATCTGAGTGCCGCGGCGATTCGCGCGTTGGCGAGGGCAGGGGAGTCGGTGCGCCTCGTCGTCACGGCTGCAGGCCGCGAGATGATCGAGGAAGTGCACTGGGGCCTGACCGTCGAGGAGCAGCGGCGGGTGTTCTGGGACATTTCCTGGATATGGGGGCCGCCGGAGGATCATCTGGCCAAGCTCTTTCGCTCGATCGGTGCCGAGCGATTCGTCTTTGGGACGCAGTGGCCGCTTCGGCTGACTCAAACACCGCGCGCCAACCTGGACTTGCTGCCTGACGACCTGCATGGCGCGCGTCTCGCGGAGGCGGAGCAGATTTGTTCGGCGGCACGAGACGGGGCTGGGTTTGGGTGAGAAAGACGGTTACCGCCAGCAGACTTACACGCCTGCCCCAATTAGGATTACACACGACCAGACAACGGGTTTGCTCACTTGCGTGGGCTACCCATGCCGTTCAGATTTCTCGGCCGGGCGGAGGCTTGTGAATTTGTTCACAAGCCTCCGCTGCCACGACGTTCTTCAAATATTCACCCCATCGCGATGACCAAGCGAAGGAAGTGGACCGCCATCCCGGGGCTACTCGCCCTGGCCGTCGGCGCCGTAATGCTTTCCGCATATAGCGGCGCCTCCTCTTCGCAACACAGCTCACCCGTTCAACCCATTGCCTTCCCGCACCCGGTTCACGTGCAGAAGCTCGGGATGAATTGCCTGTACTGCCACAATGCGGCGAACAAGTCGATGGATCCGGGACTCCCGGCCGTGTCGACGTGTATGGGCTGTCACAACATGATCGGGCCCGATCGTCCCGCGTCGGACCTCGGTCCGAAGCGCCACAGCGACGAGATCGCGAAGCTATATAAGTTCGCTGATGCCGCCGGTCCGGGCGCGGGCATGGGTCCAAATGCAAAGCCCATTCCGTGGAAGCGCATCCACAAGGTGCCGGAGTACGTGCACTTTCCGCACACGCGGCACGTGACGGCGGGGGTCACCTGCCAAACGTGTCACGGGCAGATCCAGAAAATGGATCGCGTCTATCAGTACGCGAGCCTCAACATGGGCTGGTGCGTGAGCTGTCACGTGAACGGCTACAGCCCCAAGGAAGGACTCGAAGCCGCGGGGTACGCGCCGCAGCAGCAGGCGACGACGTCATCTGCGTCGCCCGCACCGGCTACCGTCGCGACGGGCGAGCGCAAGAAGGCGCGCTACGACTGCGCCAACTGCCACTACTAATATGAGCCAGGACATTTCCAAGACTGGCGTCAAGCGCCGGGACTTCCTCAAGGTGCTCGGCGCGTCGAGCGCCGTGATCGCCACGACCGCCTGCTCGGAGGATACCGGAAAGCTCATTCCATATCTGGTATCGCCCGATCAGACCGTGCCGGGCGTCTCCAGCTACTACGCGACGACCTGCCGCGAGTGCTCGGCCGCGTGCGGGGTCATCTCCGAGACGCGCGACGGACGCTCGATCAAGCTCGAGGGCAATCCGGATCATCCGCTGAACCGCGGCGCGCTGTGCGCGCGCGGCCAGTCGGCGTTGCAGGGGCTGTACAATCCGGACCGCTTCCGCACGCCGCTGTTCAAGGACGCCACCGGCTGGCACGCCACGACGTGGGAAGACGCGATCACGCGTCTCGGCACGGCGCTCGGCACGGCACAGAAGGGCGGCGCGGTGTTCCTCAACCAGCACGAGAGCGGCAGCTTCCCGCGCTTCCTCGACGGCTGGCTCGCCGGCTTCGGCATGCCCGCCCACCTCAGCGTCGACTTCGAGGCCGATTCGGCCGCGATCGAGGCCAATCGCCGCAGCTACGGTGTGGCGTGGCCCAGCCTGAGCTTCAAGGACGCAAAGCTGATCCTGTCGTTCGGCGCCGACTTCCTCGACAGCTGGGGCGCGAACGTTCCGCAGCAGCTCGACTTTGCCGACGCACGCGCCAAGCTCGATGGCGCCCCGCGCTTCGTCTACATCGGCGCGCGCAGGTCCCTCACCGGGCTCAATGCCGATCAGTGGATCGCGTGTAAGCCGGGCAGCGAGCTGTCGATCGCCAACGCGCTCGCCGGCAAGGGCAGCGTGCAGCAGGCGGCAACGGACAGCGGTGTCGCCGCAAACGTCTTGCAGGCGCTCGTCAACGAGCTCGGTGCGTCCAAGCCGGTGCTCGCCGTGTCCGGCGCGAGCGGCGACAACGCGCTCGACGTCGCGCTGGCGGTCGCCGCGATCAATCAGGCGTCGGGCGCCGTGGGAACCACGATCAAGCCCGCCACGCCGATCACGGCGTTCGAGGGCATCGCGCACACCGACCAGGTGCTCGCCGCCGTCGAGCGCATGCGCGGCGGCCAGGTGGGCGTGGCGTTCGTGCGCGGAACGAATCCGGCGCACTCGCTGCCGAAGTCGGTCAAGTTCGGCGAGGCGTTCGCCAAGGTCGCGCTCAAGGTGAGCTTCTCGTCGTATCCCGACGAGACGACCGAGATGTGCGATCTCATCATCCCCGACCTGCACTCGCTCGAGCAGTGGGGCGACGCAGAGCCGGTACGCGGCACCATCGGCGTTCAGCAACCGGTGATGGATCCGGTTTTCTCCACGATCAAGGGAGGCACGGCCGACGCCCTCATCGCCGTGGCGAAGAAGGGCACGCCGACCGCCGCCGCCGCGACGAGCGCCGACTATCGCTCGTGGTTCATCGCGAACTTCCCGGGCGGCGCCGCCGGTTTGGCCGCGGCGCTTCCGAAGGGCATCACCAGCGGCACGATCGCGCAGCGGGCGCTTCCTCCCGCTGCCGCACCGGTCGCCACGGCGACGCCGATGGGCAGCACGACGGGCGACTTCTTCCTCGTGACGTATCCGTCGCCGGTGCTCGGCGACGGGCGCGGCGCGAACAAGCCGTGGCTGCAGGAACTGCCCGATCCCGTCACCAAGATCTGCTGGAGCTCGTGGGTCGAGATTCATCCCGAGACCGCGACGCGCCTCGGCATCGAGCGCGGCGACATTCTCGAGGTGAAGACGGCCACCGGCACCGTGCGCGCGCCGGCATATCCGTACCTCGGCATCCATAAGGATGCGATCGCGATCCCGATCGGGCAGGGTCACGCCGCCGTGAAGTCGATGGCGCTGTTCGATCCCAAGCACCACTCCACTGGCGACGTGCAGTGGGGCTACGGCCGCTACTCGCGCGACATCGGCGTGAACGCGCTCGACCTCATTCCCGCCGGCACCGATGGCGCGGGTGGGCTCGTGTGGACGGCGACGAAGGCGTCGATCTCGAAGACCGGCGACAATCGCGTGTTGCCAAGCACCGAAGGTTCGGCGCGGCAGCACGGACGCGGCATCGCGCAGGCCATCGACGCGGCTGACTTGAACAAGGCGCCGGGCGGCGACGAAGCGCGCGTGGAAGTGCTGCCGGGCGATGCGAGTCACGAATTCCTTCCGGGACTTCGCGCGCCGGTCGCGGCCGATGCGCAGGGCGATCTTGGTTCGCCCACCGCGCTGGGCCACGGCATCGAGAAGGGCATGTACAACCCGAACGACGTGCGCGGCATGGCCAAGCGTCGTTGGGCAATGACGATCGACCTCGCGCGGTGCACGGGCTGTTCGGCCTGCGTCACCGCCTGCTACTCCGAGAACAACATCCCCACGGTGGGAGCGTACTGGCAGAATGCCACGCTCTTCGCCGACGCTCGCCCGGGCTTCAACATCGAGCGCGGCCGCGAGATGAACTGGATTCGTCTCGAGCGCTACTTCGAAGGCAACCCCGACGGCAAGTTCGGCGAAGACTTCGAGACGCGCTTCGTGCCGATGCTGTGCCAGCACTGCGGCAACGCACCGTGCGAGCCCGTGTGTCCGGTGTACGCCACGTACCACGCGCCCGACGGGTTGAACGTGCAGGTGTACAACCGTTGCGTGGGCACGCGCTACTGCTCGAACAATTGTCCGTATAAGGTCCGCTACTTCAACTGGTTCGGGTACGGCGAGCAGGATCGCAAGCAGTACGCGTTCCCGGAGCCGTTGGAGTGGCAGCTCAACCCCGACGTCACGGTCCGCACGAAGGGCGTGATGGAAAAGTGCAGCTTCTGCGTGCAGCGCATCCGCGAGGGCGAGAATCGCGCGGCCGCCGAGCATCGCGAGCTGCATGCGGACGAGTTCACGTCGGCGTGCGCGCAGGCCTGTCCGTCGCGCGCCATCACATTCGGTGACGCGGCGGATCCAAACTGGAGCGTCGCGCAGCTCGCGCACGACCGGCGCGCCTACCATGTGTTCGAAGAGCTCAACACTTACACCGCGGTGGTCTACTTGAAGAAGGTCAACCATCCGGCGACCGGCGCGACAGCGCCGGCGGCGAACTAATGGGAGGCGCGAAATAATGGCTACGACTGCGACCCCATTACCCGGCGGGCAACGTCCGAACGTCGCGACGGCGGCCGTGCGCTTTCCGGCGGTCAAGAGCTACGAGCAGGTCGACAACGAGATTGCCGGAACGCTAGGACCCAGCCTCGGTTGGTTCGCGGCGCTCGGCACCGCGATCCTGTGCATGCTCATCGGCGCGGTGACCTGGACCTACCAGATCCATGAAGGCCTCGGCGCCGCGGGCTATCAGCCGCCGGTGATGTGGGGTGTCTACATCATCACCTTCGTGTTCTGGGTGGGTATCGGCCACGCCGGCACGCTCATCTCGGCCATCCTGTATCTGTTCCGCGCCGGGTTTCGAACGAGCATCTATCGCGTGTCGGAAGCGATGACGGTGTTCGCCGTCATGACCGCGGGATTGTTCCCAATCCTGCACCTCGGCCGGCCGTGGAAGTTCTTCTACCTGATTCCGTATCCAAACTGGCGGCTGATCTGGCCGAATCCCAAGAGCCCGCTCGTTTGGGACGTGTTCGCGATCCTCACGTACCTCACGATCTCGAGCACCTTCCTCTACATCGGATTGATTCCGGACATCGCGATCCTGCGCGACCGGGAGAAGAATCCGGTGCGGAAATCCATCCTCGCCATGCTGTCGCTCGGGTGGCGGAACTCGGATCGCGAATGGCGGCACTTCACGCGCGCGTACCTGTTTCTCGCCGCCTTCGCGACACCGCTCGTGCTCTCCGTGCACTCCGTCGTGTCGTTCGACTTCGCGATGGCGCTCACGCCGGGGTGGCACGCCACGATCTTCCCGCCGTACTTCGTGGCGGGCGCGATCTTCTCCGGCATCGGCATGGTGTTCACGATCGCCATTCCGCTGCGCAAGTTCTTCAAGCTCGAGCACTACATCACGCTGAACGATCTCGACGCCGCGGCCAAGCTCTGTCTCTTCACGTCGTGCGTCGTCGGACTCGCGTACCTCACCGAGTTCCAGGTCGCGTGGATGAGCGGCAACAAGTTCGAGCAGGACTACTTCTGGAACCGCGTGTTCGGCCAGTGGGCGTGGGCCGCGTGGATCATGCTGATCTGCAACATGGTCCTGCCGCTGTCGCTCTTCTCGCAGAAGCTGCGGCGCAACCCGAAGTGGCTGTTCATCCTGTCGTTGTTCATCAATCTCGGCATGTGGTTCGAGCGCTTCGTCATCGTCGTGCCGTCGCTGTCGCACGAGTTCGAGCCCTGGCAGTGGGGAACGTACCGGCCCACCTGGGTCGACTACGGCATTCTCCTCGGCAGCTTCGGCTGGTTCTTCATGTGGTTCCTGCTGTTCATCAGGCAGCTGCCCGTGATGGCGATCTCGGAGGTCAAGGAGATCGTCCCGCCGAAGTACCGGGTGCCCGAGGATCACTCGCACGATCTCGACGCGCTCGTGATCGATCCGGAACAAACCATGGGAGACGACTGATGCAGGGCGTCCTCGCAGC